>DATJMP010000109.1:0-5637 GCA_035508655.1 Bryobacteraceae bacterium
GATGGAGGTTGCGGGCTGGGTTTACAATTCGGCCACGCTCAGCGAGCCGGGAGAGGCGGAGTACGAACAGCAGTTCGAGATTTCGCACAATCTATTCGCGGTGCTGGGGGTGCGGCTGTGGCGCGGGCGCGATTTTCTGCCGGAAGAAGACAGGCCCGGCGGCATTCCGGCGGCGATCCTGGGCTACGGCCTGTGGCAGCGCCATTTCGGAGCCGAGCCTGGCGCGGTCGGCAAGACGCTGGTGCTGGATGGCAAGCGATACACGGTGGTGGGCATCGCTCCGCCTGGTTTGCAACTGGATGGAGAAGGCGATGTCTATACGCCGCTCGGGCAGGACACGGGCGCGTACCTGCAGAACCGGCGCGCGCATCCGGTGCGGGGAATCGGGCGGCTTCGTCCCGGCGCCACATTCGCACAGGCGCAGGCGGAGATGGCGGCGCTGGGGCATGGGCTGGCGGCGCAGTTCCCGGATACGAACCGCGACCTCAGTTTGCGTGTGAGGCCGCTGCAGCCGGATGTGGGGGATGTGCGGCCGACGCTGTGGCTGCTGCTGGCGGCGGTCACGCTGGTGCTGCTGATCGCATGCACGAACGTTGCCAGCCTGATGCTGGCGCGGGCGGTTGCCCGGGAGCGCGAGCTGGCGATGCGGGCGGCGCTCGGTGCGGGCCGATGGCGGCTGGTGCGGCAGTGCCTGACGGAGAGCGCGCTGCTCGGCCTGGGCGGAGGTGGATTGGGAGTAGCGCTGGCGTCCGCGGGCTTAAAGCCGTTCCTTCGGTTCTGGCCGGGTGAGCTGCCGCGGGCGGCAGAGGTGCACGTGGATGGATGGGTGCTGGCGTTCGCCTGCGCGATTTCAGTGATGAGCGGCATACTGTTCGGACTGGCGCCGGCGCTGCGCGTTCCGTCGGGATCGCTGGAAGCGGCATTGCGGGCAGGAGCGCGGGCGGTCTCGGGCGGGTCGCGGCGATTGCACGGCGCGCTGGTGAGCGCGGAGATCGCGCTGGCGGTGGTGCTGCTGGTGGCGGCGGGGATGCTCGGGCGAACCTTGCTGGTTCTCTCGGCGCTGGACCCGGGCGTCAACGTGCAAAATGTGATGGTGTCGCGGATGGCGCTCTCTCCGGCCGTTCTGCCGCATCCGGCGCGAATCCGCGCGGCATGGGACGACGTGCTGGAGCGGGCGCGGCGCGTGCCGGGCGTGGAATCCGCGACGGTCGTCGACACCGTACCGATGCGGGAGGGGCATAACGAAAACACCTACTGGACCAGCGCGGCGCTGCCGCCGGACAACCGTCAGCCGGTAGCGATTTCGACCTGCGTCACGCCGGATTATTTAAGGGTGATGGGCATCCCGCTTCGCGCCGGGCGATTCTTCGATGAGCGCGACCGTATGGGCAACCGCCGGGTGATCGTGATTGACGATGTTCTGGCGCGGAGCGCGTTTTCCGGGCAGGACCCGGTCGGACGGCAGTTGTGGATTCCGGACATGGGAACGGAGCCGCTGCTGATCGTGGGGGTGGTGGGGCATGTGCGGTATTGGGGCCTGGCGAGCGATGATCAATCAAGCCTGCGCGCGCAGTTCTATTATCCGTTCGCGCAGGTGCCGGACGCGTGGATGCGGCGGTGGTCGGAGCTGATGTCGATTGCGGTGCGGACCAGCGTACCGCCGCTAACCGTCGTGCAGCCGCTGCGGCATGAGCTGCGGGGCGAGGCCAACGACCAGGTGCTGTACGAGGTGCGAACGCTGGAGCAGCTCGCGGCGGCAAGCCTGGGGCGGCAGCGGTTTCTGCTTCTGCTGTTCGGGATTTTTGCCGGGCTTTCGCTGCTGCTGGCCGCGATCGGGATTTACGGAGTGCTGGCGTATCTCACCGGCCTTCGCGTGCCGGAATTCGGAGTGCGCATGGCGCTGGGCGCGACGGCAGGGGATGTGAGGAGGCTGGTGTTCCGGCAGAGTGTGCGCATGATCACGGCGGGCGTGGCCGCGGGAGCCGCGGCGGCGCTGGCGGCCGCGCGGGCGCTCGGCCGGCTGGTGGAGGGAATGCAGCCGGCGGATGCGGGAACATTCGCGCTGATGATCGGGGTGCTGGTGGCCGCGGCGATCGCGGCTACGTTCGTACCCGCGCGCCGGGCCAGCCGCACGGATCCGATGCGGGCGTTGCGCATGGATTGAGGGGTGGTGGAAGCAGACCGCGGAGGGCGATCTGCCCCACGCTAGCTATTCGGCGTAGATGCTGTGGACGAAGCCGGCCACGTTCATGCTTGGCCAATCCGGATACTTCGCTTTGAACTCGGTGGAGAGCTGCTTGCCGGCGTCGTCCGCGGAGACGCCTTTCGCCTTAAGCGCAAGAGCAGAAGTGCGAAGGGAGCTGATGAACTGTTTTTCGGCTGCCACCATGCTGCCGTCGCCGGGAGCGCTGTGGTCGGGAAGAACGTGCGCCACATTCAGGGCCTGCACCTTGTCCAGCACAGCGAGCCAACTGGCGGGCGTGCCGCCATCGCCGTAAATGCCGGGCACGACCTTGTTCTGGACTACGTCGCCCGAGACGAGGGTGCGGTCCGGCAGGACGAAAGTGAGCTCGTCCCCCTTGGTATGCGCGCCTCCGAACCAGAGCAGGCGGGCGATGACGCCGCCGCCGAGATCGACGCCGGCCTCGTTCGAAAAAGTGATGTCTGCCGGGCGAATGACGGCGTTGGTGAGCAGTTCCTTCTGCTCGGCCGAGCGGGAGGCGAACATGTCGATCATCTCTTTGCCGTGCAGTTCTCCTTCCCGCTGCTGGACGGCGTCGCAAATGATGGTGGTGCCGGCGGGGAAGCCGGCTTCACCGCTGGCATGTTCGGGATGGAAATGCGTGGTGGTGAGATAGAGTTTGTTGCCAGGGGCCAGTTTTGCGGCGACACGGGCGGCGGTGGCGCCGTTGCGCGGGCCGAGGCCGGTATCCACCACCAGCGTAGCGTGGCTTCCCACCACGATTCCAATGTTCGGCCATCCCATGATGGCCCAGACGTGGTCCGAGATTTTGACGGCTTGCTCCGGCAGCACGGGCTCGTGCGATTGTGCGAACAGCACGGTGGCGCAGGCAGCGGGCAGCAGAAGACGAAGACAGCAACGCAGTACGGAAACTTCCCTCATGTTGGCTGAGTATATCGCGCCCGGGACGGGCATGGGATATGATCGGACACTAAATGGAAAACGAGATTGCATTTGAGATGGCGGTTTCCAACGTGCGCTTCGGCGCCGGCGTAACGAGGGAAGTGGGGATGGACCTCGTGGACATTGGCGCGCGGCGGGCGCTTGTGTTCACGGATCCGGTAGTGAGCCGGCTGCAGCCCGTGGCGACGGTGCTGGAATCGCTCGAGGACAATCGCATCCCGTTTGTACTGTACGACCGCGTGCGCGTGGAACCCACAGACGAATCGATGGAGGACGCGATTGCGTTCGCGGCGCAGTCCGAATGCGACGCATTCGTGGCGGTGGGCGGCGGGTCGACGATCGACACTGCTAAAGCCGCGAATCTGTACACGACCTACCCGCCGGCGGATTTCCTGGATTATGTGAACCAGCCGGTGGGCAACGGGCTGCCGATTCCGGGGCCGCTCAAACCGCTGATTGCCATCCCGACCACCGCTGGAACCGGCAGCGAAACCACGGGCGTGAGCATTTTCGATTTGACGCGCATGCACGCCAAAACGGGCATCGCCAGCCGGCGTCTGAAGCCGACGCTGGGACTGGTGGACCCGGAGAATACGCGCACCATGCCGCAGCAGGTGGCGGCATCGAGCGGTCTGGATATTCTGAGCCATGCGGTGGAATCGTACACGGCGCTCCCGTTTTCCGGGCGGCCGAAGCCACGGCGGCCGATCGAGCGGCCGGCCTATCAGGGGTCGAATCCGGTCAGCGACATGTGGTCGATGGAGGCCATGCGGATTGTGGCGCGGTATCTGATCCGCGAAGTGGAAGACCCGTCCGACGACGAAGCGCGGGCGAATATGATGCTGGCCGCCTCTTATGCGGGAATCGGGTTCGGCAATGCGGGGGTGCATCTGCCGCACGGCATGTCGTACCCGGTCTCCGGGAACGTGAAGAGCTATTGCGCGCCGGGCTATCCGCAAGGCCGGCCGCTGGTGCCGCACGGATTTTCGGTGATTCTGAATGCGCCGGCGGTTTTCCGTTTCACGGCGTGCGCGTGCCCGGAGCGGCACGCCATGGCGGCGGAAGCGCTGGGAGCGGATGCGTCGAAATACCCGCTGGAGGACGCGGGGAAGGTGCTGGCGGAGCGGATTACCTGGTTCATGCAAAAGCTGTGCGTGCCCAACGGGCTGCGGGAAGTGGGGTACACGGCGGCGGATATTCCGGAACTCGTGGAGGGAACTTTGCCGCAGCATCGCGTCACCAAGCTTTCGCCGCGGCCGGCCGGGCCGGAGGAACTGGCGCGGCTGTTCGAGCAGGCGATGACGGCGTGGTAAAGACGCGTGCCGCGGCTACTGCAGGTATAGGGTGAGCGCGTTACTGATGTTTCCGGAAACGGAGACCGAGAGGTCCACCGCGCCGGAATCGAGGCCCGACGGAACGTACACGTTCACCTGGTAGAGACCGGCGAAGGTAGGAGTCAAGCCGGCGAAAAGCGGCGCGGCCTCCTGCGTGCCGATGGGACCGTCGCCAAAGTTGACGATGAGTCCGGAGACTTGCGCCAGTGGCTCGGTGGAAGGCGCGGCGGCGCCGGCGTCCACGGCCGGAGAGGTGGCGCCGAGGCCGATCGCGTAAACGGTGAGCACGTCGCCGGCGTGGGCCGGATGAGCGGCGGAATTGATGCTGGAATCCTGATTGACCGTCACCAGCAGGCGCGGCGCGGTGGCGGCGACTATCGCGGAAGCCTGGTTGCTGATCTGGCCGTCATCCCGCTTGACCTGGATCAGCGCGGTGCCGGGCGGAACATTGTAGGGCAATTGAAAAGCGATCTGGCCGTAAGAGGTGTAGTAGAGAGGCACGGCGGTGCCGTTCACCAGCACACTGGTGCCGCCGGCATCTGTGGGCAGAGGAATGGGCAGATTCAAAGCAGGGGCGCTGAAGGTAAGTTGCTCGCCTTTGACCACCAGGATGTCGCCGGGGGCGACGGTGTCGCCGGGAAGGAAAGTGGCATTGTTCTGGACGCCCTGAAAGTAGACTTGCGGCGCGCCCTGGGCCACGATCTGGAGATCGACGGGTACGGTGACGGTGCCATTGGCGGCATTGGAGGTAAAGGCGACCGAGCCAGGATTGTCGCCGACCGCCAGCCCGGTGGGATCGATTTCGAAAAATCCGGGAACGCCGTAAGCGGTGACCGGGTCTTGCTTCAGCCAGGAGCCCGTGATGGCGGTGTTCTGGACCGAGAGCGTGCCTTGGCCGGCGTTATTCAGCAGAATGGTGGGAGAAAACGGATAGGTGAGGGGCGGCGCGCCCTGCGCGAGGCGGATGGTGAGGCCGGTAGTGACAGGCTGAGGCGCAAAAGTGGTGGCGGTTGCGGGCACCGCGATCGGCTGGCTGGTCACCTGCATCGAGACGGGGATGGTTTGATTGTCGGTGGAATTGCCGGAGCCGGAAATCGCGACGGAACCGCTATAGGGGCCCGACGCGAGCGAAGCGGGCGGCTGGAACTGGATTTGATA
>DATJMP010000110.1:0-2918 GCA_035508655.1 Bryobacteraceae bacterium
ATTTGAAAAAGCTGAACTGCGTCTTCACGCGCGTGCATTGGCCGCAGGACCGGCGGGTGCTGGATTATTGCGACCGGCACGGCATCCTCATCCAAACCGAAGTGCCGGCGTGGGGCGGGAAGACATTCGAGGGCATGACGAGCGAGCCTTCGGCGGAGATTTGGAACAACGGTTTGGAACAACTGCGCGAGATGATCATGAACGACGGGAACCATCCGTCGATCGTCTCCTGGGGCCTGTGCAACGAGATCAATGGCCAGAACCCACCGGCGGCGGAATTTGCGCGGCGGCTGCTGGCGGAGGCGAGGCGGCTGGACCCGCGGCGGCTGTGCTCGTACGCATCGAATTCGCTCCAGACGAATGCCGCGCGCGACGTTGCGGGCGAGATGGATTTCATCGAGTGGAACGAGTATTACGGCTCGTGGTACAAGGGCACGGCGGAGGATGTGAGGCGTAATCTGGATGAGATCGCGCGTGCGTTTCCGGGCAAGCCGATCGTGATTTCGGAATACGGCTACTGCGCCTGCACACCGGAGCGGCCGGAAGGAGACGAGGAGCGCATCCGCGTTCTGCGCGAACAGACGGCGGTGATGCGCGCGCACCCGGCTGTGGCCGGGATGATTTTCTTCTGCTACAACGATTACCGCACGCACGTCGGTGACAAGGGAACGGGGGCACTCCAGCAACGCGTGCACGGAGTGGTGGACGTATTCGGGCGGCGGAAGCCGTCGTTCGAGGCGCTGCGGGAAGAATCGAGCCCGGTGGAATCGCTGCGGGCGGGCGGGCAGGCGGGTGGATTGACGGCCGTGGTGCGGACGCGGGAGCGCGGGCCGGGATACACGCTGCGCGGGTACGTGCTGCGCGGGATCGCGTATGCGGCATCCAGGATTCCGGTGGAGCGGCAGGAGCGGGCGCTGCCGGATCTACGGTCCGGCCAGGAGACGCCGGTGCGGCTGGCGTTCGCGTCCAAGGACGTGGCGCGGGTGCGGTTGGACGTGGTGCGGCCGACGGGATTTTCGGCCTTCACGGCGGAATGGAGGCCGGAATGAAGTATGTGTACCGGGTGTCGGTGGTGGCGGCGGCGGCGGGGCTGCTGTTCGGGTTCGACATTGCGGTGATCAACGGCGCGCTGCTGTTTTTGAAACAGCAGTTCGGGCTGAGCGAAGCGCAGATCGGAATTGCCGCGACGGCGCTGCTGATGGGATGCGTGGTGGGCGCGGCCGTCGGCGGATGGCTGAGCGACCGGTTCGGAAGGAAGCCGATCCTGCTGTTTTCGGCGATCCTGTTCGCGGTGTCTTCCATCGGCGCGGCGCTGCCGCACAACCTGGCGCAGTTCGCGGCGGCGCGGTGCGCGGGCGGGCTCGCGATTGGGATCGCGTCGCTGCTGGCGCCCCTGTACATCGCCGAGGTTTCGCCTGCGGCGATTCGCGGGAGGCTGGTGTCGCTGAACCAAATGGCCATCGTGACCGGCATTCTGCTTTCGTACCTGGTGAACTGGGGATTTTCGTTCCAGGTGGAAAACGGCTGGCGGTGGATGTTCGCCATTGCGGCGGTGCCTTCTCTGGCGTTTTTTGGCGCGCTGTACTTCGTGCCGGAGAGCCCGCGCTGGCTGGTGGAGATGGGGCGGGAGAAGGAAGCGCTGACCATTCTGAAACGGGTGGACGATCCGGAGGAGGCTCCGGCGCAGATCGAGCGCATCCGCCTCGCCATCGCTGAAGAGAGCGGCACGCTGGCGGAGTTGTTCGCTCCGGGCATGCGGCGGGCGCTGATGATTGGGCTGGTGCTGGCGGTGACGCAGCAGTGGACGGGCGTGAACACGGTGTTGTTTTACGGGTCGCTGATTTTGCAGGAGAAGGTGGGGCACCAGAGCGCGTCGTCGGCGATCGGGGCCAACGTGCTGATCGGCAGCATCAATTTTGTAGCGACCATCGTGGCGCTGTGGCTGATCGACCGGGTGGGACGGCGGGTTCTGCTGATGCTCTCGGCGGGCGGAATGGGCGCGTGCCTGGTATGCCTGGGCCTGGCGTTCCGCGGGGCGAATCCTTCGCCGGCGGTGGTGATCGCGTCCATGCTCGGCTGCACGGCGTGCTTCGCGGTGGGGCTCGGGCCGGGGGTGTGGGTGGTGCTGGCGGAGATCTTCCCCAACCGGATTCGCGGGCGGGCGATGGCGCTGGCCACGGTGACGCTTTGGGCGGCGTGCTCGGCGCTGACCTTCACGTTTTTGCAGATTTCGACGGCCATCGGCACGCCGGGCACGTTCGGACTGTATGCGGGCGTGTGCGCGTTCACGGTGGTCTTCGTGTGGAAGGTGACGCCGGAAACGAAGGGGAAACAGTTGGAAGAGATCGAGACGATCTGGAAGGCGGCGAAGGTATGAGCCGTCTGCGCGACTGGCTGGCCGGCGGGCCGCTGATCACCGATGGCGCATGGGGCACGGAGCTGCAAAAGCGCGGATTGGAGCCCGGGGCGTGCCCGGACCCGTGGAACCTGGAGCATCCGGAGCGGGTGGAAGCGGTGGCGGAGGCGTATTGCGAAGCCGGGAGCCGCGTGATCCTGACGAACACGTTTCGCGCCAACCCGGTGAGCCTGCCGGATGCGGACGTGCGCGCGATCAACCGGGCCGGAGTGGAGATTTCGCGGCGGGCGGCGCGCGGACGGGCGCGGGTGGCGGCCTCGATGGGACCGAGCGGGAAGCTGCTGGCGGCGGGCGATATTACGGCCGAGGCGATCGCGGAGGCATTCACGGTGCAGGCGCGGTCGCTTGCCGAAGCGGGGCCGGACGCGCTGCTGCTCGAAACCATGAGCGACCCGGAGGAGGCTTGCATTGCGCTGCGGGCGGCGCTGGAGACGGGATTGCCGGTGATCGTCTCGTTCGTGTTCGACGCCGGGCGCAACCACGACCGGACCATGACGGGCGC
>DATJMP010000111.1:0-7903 GCA_035508655.1 Bryobacteraceae bacterium
GGAGACCCTCATCGAGGGCAGCAGCGGCGCCTCGGAGACAGACACCTACACGACGGATGTGACCACAGGGATTCAGCAATGGAGCAGGGTCGGCAGCACCTACAGTTTTGTGCCGGCTTCCGATGGCGAATGTTCCGAAACCTTTACCTCATCGATGAACATCAGCGGGACGTTCGCCTGGCAGGTCACCGCGACTCCGGTAGCGCAGCCCCTGGCCGTGAATCCTTATGCCCTCTATGTGTCACAACGGCAAGCACCCCCCGTGCTGGACCCGCACAACGCTCTCCAGTGGCCTCCAGTTTCGAGTGTGGCCGCCGACGGTCTTTCGGCGGTGGTGCTGTTCTTTCAGTCCCCGTCGGCCGATGCCGTCACGATCAGCCTTGCGTCGAGCGGAGTGGGTCTCGGACCCAGCGGTGGACTCGCGGCTTTCGATCCGAACTATCTCATTAAGCCCAATCCGCCTTCCGGTCCCCAACTTACCCTTACAGTTTCTCCGGAAGACGCGGATACCTGCGCGGCTGCGGGAAGCTGCACATTCCTGGCTCTCTTCTGGGGGCCCAATATTATCCCCACCGCGACCGCGTCTTCGATTCCCTTTACCGTCAATTTCTCGCAGTCTGGTGGACAGGTTGGAATCGTGAACGTGAAGGTAGGTCCGCCTCCGCTCTTGCTGGTGCACGGCATCTGGTCCAGTCCGGCGGCTGCAGGGTTCACGGCGGGCTCGAATGGTTTCTACGACTTCATCGGGACCCTGTATCAAACCGGTCTGGTATTTCCCGTCGACTATAGCGCCTGGAACTACAAATCCTTCAGCGACCCGAACGTTCAGGTACAGTTCCTGGAGGGTCTGGGGGACGCTCTTACATCCGCGGCGAATATGGGCATGGCTGCTCGATCGGTCGATGTCGTCGCCCACAGTATGGGCGGGCTGGTGGCCCGCTATTTCTTGAGCAGCGGTGGTTCTTCCGTCAACTCCGCACTGCTTTCGAACCCGGTGCACGAGTTGATCACGATCGGGACCCCACACGAAGGTTCAGAGTTGGCGGCCACGCTGGCGGAAAATGAGCAGGCCCCGCCGAATCTTGGCACTGCCGACGGTGCCATCGTTGCCGGCATCTGTGCGGCGCGAGGCGTGTCGCCTTGCACCTTGGCCGGAATGATGGGTGCGATGGACAAGCCGGTTGATACGGGAGTGCAGTCTCTGGCGCCCGGCTCGATGCCCCTGCAAGCCTTGACCCCGGCGAGCGCGTTTAGCGCCATCGAGGGTCTGGCTCCGGCCGGGGTGTCAATGTCGGCGAGTGAGGCCCTCCTCGATATCTTGATCGGAGGTTTTCTGCCCGGGAGCAGTGTCTCCTCGATTTTGAGCGGCCAGCCCAACGACACGATCGTGCCGGGCCTCAGCCAAAGTCCAGGCTCCTCCGGGCAGATAGCCTCCGCGACAGTCACCGGGGTGGTTCACACGAATCTCTGTGGATCGGTACCCTCACCTGCATCGGTCTGCTCAGACGTAGGGGAAACGCAAAGTCCCGGCGTATTTACAGACGCGTTCAACTGGCTGACATATCCGGGACCGCCCTCCGGCGACCGCACGAACGAGGCGAATGCCGAACGTGTCCGGCCTGAAACCGTGGCACCATCACCGATACTGAACCTGGCTGGGTACACCCAGGTGGCTGCGTCGAGCGTTACGATCACACCGGCGACCTCATCGATGCTCACCATCGGTGCTCCCACAAGCATCACGGCCAGTTCCAGTACTAAGACAATTCAGGAGCTGCTTCTCATACAGGCAGGCACTGACCCCAACGACACCCCTCTTATGATCGCAACGCAGTCACCGTTTAGCCTTACGTTCACGCCCAGCCGCCTGGGCGCGACGAGTTTCGTTGCCGTCACGGTATTTAGCGATACCACTTATGCAATCACTCCTTTGAATTATACTTTCCAACCGTACGGAAATCCCGTGAACCTGACGTTGACCAACCTCCCGGTCGCGGCGATGTCTCCCGGCGATTCGCGGATGGTGCGGGCGATCGCGGGCTTCGGTACAGGCACCGGACGCACCCTCATTGCGGTCGATGTCTCAGCCCTCGCAACTTACTCCTCAGCCAGCGGGTCGGCTGCCGTTTTCGAAGCCGGTCCAGGCGGCGCGATTACGGCGACAGGCAGCGGCACGGACGTGCTCAACGTATCCTATGACGGCTTGACAGCGGCTGCGCCGATCTCCGCGGGCGCCTGTTCGTACTCCCTGACCCCGTCAACTCAGCTGGTACCCTACACGGGCGGCCCCATCACGGTCCAAGTGACCGCCTCGGCGGGATGTGCCTGGAATGTCAGCGGCGGCGCGCCATGGCTCACCTTGAACAATACGAGCGGTGTTGGGAGCGGCACCATTTCCTTGACTGCCTCCGCGAATCTAACGGGACAATCTCAATTCGCGGGCATCGGCGTGTCCGGCGCGAGCACCTCGTTCACGCAGCCGGCGCAGCTTTGCACTTACGTTCCCTCGCTAAAGGCGATCGACGCGGCCCAGGCCGGAGCCACCGGGAGCTTTACCGTGACTACGCCTTGCCCGGTTGTGGTGTCGAGCAGCGTAAACTGGTTCACGGCGAATGTCTCCGGCACCTCGGTCTCGTACACTGTGGCAGCGAATTCCGGTCCGGCACGGAGCACGACTCTGCTTGTAGGGACGGCGATGCTCCCCGTCAACCAGCCCGCGGGGCCCGGTCTGCAGGTCGCGGTTGCTCCCATGGGAAGCCTCTACGCTGGACAGAATAACGCCATTTACAAAGTGACCGTCAGCAATGAACTTGGTGCCGCCGCCACCAGCGGTACGGTTGCGGTGACAGAGGATCCCATGCCAGGTTTGACACTGGTTTCGATGTCCGGCACAGGATGGACTTGTGCGTCCGGTGGGACGGGTTGCACGCGCGGCGACTCACTCTCACCGGGTGGGAGCTATCCCACGATCACGGTGTTGATGAACGTTGCGGCTGGCGACCTATCGTCTGCGACCAACCGGGTGTTTGCCGCGGGGGGCGGCTCAGCGCAAGCCGTCGCCAGCAGCACAGCAGCAGTGTGCCAGGAGAGCCAAGCCAGAGCCTACATCAGTGAGATTCAAACCGCAATCAATCAAGCTCTGGGTCTGGCAGCACCGAACGATCAGACGGGCAGCGGCTTAGTCAGCGTTGTGAATGTGCAGGTAGCGATTGACAACGCAGTGAGTTCAGGGTGTGCCGGCTGATAAAGGAGCCTTCAGCCACGTTCAAGTCGCAACCACCGGTTCAGACCGGGGTCGAACAGTTCGCTCCGGCAGTCCTAGGTTACTGGCTGGGCTGTCCGGTGAACTTCGTGAGCTTTCGGCGGGTGTGCGACCGAAGTGGGTGGGCAAAGCAGCTCTATTTGTTGCCCGCAGCTTGCACTTTTCGGGTTCCCAGCACTTCCCGTGATGGTTGGTGGATGCGCACAGATGGGGCGAGTGCGGCTTATGATTGAAAGCTGGTGAGCGCGGAAGGAATCGAACCTTCAACCTACTGATTAAGAGTCAGTTGCTCTGCCAATTGAGCTACGCGCCCGAGAGGTGGGCTTGGGGCCGCCTGCGCGGCGCCACGAACAGATTATAGCATCCGGCCGGCAATTGTCACTTCCCCTCCGCAGGTAATCCCGCCGCCGGCAACGGCACGATTTTCGCCAGCTTCGCCCCATCCCTAACCCACCGCGAAATATCGTCCGGCAGAATGGGCAGGCCGTGCCAATCGTCTGCGCGCCCGTCGCCATCGATTCTTCCCCACGCGTTGACGTTGACGCCCTTGCCCTTTCCTCGCCGAGGAACATCTGGCGGGCGGCTGGTTCGCGCACGCCGGACGCGATCAGCCCCGTTGAAACTCACTTGCGCAGATGGCACTCTTCCCAAGTAGTGAGTTTCTTTTGACACATGGTTCGCGAGACACCTTCTTGCAGAGTTGGTTTGAGTTTGATATAACCACTCGAATGGCGACCCATCAAGGATGAAGGGCGCGAGGTGCATTCGCCTTCACGTTGGTTTTCCATCTGCATAACCCTGGGTAGGACATTGGGCACGATGATGAAGACGCGACGCATTCCGAATCCGCAAGCGGCTGGAGAAGAAACCCCGCAAATGCAGCAGTACGTGGTGTTCGCCACCCTGAAAAACGCCTCGTTTTCCTTGCCGGCTTTGCTCAAAACCTATCCTAAAATCAAAGTCTTGCAGGAACTCGACAAAAGCGCTGCCCTGGTCGAGATGTCGGCCGATACCAGCCGCGCGATCGCCGGCGAGAACCCTGATATTGTTGTCGAGCCGAACCTCCGCTATTCCCTGCAGAGCGCGCATTAACTGACCACATTTCGGCGGCCCGTTTCGACACTTGCCACTCCCCATTCCCGTCCGCCGGGAATCCGCGACTCCGGTCACACCCCCTCCGCGGGTAATCCCGCCGCCACCAATTGCACGATATCCGCCAGCTTCGGCGCACCCGCCGATACCCCTCCTAACGCGTCGCGGAACATCGTCTGGCAGAACGGGCAGGCCGTGCCGATCGTCCCTGCGCCCGTCGCCATCAACTCTTCCACGCGCGTGACGTTCACGCGATTGCCCTTTTCCTCGCCGAGGAACATCTGACCCCCGCCCGCGCCGCAGCAGAACGATCGCTCGCGCGTGCGGCCGGGCTCAACCACGTTCGACGCGACTCCCGCCACGGCTCGCGGCGCGTCGTAGACACTGCGATACCGGCCCAGATAGCACGGATCGTGAAACACCACGGTCTCGCGGCCGCCGGTCGCCGCCGGCAGTTTCGACTGGATGCGAGCCAGCAGCTCGCTGTGATGCTCGATCTCGAAATTGGCGCCGTATTCGCGCCAGTCCGTCCCGATGGTGCGCACGCAGTGCGGGCAGATCGAAACCATCTTGCCAACCTTGGCCGATTGCAGCGTCTCGATGTTTGCCTCGGCCATCTGCTGCACCACCAGGTCGTTGCCCAGCCGCCGCGCCGGATCGCCGGTGCATTTTTCCTTGCGCAGCACGCCGAACGTCACGCCCGCATGCCGCAGAACGCGCGCCAGCGCCAGCACGATCTCGCGTCCCTGCGGATCGTAGGCGCCCATGCAGCCCAGCCAGAGGCAATACTCCTGCGTACCGTCGTAAACCGGCAGGCGGTTCTTCTCGATGAATTTCTGGCGCTCGCTGGAGGCGAAACCGAGTGCGTTGCCGTTGCGCTCCAGATGGAGGAACAGTTTGGTGCCGTGCTCGTCTTCCCACTTCCCGGTGTTCACCGCCCCGCGGCGCAGTCCGACGATCACCGGCAAATGCTGGATTCCCACCGGGCATTGAAACTCGCAGCTTCCGCACGTGGTGCACTGAAAGGCCGCTTCTTCCGAAATGTGCTTGCCCAGCAGCGCCGCTTCCCCGGCCGGTCCGAACTCTTTCAGATACCCGCGCAGTCCGAGGACGATTTCTTTCGGATTGAGCACCTTTCCCGTGTTGTACGCGGGACAATGTTCGGTGCACCGGCCGCATTCCACGCAGGAGAATGCCTGGAGCGCGTCGATGCGTGTCACATCCTTGCCGGTATCGAGTCCGAAATCCTCATCGCCCGTGAGGGGCGGAATGCGGCTGAAACCGGCTCGCCGCAGGAACACGGTCACCGGGCTGACCGCCAGGTGCAGATGCTTGGTGTGCGGAATCAACGGCAAAAAAGCCAGCAGCGTAATCGTGTGCAGCCACCAGCTCACGCGCCCGCCAATTGTAGCCTCGCCAAACCATAGCCCGGTGAGATAGGTTGCCATCAGCGCGAAAATCAGAACCGCGATCACGCCCGATTCGGGCGACACGGCTCCCAGCCACTTCGGCCGCACCAGGAACCGGCGTACGAACAAACCCGCAATCGCCACCGCCACCGCCACCGCCCACACCGCCACGAACGCGAAATAGAATCGTCCGAAACCGCTTTCGGGCGACAGAAATCGCAGGCCGAAGGCGGACGCGATGTGATTCACCGTGACCAACGCGAATGCGCAGAATCCCCAAAAAACGAAGGCATGCGCGAATCCCGGAAGGGGCCGCTGGCGAATGACTTTACCTTGCAGCATCACTTCCCAAACGAACTGCCGGATGCGCGGACCGAGCGGCTTCAGGTCGAAATCGGGAGTGGCACGCGAGTGGCGGATGATGTCGAGCACCTTGCCCAAACGCCGCCAGAAGATTCCCAGGGAAACGGCCAACAGTAACACCAAAATGCCCCGTTCCATCCACGATGCGTCGGTCATCTTTTTCCTCGAATCTGAGGGTAGCATGCGTTTCCGCAAGCCGTTCCGTGATCGCAGCGCGCGCATTCGGTAGAATGGGCCGACGGGAGGGAATTTGCGAATCGTCGTCTCGGGGGCCGCGGGCTTTATTGCGTCGCATCTGTGCGACCGGTTATTGGCGGAGGGCCACACGGTAGTCGGTTTGGATAATTTTCTCACCGGCTGCGACCGCAACCTTGCGCACCTGGCGCATGAGCCGCGCTTCTCGTTCCGCGAGCAGGATGTGACGCACGCCTTCACCGTGGAAGGTCCGGTGGACGGGGTGCTCCACATGGCGTCGCCGGCCAGCCCCAAAGATTACCTGGAGCACCCCATCGAAACTCTGGACGTGGGCTCCATCGGGACGCGCAACCTGCTCGAACTGGCTCGCGAGAAAGGCGCGCGCTACCTGCTCACGTCCACTTCCGAATGTTACGGCGACCCCGCGGTCCATCCGCAGGTGGAGACTTATTGGGGCAATGTAAATCCGGTCGGACCGCGCTCCTGCTACGACGAAAGCAAACGCTTCGCCGAGGCGCTGACCATGGCATACTATCGAGCGCACGGCCTGCGCACCAATATCGCGCGCATCTTCAATACCTACGGTCCGCGAATGAAGCTCGACGACGGCCGCGTGGTTCCGGCTTTCTTCGACCAGGCGCTGCGCGGGTTGCCGATGACGGTCTTCGGCGACGGATCGCAGACGCGCAGCTTCTGCTACGTGAGCGACATGGTGGATGGTCTTTTCCGCCTCATGGCAAGCGAGGAACGGTATCCGGTGAATCTGGGGAATCCGCGCGAGATGACGATTCTGAAATTCGCCGAGACCATCCGCCGTCTCACCGGTGCGCGCTCCGAACTCAGCTTCGAAACGCTCCCGGAAGACGATCCACGCCAGCGCCAGCCCGATATTACGAAAGCCCGCACCCTGCTCGGCTGGGAGCCGCGCGTGCCGCTCGATGAGGGCCTCGCCAAGACCGTGGAATACTTCCGCGGACTGTCTGGCCCGCCACCGCTTCCCCGGGGCCGCGGCTCGGTCGCTGTGGAGTGAGCCGCGATGGCTCCCGGCAATGATAAAGTATAGCCTTTAGCCCGGAGAGTCCTACATGAAAATCGATCGCCGCAGGATGGCAGTGTTCGTTGGCCCGAGCCTTCTGGCTCTGGCGGGATGGGCAGTATTCGCACAGCCGGGAGCGCCCGCGGGACAATACCCCGCGAGCCTCCTCGCCGGTTTGAAATGGCGCGACGTGGGGCCGATGCGCGGCGGCCGCAGTTACGCCGTCGCGGGCAACGCCAACCAGCCCGACACGTTTTATATGGGATCGGTGGGCGGCGGCGTCTGGAAAACCGAAAACGCCGGCCACACCTGGATTCCCATCTCCGATGAAGGCATTCCCATCGGCTCTATCGGCGCCATCGCCGTAGCGCCCTCGAATCCGAACATTGTGTACGTCGGCACGGGCGAGCCCGATATTCGCAGCCAGCATTCGTACGGCATCGGGATGTTCAAATCCACCGACGCCGGAAAGACCTGGAAGCCGATCGGCCTCGAGCACAGCGAGCACATCGGCCGCATCGCCGTCGACCAGACCAATCCCAATCG
>DATJMP010000112.1:0-3818 GCA_035508655.1 Bryobacteraceae bacterium
CGGCCAGGCGCGCGAACTGGCGTCCGATAGCGCCCAGACCGATAATGCCGCAGGTCTTTCCGTATAATTCCACCGATTGACCGCGGGGCCAGCCGCCGGCGCGCGTGGCGGCGTCGACTTGCGGAATGCGGCGGGCGACGGCCAGAAGCAGGGCGAGGGTGTGCTCGGCGATGGAGATGGCGGAGACGCCGGGGGTGTTGGTGACGGTGACGCCGTGGCGGGCGGCGGCAGCGAGATCGACATGATCGGTGCCGGTGCCCCAGAGGGAAAGCAGGCGCAGATGCGGGCAGGCGGCGAAAACACGCTCGGTGAATTTCGAAGAAGAACGGATATTGAGCACCAGCTGGGCCTCGGCAATGCGCTCGATGAGGCGGTCCTCGGAGCCGGGAAGAGTATCGTGATAGTCCAGCGCGGCGCGCGCGGTCAGTTCCGGCCAGACGGCGCTGGGGCGAAGAACGGGCGGAGCATCATCGGGAATATGAATTTTGGTGGTGGACACGGACATGCGTCTGACCAATATAACGCGAGCATGCCGGCCGGGAAGCAGGGGCGATTCGCCAGGGAATTAAAATAGGAGGCATGAGGGGTCTGGGCTGTCTCTTTCTGTTTTGGGCAATTTCCGGTGCGGCGCAGGAGGCGTCGCCACCGTCAGAGCCGGAGCCGCCTTCCGCGCCCGTGGCGCAGCCGGCGAAGCGGCAGCCAGGGAAGCAGCCAAAGCGCATCCTCGGCGTCATGCCCAATTACCGCGCGGTGAGCGCGGGTGCGATTCCACCGCCGCCGACTCCGAAGCAGGCATTCAAAATTGCCACCCAAAACAGCTTTGATTACTCGGCGTTTGTCTTCGTAGGCCTGACGTCTCTGCTGGCGGAAGGGACGGACACGCATCCGAAACTGGGGCACGGAATCGAGGGATTTGGGCAATACTACTGGCGCGGATTCCTGGACAAGGTGGACGGAAATTACCTGGTGATCTTCGCGCTGCCGACGGTTTTTCACGAAGACGAGCGCTACTACGCGATGGGATCGGGGCCGGTGTGGAAGCGCGGATTATACGCGGCGTCGCGCGTCCTGATCACGCCCAATTATCACGGACACAACACGTTCAACGCGTCCGAGATACTGGGCCGGGGGATTTCCCAGGGAATCTCGGCGGCTTATTACCCGGCGCAGGACCGTACGCTGGGGGCGCTCGCCTCGAAATTCGCCTTTGCGGTGGGCCGTGACGCCCTGACCAACGTCTTCCGGGAGTTCTGGCCGGATATTTCGGACCACGTGCTGCACCGGCATCGGTAGGACGCTCAGGTTTGATTTGCGGCACCGGAGGCCGCGAGCTTCGCTTCGTTCCAGGACCGCCCGCTCACGCTCGCGGCTCGGATGGGAGCCGCGAGCGTCGATGGAGCGGAGGTTTCTCGAACGGCGGCCGGTTAGTGGACGCTTCCGCCGCCGTTGCCCGAGACGGACTTGTCGGCGCGGACAGCGCTTGCGGCCTTGGCGAAATCACCGGCCGTGACATAGCTCATTTCGGCAGGGTTGATGTGGCGGCGGAAAGCCTCGGTGATCTGCTCGGGAGTGAGAGCGGCGACCTTGGCTTCCAGGGCCTCGTCGAATTTCAGAGTGCGGCCGTAGCGCGCGCGGGTCATCAGCAGGCCGGCCAGCGCGCCATCTTCGGTGCGGTGCACCTGGCGCTCTTCGAGCCAGGATTTCTTGGCAGCGTCGACCTCTTCAGCGGTGAACCCGTCCTTCAACGTGAGCGCCAGCTCGTCTTTGAAGCTGGCTTCGGCCTTGGGCGTGTTCTGCGGGTTGGCGATGGCCACGCCGAGGAACTCGCCGCCATCATCCTCGGTAGGCACCTCGAGCGCGGTCTGTACTTCGTAGCTCAAGCCTTCCTTTTCGCGGATGCGCTTGAAGAGGCGAGAGCTCGTCTGGCCGCCGAGAATGTAGTCCGCCATGATCATGGCCGGATAATCGGGGTCTGCGTCGGAAATCTTGGCGAGTTCGCCGGCAGCCAGCATGGCGTTCTGTTTGTCGGGCGTCTCGATGGTCTTTTCGAAGGCCGCGACGTGCCGGTAAGGGCTCAGAATGCGGGCGTAAGGCGCGGGCGTCTTCCAGTTTCCAAACAGGTCCGCGAGCACCTTGGTGATCTGGGCCGGATCGAACTGACCGACGATGGCGATCTCCGATTCCGGGCCGCCGCCATAGAACTGCTTGTAGAACTGCTGGATGTCGGCCAGGCTGACCTTCTTCAGATCTTCGATCTGCTCATCGGGCGTGGAAACGTAGCGGAGGTCGCCGCGCGAATAGTTGCTGTCGAGATGGCGGTCGAGCTCGAGAAAGGCGAGAGTCTGCGGCTCGCTGCGGCCCTGCTCGATGCCGGCGAGGCGCTGCTGGCGCAGTTGATCCAGCTCGTTGGCGGGGAAGGAAGGATGCTGGAGAATTTCGGCCGCCAGTTTCAGGCTGCCGGCGAGATTGGCCTCCGTGGTCTGAATGCCGGCGCTGGCGGAATTCACGCCGCCGGACACGTTGACGTGGGCCTTCAGGCGATCGGTCTCATCCTGAATCTGCTGGCGGGTCTTGGTGGTGGTGCCGCGCATCAGCATGGCACCGGTCAGTTGGCCGATGGCGGCCTTGCCGAACAGGGTTTTCTCGTTGCCGAAACGGAAGACCATCTGCGCGATGACCGTGCCGCCGCGGGTTTTCTTCGGCAGCAGCAGGACTTTGGTGCCGTCGGGGAGCATCAGGCGGGTTACGCGCTTTTCGATGTTGGAAGGCGAGGGGTCGAAAGCTTCGCCCTGCGAAATGGCCTGGCCGCCTTTGTAATTCTTCAGCATCGCCTCGATATCCGGGGTGGCCGGGATTTCGGCGCGGTCGGGTTTCTGGGTGGGGATAAACTCGCCCAGTGTACGGTTGGACTGCTTCAGATAGGCCTTGGCGACGCGTTCGACATCGGCGGGCGTCACTTTGGCGATCTGGTCGCGCTCCAGGAAGAGCAGGCGCCAGTCGCCATCCGCCGCGGCTTCGCTGAGGCTCAGGCCGACGGTTTCGGAATCGGTAAGCGCCAGCTCGATCTGCTTGGCGATGCGGGCCTTGGCGCGCTCGACTTCCTCGGCGGTGGGCGGCTGCGCGGCCACGCCTTCGACGGTCTTCAGGAGAATATCCTTGGCATCGTCAATCGACTGGTCCGTGCGCAATTGGGCGGCGACGCTGATAAAACCGGGATCGTGCATGTCCTCGAAATCCATCCCCACGGAAACGGCTTTCTTGCTCTCTACCAGCGCTTTGTAAAGACGGCCGGCGGGGGCTTCGCCCATCATTTCGGAGAGCACATCGAGAGCGGCGCCATCCGGGTGGGCGCCGGCGGGGCCGTGATAGACAACCAGCAGCTCCTGGCTATCGCCGGTGCGGCGGAGGACCACCGTGCGCTCGCCGTCCTGTACAGGCTCCTGAGTGTAGGTCTGATCGAGCTTGCGGGCGGGGCGGGGAATCGGGCTGAAATCCTGCGCGATCCAGGCCAGCGTTTGCGGCTCATTAAACTTGCCCGCGATGGTGAGGATGGCGTTGTCGGGCTGGTAATACTTCTGGTAGAAGGCAGCCAGGCGCTCGATGGGCACATGCTCGATGTCGGAGCGGGTGCCGATGGCGGGACGGTGATAGGCGTGGAAGAGATAGGCCTCTTCGAGCACGCGCTGCTCGAGCACGCGGCCGGGGCTGTTTTCTCCCATTTCGAATTCATTCCGCACCACGGTCATCTCGGTATCGAGCAGTTGCTTCTCGATGCGCATGCCGGTCATGCGCTCGGCCTCCAGGCCCAGCGCCCAGCG
>DATJMP010000113.1:0-57504 GCA_035508655.1 Bryobacteraceae bacterium
CTTACCTGATGCCAGCATATCGCGAATCTTTCCGCGGTTCGGACCGGCCTGGCGGCCCGCAGCGGCCATGCAACGGATGGCATCAGCCAGCGGGGTTCCGGCCGGGAGGCGGAAAATCCAGGGGACGTTGGCAGAGGTGAGGGTATGATCGCTGGAGATGGCAATGACGGGCAGGAAGGTCTTCACCGCGATCTGCTCGGCAAGGTGGGCGGAATCGCGGTCCGTAGCGACAATGCCAAGAACGGTGGGATCGTAAACCAGCTTCACCAGGGCCGTGGAGGCCTTGCCCCAGGAGACATCGGATGAGATGCCCACCACACGATAGCCGGGTGCGTCGAGTGAGGCAGCCAGCTTTTCCGCTCCGGGGCCGAACAGGCCTATTCGAAATTCCCGGCCGGCGGCATCGGCCAGCGGCGGCCCGGCGTAGCCCACATTTTCGCCGACCTTGGCGTAGGGTTTGTCCATAGTGTAGCGGCGGAAAGCTACCTGCCCGCCATTGACTTTGCCCAGGCACATGGGCGCGATGTTCTTGGCGTTAGGATCGAAGATCATCTCGCCCGTGACGCCTTTATAGCTTTCGAGCGAATAGAGGGCATCCCTGATACGGCCGCGGTTGAGGCCGGCGCGGCAGATGGATTGGAGCAGGATATTCATGCTGTCGAAGGCGACGGCGGAGAACAGGTTGACGCCCGGATGATAGGCAGCGGCGTAGCGCCGCTGGAAATCGAGCCACGCGGGATCGTCGCGCGTCGGATCGTACGGAAAGACCACTTCCAGGCCCTCGGCAGCGGGGCCGGCGATGCGGAGAAGATCGTCACCGAGCACGCGCGCGCTGCCGAAAACCGGCTGGTGCATGCCCATGGCTCGCATTTCCTTGAGAATAGTGCCGGCGGCGGCGGAATCGGCCCAGAGGACGACGCCGTCCACATTGGAATCGTTGATGACGCGCAACTGACGGGTGAAGCCGGTTTCGAGCGGCTCGAACTTCTGCTCGATGACCACCGGGTGGCCGAGACGGCGGGAGGCATCGCGGAATTTGAGCACGCCGAAACGGCCGTAGCGCTCATTGACACGCAGCAGGCCGATCCGCTTCAGTCCGAGATCCGTGTAAATCCGGCGCGCCAGTGTGTAGCCCTGCACGCGGTCGTCCTGAATGCCGGTGAGGATCCAGGGGATGACGGTTTCGGGAATGGTGGGGTCGGTCGCGGCGCTGTTGATGATAGGCAATTCGGCTCTCAGGGAAACGCGCAGGGCGATGTGGGTGGAATCGCCGCTGATGGAGCCGAGCATCGCCCAGACCTTTTCGTCATAGATCATCTTGACGATTTCGTTGCTGGAGGCGCCCCAGGTAGCGGCATCGTTGTGGATTTTGAGCCGAAAGGGTTTGCCGCAGTAACCGCCGCGGGCATTGGCTTCGGAGACTGCCAACTCGACGCCGTGCAGCATGGCGAGGCCGAGCGCCTGGTCCTTATGATTTTCGATGGGGCCGAGGAAACCGATATCGACGGAAGAAAGCTTGGAAAGATCGAGTGAGGGAACGTCGCGCGCGGGGCCGTTATATTCGGGCGATTTGGTGTAGTTCTCGTAATAGGGCTGGGTGAATTTGCCGAACGGGCGCAGATCCTCAGGCGTGTTGGCGTAGGGCGTGAGGGTGCGGATCGGCGCCGGCGGCAGCGGAGTGGCGCCACAGGAACAGGCGGCGGGGGTTTGCGCACACAGCGCGCCGCAAGCGAGGGACATCAGAAACAGAGCCGCCGAACGCATGTTACCGCTCCGTTTTCTCCGCCGGAAGGAACATGGCGATAGCTTCCATCTCCACCAGCAGGTCGGGGCGGCAGAGGATGGCCTGGATACCGGTAGAAGCGGGCAGGGGATCGAGGGCCTGTTCCCCAAAAAACGCCGTGCGCTCCTCGTTGAAGGCGGCGTAATCGCGCTCGATGTCGCGCAGGTAGCAAGTGGTGCGGACTACGTCCTTCCAGGTTGCGCCCTCGGCGGCGAGCAGTTCGGTAATGTTGCGGTAGGTGCGGCGGACCTGTGCCCGGAAATCGCCCGCGTGCACCGTGAATCCGTTCTCATCGATGCTGGCGGTGCCGGAGATGAGTAGGATCACAAGGCCGTTGAGATCGATGCGGAGGCCCCGGGAGAACGAACTCGGCCGCTCGTAGCAATACGCCTCGTTGAGAACAGAAGGCGCGCTAATCGCCCTCCGCTGCACCTGCCTGGTAGTGCCGATTTGTTCCAGCACGTCGCTAATGGTCATGGTTGGAAGCTCCTTCATGAATTCGAATTCCGTGGCTGACGCCTTTGGCCGTAGCCACCCAGATATCTTCGCCCTGAAAATCCACGCCGAACGTGTAATGGTGGGCGGGGGCGGTCGTAACGGGGATACTGGAAACCTTGCCGGCGGCATCCCGAACCAGCATCTCTGGACGGCCAGTGTCGAGGGCGGAACGATAGGTAGCCCAGCGCTCGCCGTCGAAGTAGGCGAGGCCTTTGTCGGTCGAAAACCAGGCACGGGTACCGTCAGGGCTCTTCACCTGGTTGAGAAAGTTGCTGGGAAGGCCGCTATCCTTATCAAGGAAATTGCGCCAGTTCCGGCCGTCGTAGCGGCTGGCACCCGCATACGTGGCGGCCCAAAGAATGCCGCCTGCGTAGCTCACTGACGTGGTGATTTCGTGGATCAAGCCCTGGTCCTTGAAAAGCACGATTTCGGTTTCGCCGTCGGGATCGTTGTAATCCTTCCAGCGGCCGGACTTGACATCGTATTCGAGCACGCCGCCGCCCCACACGGCGTAGTAGACCTTGTCTTCGGCAGCAGAGACGCCATAGGTCCAGATTTCGTACATGGGCGTGTTGCGCTCATTGAAGATGGCCCATTCGCCGGTGCGGGTATTCAGCCGGCTCGCGCCAGCGGCGGTAGCAGCCCAAACGAAGTCACCCTGGACGGCGACGCCGTAGACCACGTCATTGGCAAGGCCGCTAGAAAGCTGCGTGAAGGTATCGAAGCGGCCGGCCGAATAGCGATTCAGGCCGCCCATGGTGGCGATCCAGAGATCGTGCGTACGCTTATCGAGAGCAAGAGACAGGACGGCGCGATGGGCGAGGCCATCTGCGGGAGTGAAGACCTTCCACTTGCCGTGGTCGTAAAGAGCAAGGCCGTTATCGGTACCCGCCCAAACACGGTCACCATCTACGCAAACGCTGTAGACGCGGTCGTTGGGCAGGCCTTCGTGCGTGGTGAAGTTTTCCCAATGAAAACGAGGAAGATCCTGAGCGGAGAGCGTACAGGCGAGGAGGAGCATGAGGCTCGCGCATTTTCCGGAAGCCAACCGAGCCGCAACCGTCAGGGAGCGGTGGCTGCGGCCCTTTCCGGCAATCTCGGTTCCGGCTCTGCGCGGGCATGGGCGGATTACCAATCCGCCGCAGCTTACCAAGCTGCCCCACAATGAGCGCGCACTGGTGAATGTCCTCATAACGTTTTCAGGTACTCGATGAGATCGTTGAGCTCATCTTTGGTCAGATCGTTGGTGACGCCATGGCGATCGTTCGGGTTGAAGACCGTCCAGATTTCTTCCAGGGTCCGCGCCGAGCCGTCGTGCAGGAAAGGCGAGCTGTAAACCACGTTGGTGAGTTGGGGAATATCGAGGCGCGGGGAGCGGTCCGTGGGTTTGCCGGTGCCGACGTCCGCCATCTGCTGGTTGGTGTAATACGGGCCGGAGTGGCAGACGAAGCACTGGAGCTCATCGGGGATGGGCGTGCCGTCCTTCTTCCTGGTGCGCTCGAAAATGGCCTGGCCCCGTTCCTGAGCGGGTGTCAATTCGCCTTTAGGCAGGCGGAAGCGGTTGGGGCGCAACGGAATCGACTTGATGTAATGGACCAGGTCTTCCAGATCGTCTCCGCGAAACCCCTGCGAGCGGAAGAAGAAGCGCTCGGTGCGCGGGCCGCACTCGGTCTGGAGGTCGGGGTTGCTGCCGTTCCACTTGTAGGGCGCGGTGTCGCCGATTTCTTCGAGCGCGCGGTTGTCCAGAATGTCCATGCCGAAGCCATCCGGCTCGAGGTCCCAGGAGAGCTTGTCGAAAGTGGAATCGAGGTGGCAATTGGCGCAGCCGAACTGATGATTCCAAGAGTAGTACGAGGAATAGAAGAGGCGTTCTCCGCGGCGCTCCGCAGTGAGCGAGGCCGGGGCGCCGAGGGAGATGGAGCCGGTGACGGCGGCGCGGGCGGTATCGATCACGGAGATCGTGTCGTCCAGGCGATTGGCGACATACAGCGTGGCGCCATCGGGCGAGAGCACGAGCGTGCGGGGATTGTGACCAACGGGGATGCGCGCGGTGACGTAGCGCGCGGACGCGGAAAGGTCATTGGTGAGGCTGGCGGCCGAGAACGAGCGCGCAGCAGCGAGGAGGCGGCGCAGATCGAGCACTGCAACTTCGTTGGAACCGCTGGCGGAGAGATAGACGCGGGAAGCGTCCGGCGCAATTGCCACACCGAAGGGAAGCGAGAAGAAGCTTTCGATTTCGTCCAGCGGAAGCTGGACGATTCCGCCGGCGGCTTCTCCAAATAGCGCAATGGAATCGCCGAAAACCCAGCCGTGCTCCACATGGGCAAGCGGGATGAGATTCTTGGGGCGCATCTGAGCGGCGATGCCGAGCCGGCCGTCCGCCGTGAGAGCCACGTGAAAGACACCCGCGACGTTATGCAACTGGCGGCGGGCGGCCACGATCTGCCGGGCCGTATCGATTTCGGTAATCTCCGATTCGGGCGGGCTGCGGAAACCGCCGGGATCGGGATAGATGTGCGTGACGAAAATGCGCGAGCCGTCGGCGGAAGCGGTCATCCAACTGGCGCCCTGGCCCGCTTGCAGGCGGCGGATATCGGCGCCGGATTTCAAATCGATGACGGAGACATCGTTGCCGAGGCGGTTGGCAACGTAGAGGTAGCCGTGGTTATCCAGAGCCGCGCCGGTGGGTTCGAAGCCCGCGGGCAGCGTGCGAAGAACACGCCCGGCGGCGAGATCGATTTCGCTGACGTTGTCCGACCAGGAGTTGGCGACGTACACGCGCGCGCCATCACGGGAAATGGCAATGCCACGGGGCACGCGTCCGACCGGGATACGGCCAATGACGGATTTGCCCTTGAGATCGATGATGGCGAGCTCGTTGGTTTCGGAGCAGACGGCGTAGAGACGGGCGCCATCGGGCGAGATCACGAGGTCGTCCGGACTGGGATAGCGGGGCGTCGGGAGGGTGGCGGATTGGGCGAGGGTCAGCGCAAAACATCCGATCCCGGCGAGGAAGGCGCTCCGCATACTCATTTCTCCGTGACGGCCAGCACCTGGTCGGCGGGCACGTCCTTCAGGGATTGGCGGGTGCCGCTGGGCCAAACGACGGTAACGGTGTCGGCTCTGGCGCTGGCGCCGAGGCCAAAATGGAGACGCCAATCGTCCTGGCTGAGATAGCCCGAGCCGGCGACGCGCTCTGCCATCTGCTTCTTGCCACCCGCGACGACCTCCACCTTGGCCCCGATGCCGTCGCGGTTGCTCTTCGTTCCGATGAGGCGGACCATAAGCCAGTGGCCGGCCGCGGGAGTAGTGTTCCGCAAAAGTTGGCCGGCGGCGCCGAGATTCACGAGGAAGGCGTCCATTCGCCCGTCGCCGTCGAAATCGGCGAAACAGGCGCCGCGGCCAACGGATTTCTCCTGGAAGAAGGGGCCGGCCTGCTCGGAAACATCCTGGAATTTGCCGCCACCGAGATTGCGGAAAAGCGAGTGCTCCTGCGGGATGAGATGGATCAGGCCGCCGTGGAAAATGAAAATATCGCGCCAGCCGTCGTTATCGAAATCGTATACGCCGCTACCCCAACTGGTGTACTGGGCGGCGTATTGGGAGATGCCGGCGCGCTGGGTGATGTCATCGAAGCTCAGGTTCCCGGCGTTGCGGAGAAGGCGATTGTATTTGGAGTCGCTTACCCACAGGTCCATGGCGCCGCGGTTTTCCAGGTCGGCAAAGACCGGACCCATGGCGGAGGTATTCTCCCCGTTCTGGCCGAATGCCGTGCCGCTGGAAGCTCCGATTTCTTCGAAGGTCCCGTCGCGCTTGTTGTGGAAGAGGAAATTCTCGGTCTTGTCATTGGCGACGTAAATGTCGGGGTAACCGTCACCGTCAAAATCAGCCGCGGTGACGCCCATGGCGCGGCCCTTGTGGGCGGCGATGCCGGATTTTTCGCTAACGTTGACAAAGGTGCCGTGGCAGGTGTTGTGAAAGAGTAAGTTGGTGTCCGCCTCGTAATCGAGCGGGCCGGGGTAGTTATCGGCGGCGTAATAAGAGTGGTAGGTCGGATCAAACTTGACATAGCGGCCGATGAAGAGGTCGAGGCAGCCGTCGCGATCGTAATCCAGCCACGCAGCGTTGATGGCCCAGCCTTTGACGTCCAGGCCGGCCTTGACGGTGACATCTTCGAAGGTGCCGTCTCCCGTGTTGCGATAGAGCGTGACGCGGCCGTAGCTGGTGACAAGCAGGTCAGTGAGGCCGTCGTTATCAAAATCGGCAGCGACCGCAGAAAAAGAGAAACCATCGCCCGCCACGCCCGCCTGGTCAGTGACATCCGTGAAACGGCCGTTGCCGTCGTTGCGGTAGAGATGATTGTGAGGCGGCGTTGCGGGCGGATGGCGGAGCGGGAAGGGGTGCATTTCCTTGCCCAGCGGACGGCCGCTGACGATGAACAGGTCGGGCTTGCCGTCGTGGTTGTAGTCTAACCAGACGCAACCGGCGCCGGTGCTCTCCAGCAGGGACCCAAGCTTTTCCGCGCCGAAGGAATGGGTGAATTGGATGCCGGAAGCAGCGGTGACGTCCTCGAAGCGGATGGGGCCCCCACCCGGTTCGGCCGCCGAGGCGGCCAGGATCGCAAAAATTCCGGCGATGATTTTCGGCCTCATGATTTTGGCCCCAGAAGCTTTTCGGGAATGATGGTGCGGAGCAGAACCTCGGGCACCTTGTTCTCGGGTGCGCGCTCCGGCCCGGCGTGGCAGCCGACGCAGACGCGCTGCTCGCTGGGCCGCATCCAGAACCAGTCGCGTTCGGCGCGGATGATGCCGCCCTTTTCATCCAGCAGTTCCAGGCGAAGGGGGCGGTCGGTGGGCACCTGGATGTAGAAGGAGCCATCGCGCTCCACCGGAGCCTGACCCAGTAGGGCTGGAGTTCCATTGGCCGCCTGAGTGTAAGCCCGCACTGAGTGGATAGCAGCAGAAATGGGCTGTTTCGAAGCCCGGGCATCCAGGCACAGCAGGTTGCCGTTGGTGCGGGTGGCGACGAGGGCGGAGGGAAACTGGCGCGGCGGATTATGCGGCGCAACGATGACTGGCTGGACGGCGTTGGCCGCCGCGGGCGCTTCCAGTTCCATCGGGTTGGCGGCGCCGGGCCCCCAAATAAACAGGCCATAAGGCGTGGAAGGGCGGCGGCGCAGGGCTACGATCCAGGAATCCGGCGCGATTTCCGCCACCGGGCCTTGGAAATCGAGCGCCGGTTGCGGAATATCCACCTGCTCCGCGTGCGACGAGGTGAAACGGGCAAGCCGGCTGGCGGCGGTGAAGATGACGTCGCCGGACGAGATCTGCCGGGCACCGTCACGGTCCCGGCGGTGGTCGCAGCGCAAGGACTCCACGCCGGTACCGTCGGGATAGACGGTGAAGAGATCGCCGGCGGTCTCAAAGAGGATTCGGCCATCGTGGAGGACGTCCGCGGTGAGATAGCGGGCGGGTGCGAACGTCAGGCGCTCGGCTGCGCCGCCTGCCAGCGGCATGACTTCCAACTCCGTTCCGGCAGACTGAAGGCGCGTGTAGACCACGCGGGCGTCGGGCAGATAAACGGGGCGGATGCAATCGGCATCTTCCGGCGTCAGGACGCGAGCCGTTCCACCAGCCAGCGGCGCTTCCCAAATTTGCCATCGGCTGCCGGCGCTTCGCTTGCCTGCGAAGAGGATGTTCCTTCCATCGAATGAGATAGCGGCATCGGCCGAGGCGAAGAAATCAGGAAACAAGGTGTGATGTGCCGATCCCGAAACCAGCACGAGTGCGGAACCGGCGGGGAACCGGTCGCGGCCTTCCATCCAGGCATTCGGCTCGAAACGGCGGGCGGAGGTGAAAACGTAATCGGGATGGCTTGGCCCGGCCGCCCAGATCAGGGCCGCGGCTAGAATCGCGCCGGGAATCACGAGTTTCGCCATATTTCGCATCCGTTTCGCACCCCGGCAGGCGTTGGCAGGTTCCCCGAAAGCGTTGCCGTAGACTTTATAACGGATTTTCAGATCTAATTATAATCGGAATCACGTTGGAGTATGTAGTATTTTTCTACTACCGGATCGTTTTAGTCAGATTTGGCCAACGCCGGTAACTGGTAGGATACGGAAGAAAGGTTTCCCATGTCAGATTCGCAAGCGAACCGCCGCACGCTATTGCAGGGACTTATGGGGGCGGGCGGGATGATGGGGCTGGACGCGGCTTTTACGACCGCACCGGCCGAGGCCGCCGCCGTCGATCCCAAGGACTCGATCAAAATCACCAAGCTGGAGACGTTTGTTCTCCGCAACTCGTGGGTCTTCGTCAAGATTTCCACCGATGCCGGCATTGTGGGTTGGGGCGAGATGCTCAAAGACGATGCCAGGGCCTGCGCCGCGGGTGCGCAGGAGGCGGGCCGGTTCCTGGTCGGCCAGGACCCGTGCCGCGTCGTTTACCTGTGGCAGGCAATTCACCGCGGGGGATTTTACCGCGGGGGACCGATCAAAACGGCAATTCTGAGCGGCATCGACCAGGCGCTTTGGGACATCAAGGGCAAAGTCTATGGCGTGCCGGTCTATAAGCTGCTGGGCGGACCCACCCGCGACCGCATCCGGGTGTACGGCACGGTGAGCGAAAAAACCGGCGTGAGCGCCATGAAAGTAGGGCCGCGCGGGATGAATCGCGGGCCGATCAAGTACATCGAAGGGCAGAAGTTCGTGGATGAAGTGGTGGACAACTTCAAAGCCCTCCGGCAGAAGTACGGTTCCGGAGTGGATATCGCTATCGATTTCCACGGCGCCGTGGAGCCGCCAACCGCCATGCTCCTGGTGAAGGCACTGGAACCGTATCAGCCTTGGTTCTACGAAGAAGTGGTCCAACCGTTGAACGTCGAAATGATGGCGGAAATCGCCCGGCAGACTCATATTCCGCTGGCCACGGGCGAACGCATCTTCACCAAATTTGGGTTCCGCGAAATTCTGGAGAAGCGGGCGG
Organism: Bryobacteraceae bacterium; assembly: GCA_035508655.1. Classification (GTDB taxonomy): domain Bacteria; phylum Acidobacteriota; class Terriglobia; order Bryobacterales; family Bryobacteraceae; genus DATGMB01. The sequence continues at coordinate 9,265 of DATJMP010000113.1, forward strand.
CGAAGATCATCCAGCCGGACGTGTGCTACGCCGGCGGAATTACGGAACTGAGGCTGATCGCTGGTATGGCCGAGGCATATTACACGCCGGTGGCGCCACACAATCCGCAAGGGCCGTGCTCCATGGCGGCCAGCTACCAGATTGCCGCGTGCATTCCGAATTTCCTGATCCAGGAGCGGGGGGACAACGAATATTCTGACCTGCTCGCCAAGCCGCTGCCTCCGGTGGTGAACGGGCACCGACCTCTGCCGACCGACCCGGGCTTAGGAATCACCATCGACGAAGACAAGCTGCGGGCGCAAGTAGGCGAACCGCGCGAATACCGGCCAGCATTCGACCCCGATGACGGGTCTGTGGTGGATTGGTAGGGGCAGCTCGGAGTTCAAGCCCAGGCCACGGATTCACACAGATGAGCGCAGATAAGGTTTCATCCGCGTTCATCCGTGTTCATCCGTGGCCGGAATATTTACAGCGCCGAAAGCGCGACGCGAGCACCGAGCAAGTCAGGGCTGATCTGGACTGCCTGGCTCAACTCGGATTTGGCCTGCGCCCGGTCATTGAGGCCGAGATAGCCGAGGCCAATCAAGTAATGGGACGTGGCGGAGGCCGCACGGCCGGATTGAGATAGGCCGGACTTCCCTGCCTCGATCAATCCCGTGAAAATCTCTTTGGCCTTATCGGCTTCGCCGAGTTTCTGCAGGCAGAGCGCCTCGTAATACGGCTGCGAGCCGGCAATAGCGTCGATGCCCAGGGGGCGGCGCCGCCGCGAGGCCGACGGGGAGTACGTTTCGACTCCGCGCCAGGCTTCGATTGCTTTCTGGTGCTGGCCGATACCCTCATACGCCACTCCGGTCCAATAGGCCGCTTCGGCCGAACGCAGAGCTGCACTGCGAGGGTCTTCCAGCGGCAGGTTGGATGGGATCTTCACGGCCGCGGCGAGATCGGCCAGCGCCTCCTGGAAGCGTTTCGCTTCAATATTTTTGCGAGCACGCAGCAGGTGGGCGTCGGTCCAATGCTCGGCCACGTTGAGGTTCTCGCCTTCCGCCACGGCGAACTGGCGGCCGGTCATCATCCGGATGGCCTCGTCGTAATCGCCCGTTGCAACTTTGAGAGCGATGGCGCGGTTTTGAGCGTCGTCGCGCTGGGCGATAACGGCGGCATTCTGGCGGAAGATGGGGAGGCGATGTTCGAGTGGAACACCGGCCTGCTCGTAAAGCTCGTCTAGCTCGGCGAAATGAAGCGGGTATTTGTGTGCCGCGCTGACGGCCTTCTCCATTTCCGCAATGGCCGCTTTGAGATCCGGTTGCGGCTTGCGGTGGGCATAGGCGACGGCCAGATTTCGATGGGTGATGGCGAAGGAGGGATCGAGGGCGGCAGAAACCTGCCAGGCTTTCACGGCCTCCTCCGGCTGCCAGTCATAAAGGACGTTACCGAGATAATAGGGCGCGCTGGCGTCCTTGGGATTCCGGCGAATGGCAGCGCGCAGCACTTCGATGGCCTCGCTTTGGAACGGGAAGACGTATTCGGGCGAAACAGAAGCGGCCAGGCTATCGGCTTCGGCTTCCACCGACGGCTGGCCCAACTTGCCGGCGAAGTACCCCAGGTAGTAATACGCCATGGGATGAACGGTGGCGGCATCCGCAACCGACGAGATCGTCTCCTTGAGCACGTCAAAACCGTCCTGCCAGAGACCGGCGTCGAGATATTCCGCCGCGGTTTCCTGGGCGGTGGCGGGATGCTGATTCATCGTGGCCGCAAACTGGTGCAAAGCCTCCGGGCTCTTCGTGGCAAGCCATAGCTCCGCCATGGCGCGGACGTCAAGCGGATCGGCGCGATGCGCGGCGGCCAAAACCTCCAGCGCCTCCCGGTTCCGGCCAAGATGGCGCAGCACGGCAACCTTCAGGTTCTGGGCGCGGAGATTGAGTGCGTTGGAATCGATAGAGCGGTCGACGAAATCGAGCGCTGCCCCCATATCCCCGCGGGTGGAGGCGATTTCGGCCAGCGAGTAATACGCGGCGGCCTTCCACTCCTGGTTCCAGGTGGCCTTGTAGAGATGCGTGTAGGCTTCGTCGAGCTTGCCCTCGGCCTTCAGCGTGGCGCCGAGATAGTAGATGGCTTCGCCGTCTTTCGGGCTGGTATAACGGTCCGTGAGGCGCTCGATGGCTTTGCGCAGATGCTGCTCGGCCGAGGCGTAGCGAGCGGCGCGGAAATCGGCGATTCCGAGCGCGGTGTGCACGCGCGTGTCGCCTGGGTCGCGGCGTAGTGCCTCTTCCCAGTAGGGAAGCGGATCGATGTTGGGGTCGTGGAACTGCTGCGCACGCAGACCTATTAAATACAGCTCTTCATTTGTCTTGACTTCGCGCGGGGGAGCGGGAGAGGTGACCGGCTTCGGCATGGGTTCCGGCTTGAGACGGATAGGGCTGTAGGAGACGAGCTCGCGGCCACCGTCGGAAAGGGAGGCCACCAGCGAATGCTCGTCAATGCCGGCAGGCACCTGCACCTTCTTGACGTACGGATGGGCAGGATCGATGGCGACGGTTTCTTCCAGCAGGACTTTGCCGGCAGCCGTGAAGCGCACGCGCGCGGCGGGATGGGCAGAGGTCGTGTAGAAGCCGACCTTGGCTTCGCCATTGGCCACGTCCAAGTTCACGGCGGCATCGAGGTTGGCCTTCTTCACTCCGCCGATATCGCGGAAGGGGTACCAGTGCACATCGAACGAGCGCGTTTCGTAAGGCGCCAGCCAACTGTAATCGGGCTGGTTGTCGGAGTAGGCGCCGGTCATCAGCTCGATGTAGGGACCGTCGTCATCGGTAAGGATTTTGTCCCAGGCGCGGCCCGAGGGGCCGTTGCCCCACGTCCAGAACTTCTTGCCGGGAACGATATTGTGGTCGGCAACGCTCATGGTGCCGGCCTCCTTGCCGTGGTCGTAGCCGCCGAAGAAATCCTCCTGGTAATTCCAGGCGAAAACGGAATTGTTCTGGATGTGGTTCTTGTACCAGCTGATATCCACGCCTTTGGTGAAATCCGCGCCGGCATAAACGGAGGTGGAGAAAGGCCAGGCGGTGAATTCGCGTTTTGCGTGGAAGACGCCGAACTGGGTGCTGGGCGGAAAGATCACCTGGTAGTTCTGGTTGGCGTGAACGGCGAGGTTGGCGAAGCATAGCATGGTGTTCTCAACCGGCGTGCGGTTGAGGATACGCACGGAGGCTTCGAGCACGGCATTGCCGGGACGAAGGGTGTAGCCCACGGCCCAGCGCATGCGCTGGCGAATCTCCAATTCGCCTACCCAAATGGTCTTGCTGCCGTCGGCGTTCTCCTCGGTTTTGTACTGGACCGGGATGAAGGTGCTGGCGCGGTGGTGATGGGGAATATTCCACTCCACTCCGCCGGAGATCCAGGCGCCGATCAGGCCGATGAGAGCCGGCTTGATGACGTGCTGACGATAAATAAAGTTGTAGTTGTTCGTCTTGTCGACGCCTTCGAAGATGCGGCCGCCGATCTCGGGCAGGACGCCGATCCGGATGTATTCGTTCTCCAGGTAGACAGCAGTGTAAGTCTTGTCGACCTTCTTCCCGGTAAGCGTATCGTACATGGGATACGGGTACACGGGGCCCTGCGCGCCCTGCGACTGGCGGCCGAAAAAGAACATAGGGTTCGGTTCCGGCTCGCCTGCCAGATAGGTTGGCAGCGTAATCTTCTCTTCCCACACTTTGACGGTCGATGCGGACGTGCCCGCCGGCGAGGCACCTGAGAGCGGTGCCAGGCAAGCCACGAGCCATGTCAAAACACGCTTGGGAGACACAAATTTCCTCCAATCAGCTCTGAAATACCGATCATGCTAACGCAATGCTCCGCGGAGCGCCAGAGGCGACGCTCCGCGCCCGCGTCGGCTCAGTCGATGTCGGCGCCGCCTTTGGTGGAAGTGCTGGAAATAGAGATGCCGGGGAGCACACGGTAAGCGACGATTTTGGGCGCCTGGGTGGTGCCGGCAACGGCCTTTGCCTGCATCAGCATTTCGATGTATTGCGCCGGCTCACCCCCACTGCCCGGCCCAAGCATCTTGTTCAGAACATCGGAGAACTCCGGACTGGAGACCAGTTCACCGGCGGCTTCCGTACCGGCCATGTCGATGCCTGACAGGATCAGCACGTAGCCCGTTCCGCCGAGGTTGGGCAGCAGGGCGATATCGGCGTACGTGTCTCCTTCCTTGGTGTCCAGGGGCTGGTATGTGGCCGGCTCATCCCCCTTTGGCGATTTGTTGAGGAAGAAATAGGTGTGTCGGGCGCGGTCCTCCTCCATCGCGAAGTTGAGTTGCGATTCGAAGAGCTGCTCCCAAGGGATACCGCGCCGGCTGCCGACGAGGATGAAGTTGCCTGTTTTGAACTCGCGGACGCTCAGGAAACGGGCATAGCGGATATTGGTTTGGGCCGCATAGCGCCGGCTAAATTCCATCACTTTGGAAGCCAGGGCCGCGTCGCCAAGGCTGGTGTATTGACGGGAGGCGATCAACGCCAGCGCGGCACGGAGCTTCGGGTCGCTAACGGACTGGATCAGTTTCTCGGGATAGGCTCCGGTCAAGTAATCGCTTAATGGAATGTCGGCGTCGAGGACATCCTGCACGGCCACCAGGCAACTATCGGCCAGCACGACGTTGGTGGTGTGGCCCGGCGCAAAAATTCTGGACCAGAGGGGATCGGTACGGCTCGCTTGTGCGTCGGCCGGCACGGGCCGGAGTACGGGCCGCTTCCAGGCGAGGGCAGCGCTGAAGGCCAGAACGGCGAGCCCGGCCCCCAGCATGACTAGCCTCCACCCGAGGCGCGCCGCGCTCGGCGCACAGGCATCGCCAACGGCTTGGGGCGGAACGGCTGGCTCCGGGGTGGCGCAATCCGCCCGCTGCTCGAACCGCGGCACGTAGCCGCCCTTGGGAATCGTCATGAGCAGAGGCTCGCCGGCGCCCTCGGATGCGAAGTACTCCTCCAGCTTGCGGCGGAGGTGCCGCACTTGCACGCGAACGATATTGTCCTCGTTGGGATTGAAGTCCGCACGTCGGCCGAGCGCCTTGCAACCGATCTCCTGCTCGCTGATTGTGGCGGCACCCTCAGAGAGGCTGCGACGGGATATGTACAGCAGAATTTCCCGAAGTTGAGGCGCTTTCACAAGGTAGCGGCTGCCAACGATCCGCTGCACAATTTGCCAGCATTCATGCTCGGCCGGCACATCAACCTGACCTTCTTGGCCCATTACTTGATTCCCGGTTTCACTCACGAGATTTCAGACCCTTTTTTCTCAAAGCACAGCATACTACCAGGCGTTGAAAAAATCCATACCCGCATCGGGCCCCGAGACGTAACTCCTTGAATCTGCACGCAAATTTACGTGAATTCACGTCAACATGGCGGAGAACACACGTACCGTTCCCTTGAACTAATCCATGCCTAATCATATTCTGCATCCAGGGTCCGTTAATCCGAAGCAAGCATGCACGCCCGGCTCGGACGGAGCGGTGCGGAGTTTTGTGTGTCAGGCTGACGGGCCGGGGCGGGTTTCGACCGCACGGGGGTCTCCCGTCAGCTTCAACCAGATCAGGGTTCCTAGCAGAACCCGAAAGGGGTCTTGAGCATGAGAAGCAACTTCCTCAGCAAGTGGAAGGTAGCAGTTGCATTGCTGATTCTGCTCGCGATGACTGCCTGGGCGCAGGATTATCGCGGGCGTATTCAAGGTCTTGTCACCGACCAGAGCAATGCTGCCGTTGCCGGTTGTAACGTAACACTTGCCAACGTCAACACAGGTATTCGAGTAGTCCGGCAAACCAGCGCCACCGGCCTTTACCTGTTCGACCTGGTCGATCCGGGGACGTACACGGTAACCATTGAAGCCACCGGGTTTTCCAAGTTCATTCAGGAAAACATTGTCGTGCAGACGCGCGGCGACGTGACGGTAAATGCCATGCTGCGCCCGGGTGCGGTGCAGGAGAGCATCACCGTAAACGAGACGCCGAATGCGGTGGAATTCAACTCGGCCAACCAGGAGATGACGATCGATTCCAAGATGGCCCAGGAAGTGCCGCGTTTCGACCGCAATCCGTTCAAACTGACCTTGATCGCGCCTTCGGCCGTCAACACCCGCGGCGAGATGATGCCGTACCATTCCTGGTCTGCCAATAGCGTGGATCTGGGTGGCGGAACGAATCTCAAGAACGATCTCGAAGTGGACGGCATGCCGATCGCCATGGGGCAGAAGAACACCACCCCGCCCAACACGGACGCCGTGCAGGAAGTCATCGTTTCCACCAGCACGGTGGACGCGGAATCCGGGCACAGCGCTGGCGGCGGCATCACCATGACGACCAAGTCCGGCACCAACGAATTCCATGGCACTGCATTCTACTTGGGCCGCTATCCCTGGCTCAGCGCCGAGCAAGACCGCACTACCAACAGCTTGAACTCGCAGCGTCAGAATATGTTCGGCGGCACGTTCGGCAACCCGATCAAAAAGAACAAGCTGTTCAACTTCTTTTCCATCGAGGATTGGAAAGTTGGATATCCGAACAGCTATCAACGCACGGTGCCGACCTCGCTCGAAGCGCAAGGCAATTTCTCGCAGTCCTATGGTATCGATCCTACCACCGGCATCGCTCAGATCCGCCAGGTTTACGATCCGTGGACGACGGTCATCAATGCCGACGGCTCGGTGACGAGGACGCCGTTCCCGAACAACACCATTCCGACAAGCCGCTTCGATCCGCTGTCGGCCAGCCTGATGAAGCAGTTCTGGGCTCCCAACAACGCGGGCCAGAATATCACCGGCCTGAACAACTACTCAAAAGGGTTCATCGAAAACTACAACTACTACAACTTCTCCGAGCGCGCCGATTACAACATCAACGATAAATGGAAGGTATTTGGCCGCCTGGCGCGTTACAACACCACCGATATCCAGGGCAACCCGACCCCCAATAATTCCGAGCTGTTCGTGCCGACGGGGACCGCACGCGCGGCATGGGACGCGGGTGGCGACGCCGTTTGGACGGTTAACCCCCGCACAGTGGTGGAATTCCGCGGTAACTGGCGCAGCCTGCTGGACGCATACGTTTCGCAGGGCCTGCCTTCAAACGGCTGGGCTTCCATCTGGCCTAACAACAATTGGTACCAGCCCTACATCAGCGCCGACGTCGGCATGCCGCTGTACTTCCCCGATATGAACATCGGCGGCCAAGGATTCGGCGGAGGCGGCTTCTACTGGAACCAGCATCCCAAGGGCGAGAGCTTCAGCGCTCGCATCGCGCAGCAGCACGGCTCGCACTACCTGAAGGCTGGCTTCGAGCAGCGCGAGAGCTACGGCCTCAGCTACGTTTCCAGCACCTCCAACTTCTACTTCAATACGCCGCTCACCGCCAACACGTTCAATAATCCCAACACTGCGATCTCCGGCGACCAGTACGCAACGTTCCTGCTGGGCGCGCTGGATAATTCCTCGCAGATGATCGGCGGGCCGGTGCCGAACGCCCACGTGCAGTTCTACGGCATGTATTTCCAGGATGACTGGAAAGTCAGCCCGAAATTGACCTTGAACCTGGGCCTCCGCAACGAATATGAGACGCCGATTTACGACCCCGCGCACGATTTCTCGCAGGGTCTGAATCTGACAGCTCCGGTGCCGCAGATGCAGGCCACCCCGCCGCAGATGCCGGCGGCGGCAACAAACATTGTCGGAAACAACTTTTATCAGTGGACCGGCCAGTGGCAGTTCACCAGCAGCAGCCATCCGGGCATGTTCAACGCCCAGAAGCTGGCGCTGCAGCCGCGCGTCGGCGCAGCTTACCGCCTCAACGACAAGACGGCGCTCCGTTTCGGCTATGCCCGCTACCTGACGCCGTATGAAATGCAGATCTCGCTGGCGCCGGTATCCGGCTATGAGACGGTCGGCTTCCTGGAGCCGCCCTTCCTCGGCATGACCGGCTATCAGAACACGCTGGGCCTGCTGAACGGCGTTCCGCAGGAGACGATCAACAATCCGTATCCGTCCAGCACCAACCCGCTGCTCCCGATTCTCGGCACGCAGTACGGCGGGAACCTGGGCCGCGGCGGCCAATCCCTGCTGTGGTACGCTCCGAACCAGCAGAAGGCGCGAAACGACCGCTTCAGCTTCAACCTCCAGCGGCAGCTGCCGGGTGAAGTCGTGGTTTCCGGCACCTACTTTCTGAACATCGGCAACCAGCAGTATACCAAGACGTTCAACCAGATCAACCCGGCGCTGGAAGTGCAATACCAGAACCAGTTGAACCAATCGGTCCCGAACCCGTTCTATCACTACCTGAACCAGACGCTGATGCCCGGACCGCTGTACAACCAGCAGTCGGTTTCGCTCTCATCGCTGCTGGTGCCGTATCCGCAATACGGCGGTCTGTATGAACTGGGCGTGCTGGGCGCTGCGGAGCGTTACCAATCCCTTGAGTTGAAAGCGCAGAAGCAGTTCAGCCACGGGTATAACTTCCTGGTCACTTATGTGTACATCCGGGAGAAGGCGCAGACCAACGGCTTCCTGAATGGCGGCGTTTTCAACGACCAGGAGTGGTATTCAAACCAGCTCGTTTGGCAGGACAGCAACCAGCCCCACCATCGTTTCAACATCGCGGCCACCTATGAGTTGCCCTTCGGGAAAAACAAGCAGCTCCTGGGCGGCGCTCCCAAGGCTGTGGATGCGGTGGTCGGCGGCTGGAAACTGGCCGGCTTGATGACCTTCATTTCCGGCGACTTCCCGCAGTTTGGGAACCTGATCGTGACCGGCAACCCGTGCATCTCGAATCCCACGCCGCAGCACTGGTTCAACACCTCGGTGTTCCAGCCGATCCCGAACAATACGTACGTGCTCCGCACCAACCCCTTGCAGTATAGCTGCCTGACGGGTCCGAAATTCTGGAACCTGGACGGCAACCTGACCAAGGGCTTCAACATCAAGGAGCGCTTCCATGCCGAGCTAAAGATCGCCGCGTATAACGTGACCAACAAGCTGAACCGCGGCGACCCGGACACCAACATCGGCGACTCGAACTTCGGGCAGGCGCTGTATCAGGGCGCGCCCGGCGGTATTTTCGGTGCGCAAGGCGGGACTTACGGCAACCAGAGCGGGAGACAAGCTGAACTGGGCTTGAAGATTATTTTCTAGCCAGACGGCATTTCCGCAAAAGAAAGCGGCGGAAGGGAGACCTTCCGCCGCTTTCTTTTTGTGAAGCGGCGCGGGCGAAGCGGCTGCCGCACCCGTATAAGAGATGTCGAAAGACCGCGCCGGCTTAGCGGCCGTAATACGCGGCGTTGCGCGGCGTGAAATCCTGCCATTTTTCCGGCAGATCGTCCAGCGCGAAAATCGCGGAAACGGGACACACCGGAACGCAGGCGCCGCAATCGATGCACTCCACCGGGTCAATATAGAGCAGCTCCTCGGTGGCGTAATTCGGCTCGTCTTTTTTCGGATGGATGCAATCGACCGGGCAGGCGTCGACGCAGGCGGTATCCTTCGTGCCAATGCAGGGTTCTGCTATAACGTATGCCATTGCTGTTGTTTTCCCAGGTACCCACAAATACCACAGCCAGAAGGGAAAAACAATTGGCGGGCTTGCGAAAGACGCACTGACGCACCAAACTGTTAAAAGATGCCCGCCAAAGTGAGAAAAGCTGTTTTTCCTGCCGCCGGTTTAGGCACCAGGTTTCTTCCTGCCACAAAGGCACAACCCAAGGAGATGCTGCCTATTGTGGACAAACCCATCATTCAGTATGGAGTTGAGGAAGCGCTGCATTCCGGGATTCGGAACATTATTATTGTCACGGGCCGGGGCAAGACGGCCATTGAGGATCACTTCGACGTCAGCTTTGAACTGGAATATCTGCTGGAATCGCGGCATAAAAAGGACCTGCTGTCGATCGTCCACGGTATCTCGGACATGATCAACGTCTCCTACGTCCGTCAGAAAGAGGCGCTGGGGCTTGGCCACGCTGTGCTGCGAGCGCTGGAGCTGGTGGGCGACGAGCCGTTTTCCGTGGTTCTGGCAGACGATGTGATCGAAGCTGAAACCCCCTGCCTGCGCCAGCTCCTGGATATTTACGACTTCTTCCACGCACCCGTGCTGGCGGTGATGGAAGTCCCCCGGGAGAACATTTCCGCGTACGGCTGCATCGATGCCGAGCCGGTTTCGCACAACGGCTCGCGCGACCGCGTATACCGGATCCGCGACCTGGTGGAAAAACCGCCGGCGGACCAGGCACCATCGAACCTGGCAATCATCGGACGGTACGTTCTAACGCCGGAAATTTTCGAATCGCTGCAGGCGATCGATCCGGGCTCCGGCGGAGAGATTCAACTCACCGACGCTCTGAAACACCTGCTGCGCAGCCGGCCGATTTACGCCTACCGTTTCGAGGGCACACGCTACGACGCCGGCGACAAGCTGGGATTCCTGAAGGCCACGGTGGAATATGCGCTGCGGCGCCACGATCTGGGCGGGGCGTTCCGGGAATATCTGCAGACCTTGAAGCTCTAAAAATCGCGAGGAGCCAATCCAGCGCGACGCTTGCCGCCCGGTTTGGCTACACTAAAAGCGGTGATTCCTACAGCGTGCAAGGAACGGCTTGAGCGGCTCGTCGGACCGCGCGGGTATCTCGACCGCGTCGAGGATCTTGCGCTCTACGAGTACGACGGCAGCATCGACAAGCACAGGCCCGACCTGGTGGTTTTTCCGCGTTCCACTGAAGATGTGTCGGCGATCGTGAAGATCGCACGCGAATTTCAGGTGCCACTCGTCGGGCGCGGCGCCGGAACGGGACTTTCGGGCGGCTCGATTCCACGCGAAGGCGGGATCGTGGTGGCGTTCGCCCGCATGAACCGGATCCTCGAAATCGACCTGGAAAATGAGCGCGCCGTGGTCCAACCGGGCGTGGTGAACCTGGATATCACTTTGGCGGTACAAGGTAGCGGCTATTTTTATGCTCCTGATCCCTCCAGCCAGAAAGCCTGCACCATCGGCGGCAACGTTTCGGAAAATGCCGGCGGCCCGCATACGCTCGCGTACGGCGTGACTACCAACCACGTGCTCGGACTGGAACTAGTGCTGCCCGATGGCACCGTGCTCGAAACCGGCGGGAAAGCGCCCGACCTGCCAGGCTTCGATTTGACCGGGCTGCTGACCGGCTCGGAAGGGACGATGGTCCTGGTGACAAAGGTCATCGTTCGGCTAATGCGGCGGCCGGAGGTGGTTAAAACCGCGCTGGCGATTTACGACAGCAACGAGGATGCCGGACGGACGGTTGCCGAAATCACCGCGCGCAGCATCACGCCCGTGGCGGTGGAAATGTTGGACGGCGTCATGCTGCGCATGGTGGAGGAAGCGACGCACGCCGGTTATCCGATGGACGCCGCGGCTGTACTGCTGATCGAACTGGAGGGAATCCGCGAAGCGGTCGAAGAACAGTTGGAGCAGGTGCGGGAGGCCTGCATGGTTTCCGGCGCGCGCGAATTCCGGGTCGCCCGCACGGCGGAGGAGCGTGACCTGCTCTGGAAAGGGCGCAAGAATGCGTTCGGCGCCGTGGGGCGCGTGAGCCCGACGTACTACGTACAGGATGGGGTCGTGCCGCGAACGAAAATTGCGCCGACTTTACACTTCATTAACCAGGTGGCCGCGCGGTACGGAATGACCATCAGCAACATCTTCCATGCCGGCGACGGCAACATGCATCCCATCATCCTCTTTAACCCGCGCAAACCCGGCGATATCGATAAGGCCCGCATGGCCGGCGACGAGATTCTGAAGTATTGCATCCAGGCGGGCGGCACCATCACAGGCGAGCACGGCGTTGGGATGGAAAAGAACGAGCTGATGGCGGACTTGTTCAGCGAGGAATCGCTGGAGATGATGGGCCGGCTGAAACTCCTGTTCGATCCCGATGCCCGGCTGAATCCCGGCAAGGTATTGCCGACCGGCCGTGGCTGCCTGGAGATCCGCCAGCCGGCGCTGGAGCCGGGGAACGTGGTGTATTGAAACTGCGCTGAACGATCGTATTTTTCACCGCCGAGACGCGGGGGCGCAGAGAATTCGATTTTGTTTCTCTCTGTGTTTCGGCGTCCCAGCGGTGAAATCAAAAGCTTTTCAAATCAGGCTCTTCGCCGCATTTCCGCCCGGGCTTCCTCTTCGGCGGTACGGGCCCGCTCCGCTTCGCGCTTGTCGTGTAGTTTCTTGCCTTTGGCTAAGGCCAGCTCGCATTTGATCTTGCCGTGCTTCAGGTAAACCTTTGTGGGAATAAGGGATAGGCCTTTTTCCCTGGTGGCGCCGAGCAGCTTATCGATTTCGCGGCGGTGCAGAAGAAGCTTGCGGTTACGCAGGGGCGGCTGGTTTTCCCGATTGCCGTGAGAGTAGGGGCTGATGTGGGCGTTGAGCAGCCAGGCTTCGCCGCTGAGAACGTCGGCGTAAGCGTCTTTGAGCTGTATCTTCCCGTCCTTGGCCGCCTTCACCTCTGTTCCGGTGAGCACCATGCCGGCCTCAAAACGGTCCATGAGAAAATAATTGTGTCCGGCCTGCCGGTTCTCGCTGAGGATTTTCAGGGGCGCGTCCCGTTCCGCCAATTTTCTACTCCACGCGCCGAACCCTAGGCACGTCAATAACTTTAAGAGGCTGAGTGCCCGCTTAAGCGCACCTCATCTTAGCATAGGGCTTCGGCAGAGGTTCGAAACGTACGTTAACATGCACTTTCTAAACCGCTTAACCGCCGTTTTCCTGGCCGTTGTGCTGGCCGGCGCGACCCTGCCTCTGGAGGCCAAGACCAAAAAGGGCGACAAATACCTGGCCGAAGGGCGCGTGCACGAGGCCAGGAAAGAATGGGACCTAGCCCTCGCAAGTTATCAAAAGGCACTGGCTGAGGACCCGGCCGAGATGGTTTACCAGATGGCGGTGGACCAGGCCCGTTTCGAGGACGCGCAGGAACACATCGAACATGGCATTAAAGTTCGTGCGAACGGGCAGCTTGGGGAAGCGCTGTTGGAATTCCAGGACGCATATACCGTGAATCCCGGTTCCTCGATTGCGCAGCAGGAGCTGATGCTCACGCAGCAGATGATCGAGCGCGAACGGAAGCGGGTGGAAGAGACAGGGCACGAAGCCTCACCCGCGGAACGCGGCCTGACCCCCGCCCAGGAATCAAAGCAGCGAACGCAGGAGAAGATTGACCGGATGCTACCGGTTCCCGAGCTGAAGCCGCTCAACCCGGAGCCCATCCGCGACCTCAAAATCAACGGCCAGCCGGTCAAGGTCCTCTACGAAACGATCGGCAAGGTGGCGGGAATCAACGTATTGTGGGACCCGGATTATCAGCCGCCGTCCAAGAACAACTTCAACGTGGATTTCGAAAACGCCACCCTGGAGCAGGCGCTGGACTACGTCGGCGTAATCACCAAATCCTATTGGAAGCCTCTTTCGTCCAACGCCATTTTCGTGACCAACGATAATCCCAACAAACGGCGGGATTTCGAGGAGATGGTGGCACAAACGTTCTATCTGACCAACGTCAGCTCGCCGCAGGAGATCCAGGAAATCGTCAACGCGGTGCGCTCCATCGCCGAACTCCAGCGCGTGGTGGCCTTTACCTCGCAGAATGCGATTATCGTGCGCGGAGAGGCGGACAAGGTGGCCCTGGCGGCAAAGATGATCCACGACCTGGACAAGCCGCGGTCGGAAGTGGTTGTGGACATTATGGTGATGGAAGCGAGTTCTTCCTTCACCCGGCAGCTTTCGACCGCCATCGCTTCCACCGGGTTGAATGTGCCCATCACATTCAACCCGAGGACAAGTATCCAGGTGCAGAGCAGCAATTCCACCACAAGCACCACCAACACCAACACGAGCACCACCAACACCAACACCAATACTTCCGCCACCGCTACCGGCACCAGCGGCTATTACATTCCGCTCAATCAAATTGGCCATTTGAGCAGCGCCGATTTTGCCACTACGCTGCCCAGCGCGCTGTTGCAGGCGGCGCTCAGCGATACCAAGACAAAGGTTCTACAGGCGCCGCAGTTGCGCTCGGTGGATGGCGTGAAAGCAACTCTGAAAATCGGCGAGCGTCAACCGACCGCGAGCGGCAGCTTCGCTTCCACCATTAGCAGCGTCAGCCCATTGGTGAGCACGCAGTTCAACTACATTGATGTGGGCGTGAACGTGACTGTGCTGCCGCACGTGCATGACAATGGCGATATTTCGATGGATATCGACCTGGAAATCTCCAGTGTCACGGGAACAGTGAACCTGGGCGGACTGAGCGAACCCATTATCGGCCAGCGCAAAGTTACGCACAGCGTGCGCATGCACGAAGGCGAAGTGAGCCTGTTGGCCGGCCTGGCGCAAACGTCCGATACGAAGCAGGTGACCGGCGTTCCGGGGCTGATGAGCATTCCGCTGCTGAGAACTCTGTTCCAGGGCCAGAGCGTCGACCGCGAAAACGACAATGTCATGATTGTCCTGATTCCGCACATCGTGCGGCAGCCATCTGTAACTGCCGAAAATCTGCGCGGCATCGACGTGGGCAGCCAGGCGGCGGTGAAATTGAACTATGCACCGTCGCCGAGCGATATCATGACAGGACCTCAGGCGGCCGCAATCGTGTCCGGTGGCGTGGCAGTTCCCGGCCAACCCGCCGTTCAGCCGAACCGGGCTACCACACCTCCGGCGACTGCGCCCCCCATTCCGGGTCCTCCCGCCACCGCTCCGCCGCCAGCCGGTGCCGCGCACGTACAGTTCACGCCGGGCCAGGTTCAAACCCGGGTAGGCGGCCAAGTGATGGTCTCGGTGACGCTGGAGGACGGGAAAGACGTCGCGTTCGCACCGCTCGAAATCCGGTTCGATCCGAAAGTGCTGCGCCTCAACGATGTCGTGGCGGGCGGTTTGCTGTCCAACGACGGCCAGCAGCCCGTCTTCACCAAAAATGTCATGAACGACAACGGCACGGCTACGGTGCAACTGAACCGGCGGCCGGGCACACCGGGCGTCAATGGCTCGGGGACGCTCATCACGTTGCAGTTCCAGGCGGTGGGCCGCGGCGCCACGGAAGTGACCATTCCACAGGTGAACGTGCGCAATTCGCACGGACAGCCGGTGGCGGGCGGCAGCCCGAAGCTTACCGTGAACGTCCAATAGGTGAAGCTATGAGACGGCGCCGAAAACAGGGCGGGATGACGCTGGTGGAGCTGATTGTGGCCTTCACCATCATGTTCGTGCTGGCTTCGATGGCAGTGCCCCTGGCGCGCGCCCGCATCCGCATGCAGCGGGAGCGCGAACTGCGCTATGACCTGCGCATCATGCATGCCGCCATCGACAAATACAAAGACTATTGCGACGGGGGTTATTTCGGTCCGATGAAGCAGGGAACCGATTGTTACCCCGAATCCCTGGAGCAGCTGGTAGAGGGCGTTAAGCTCGCTCAGAGCGCGGACGGCAAGAAGATGCGGTTCCTGCGCAGCATCCCCACAGACCCGTTCACGGGAAACAAGGAATGGGGACTACGCAGTGACCAGGACGACCCCACTTCAACGAGCTGGGGCGGCCAGAACGTCTTCGCCGTTTACACAAAAACCCAGGAGAAGGCGGCAGATGGCACGTCGTATTCCGAGTGGTAAGCGAGCCGGGCATGCCCGGTCCCTCCTCGGTTTTACATTTGTCGAGCTGATGGTGGTGATCACGATCATCGTGATTCTCATCAGCATGGCCATCCCGATCTATCAGCGGACCATCGTCCGTGCGAAAGAGAGCGTGCTGCACAGCAATCTGACCACGCTCCGCACGGTAATCGACAACTACACCTACGACAAGCAGAAGGCGCCGCAGAGTCTGCAGGACCTGGTTACGGCCGGCTACCTGCGCGCGATTCCTATGGATCCGATGACCGGCACCGCCGACTGGCGGACCATCATGGAGGACATCTCCCAGGCTGTAGATCAGTCCGATCCGGGCATTTTTGATGTTAAGAGCACATCGGATAAAATAAGCCTCGATGGGACCCCTTACGCGGAGTGGTAGAAATCTCTCGCGCCTCTGCTCACTCCTAACTTTAACCTTTTGCGCCACATACGCCCAGACGCTGCCCGTATCCGGCCAATGTGCACTGACCTCTTCGCCAACCTCGGTGAGGGCGGAAGGGCTCACGGAACGGGTGGGGAATCTCGTATTGACTTGTTCCGGCTCTAACCCCGGCGCAGTAGTTTCGGGCACTCTCTTAATCTCGCTCCCGGTCGCAATCACCAACCGGCTGGGATCGAACAACCAGACGACCGAGGTAGTAGTATCGGCCAATCTCGGCAGCGGATATGTGCCGCTCCCCGTTACCGGCCAAATCACCAACCAGACGATTCTCCTGAACGGGGTCAGTTTCGCGGTTCCGGCTTCAGGCAACTTCAGTCTGCAGATTTCCAACCTGCGTGTCGCGGCGTACCAGCTCGGCGCCTCAGGTTCCGCTCCGCAGCCGATTGCGGCCCAGATCAACTTTCCCCTGCCCATGAGCCAGACGACGGCGCTGGTGGCGACGGCCCAACCGGGGCTCCTGGCGACACTTTACGACCAGGGCGAAATCACCTGCACCGGGTCGCCGCTTCCTTCCACCCTGACCGTATTGAACCTTTTCGCCGAGGGCACCAATTTTGCCTCCGCGCGGCTGACGGAGGGTTTCGCGGGCGCTTTTCAGCCGAAAGGCACGGGCGACGACACGGGAACGCGTTTCCTGATCCAATATTCCGGCTTTTCGGCAGGCACGCAGTTGTACGTCCCGACGATGGTCGCGGGATCGGATGCAGCGGTTCCAACCTCCGGCGGTGACATGGGTCTGCCG
This sequence comes from Bryobacteraceae bacterium, assembly GCA_035508655.1. Classification (GTDB taxonomy): domain Bacteria; phylum Acidobacteriota; class Terriglobia; order Bryobacterales; family Bryobacteraceae; genus DATGMB01. The sequence continues at coordinate 26,124 of DATJMP010000113.1, forward strand.
CAGGCCCCAGGAGAATATGTGCCGGGGAGCGGAACCCTGCTGCTAATGCTGGTGCCCTACGCCGACCAGACCGGCATCGGCGGCCAACCGGTTTCGGCGCCGACCGGCGGCCCTATTCAATTGAACAACGTGAGCCAGGTGCCCCTGACCAATGGCTCGGGTTATGTAGTGTATGAGGTGGTGGACGCCAATTCCAGCCGCCTCGAGAGTGCGCAGGTCCCGACGTTCATCGGCTTGGCCAACGCAACCGCATCGGCGACGGCTTATGAAACGGTTTCCTTTGCGCCGATTTCGACCGTGGCTACGGCCTCGCCAACCGCTCCAATTCCACGCTTCGAACAGGTCACGCCAGCCAGCGATTGCTCCCTTCTGGGCGATTGCGACGCAGGTTACTTCCCTCATCTTTCCGTCGACTGGAGTGGCACCGTCCAGCTTGCGGGAGTCTCTGGAAGTCCGTTGACCACGCCCGCGTACATCCCCGTGCACAATACCGGTGGCGGCACGATGCAATGGACCGCCACGGCGCAATACACCAACGGCAGTGGCTGGCTCACGCTTGAAATTGACACGGGTACGCTGCGCATTTTTGGCGTTCCAAAGGCACTGGCGGCTGGGACGTATCAGGCCAGCGTGACTGTGGAAGGCGGGCCGCTGGCAGGCTCGGTGGCGCTTCCTGTTACCCTGGTGGTTTCACCGGCAGCGGCGGGGACCGGCACGACCGGTGGCACGGGAACCTCGTCCGGCAGCGGTTCGAGCACCGGTGGCAGTTCCGGCTCCAATTCGGGCTCTGGATCTTCGACACCTCCCGCCACACCGGTCGTCACCATTTCGCAAATCGTGAATGCCGCGACGTTTCAATCCACGCCGCTCGTGCCCGGCTCTCTCGGTACGGTAATCGGGTCGAACCTGGGCGGCAAGGTCGTCGGCGTTACCTTCAACGGTTTGAGCGCGGGCATCCTGTACTCCAGCGCGACCCAGATCAACCTGCAGGTCCCCTCCGCGCTAGCCGGTCAAAATTCGGCCAGCATGGTGGTGACGGCAGACGGCAACAGCAGCAGCCCGCAGACTGTCATCCTGGCGGCCGCGTGGCCGGCAATTTTCGCCGGCGGCGTTCTGAACCCGGATTACAGCGTCAACGGCGCGGGATCGCCCGCTCGACCCGGAAACGTCATCAGTATTTGGGCTACTGGCATTCCGAATGGTGCGACAGTCTCCGTGACCCTCGGAAACCGGACCAACCTGGTTCCGCTCTATGCCGGGCCGGCGCCGGACGTGATCGGCGTACAGCAGGTGAACGTGGAGATCCCAAGCGATGCGGCAGCAGGAGCCGTGCCGCTTTCGGTTTGCGCAAGCATGGGTTCGGCAACCGCCTGCTCGCCAGCATATACCGTCACGGTGGGCCAGGAGTGAGAGAAGGGCCGGTAACCACGCGCCGGGGGCCGAAGCGTGGTTTTCGTGGTTTGTCAGCGCGCGCGGCGTGGACCCTGATTCCTTATCTGCTTACGACCGGATGCGGTTATATCGGGGATCCACTGCCGCCGCTGGCTAACATCCCGGCGGCCGTAAAAGACCTCGCCGCAGTCCAGCGTGGCGCCCGCGTCATCGTCCAATTCACGGCGCCGCAGTTGACCACGGAAGGCCGGGCCATCCGCCCGCCTCTTGAATTCGACCTGCGCATCGGCACCGCGGTGGCGCCATTCAGCGCTGCGGCGTGGGCAGCAAAGGCCCAACAACTGCCGCCGCCGATCGTACACGAGGGGTTCGCGGAAGCCGAGATCCCAACGGCGTCGTGGACAGGCAAGGATGTGACCCTGTCTGTGCGATCGACCGGCTCCAATCATAAGCCGAGCGGATGGTCAAACTTCGTGGACCTCACCGTCGTGCCTCCGCCCCAGCGTCCCACCGCCCTCAAGCTGGAAGCCACCGCCAACGGCGTTCGGCTGACCTGGCAGGGAGATGGCGGCGATTTTCTGGTCATGCGGCGCGGCCCGGACGAGGCCGGCTTCACCCAAATCGGCGAGACACATACGGCGGAATTTCTCGACCGCACTGCCGAATTTGGAAAAGCGTACAGATACCTGGTGGAAGTAGTCGTCAAGCTTCCCAACGCTCGCAGGGCGGAAAGCGACCTCTCTGACCAGGTTTCCATTACGCCGATCGACACATTCCCACCCGCGGCACCCACGGGCCTGCAGGCGCTTCCCGCCCCCGGCTCCATTGAACTGGCGTGGAACCAGAACACCGAAGCGGACGTGGTCGGCTACCGGATCTATCGCGCCGCGCCGGGCGGAGATTTCGTACGGATCGCCGAGATCGGGCCGGCGCCGGCCTATTCCGACCATGCAGTGGAATCGGGCAAGCAGTACCGTTATACGATTACGGCAGTTGACCACGCCGGCAATGAAAGCACGCGCTCAGCGGCGGCGTCTGCGACCGCCCAATAAATCTCATAACACCTTTATCTTGTGGTGAGCGGATCTATTGAAAAAGATAGGATTATTAGCCAATTTCAATTGATTTGGTGTATACTGTAAAAATCGGGAGCGGGGAAGTACAACCCTCGTCATAAGACTTATGATCATCTCTATGCGGCCGCACGCCACGCGGCAGGAAATCGAGCACGTCTGCGAACGGATTCGGGAATTCGGGTATAAGGTTCACTCCATCGAGGGCGAAGAACGCGTCGTCATCGGAGTGGTGGGGGTGGGCGATGTTACAGCCTGCCTGGAATCGCTGGAAGCCACACCGGGAGTGGAAAGCGCGGTGCGAATTTCGGCGCCGTACAAGTTTGTCAGCCGCGAATTCAAGAAAGAGCATTCGGCGATCCGGGTGAACGGGGTGGAGGTCGGCGGCAGTGAATTCATCGTCATGGCCGGACCGTGCTCGGTGGAAAGCGAACGGCAGATCATGGAAACCGCCGAGGCGGTAGCGGCTGCGGGCGCGCGAGTACTGCGCGGGGGTGCCTTCAAACCTCGCACCTCGCCGTACGACTTCCAGGGCATGGAACTGGAAGGCCTGAAACTGCTACGCAAAGCCAAGGAGGCCACGGGACTGGCCATCATTACGGAAGTGATGAGCGACCGCGATGTGGACATGGTGGCGGACTACGCCGATTGCATGCAGGTGGGGGCGCGGAACATGCAGAACTTCGCCCTGCTGAAATCGCTGGGCGGCTGCGGCCGGCCGGTGCTGCTAAAGCGTGGGATGAGCTCGACGATCAAGGAACTCCTGATGTCGGCCGAGTACATCGTGGCGCACGGTAACCCCAACGTGATTTTATGCGAGCGCGGAATCCGCACGTTCGAGACCGCCACGCGCAACACGTGCGATATCGCGGCTATCCCGGTGCTGAACGAATTGACGCACCTGCCGGTGATCCTCGATCCCAGCCACGCCACCGGCAAGCGGAGCCTGGTCCCGGCAGTAGCGCGGGCGGGAGTCGCGGTTGGCGCCGATGGGCTCATCATTGAAGTGCACCCGTGCCCGGAAAAGGCGGTAAGCGACGGGGCGCAATCGCTGACGGTCGAAGGCTTCCATCAGATGATGCGGGAACTGGCGCCGTTCGTCCGGCTGTGGAAGGAATCGCGAGTCGGCGAGCCGGCGGTGGCGTAGGCCGCCGCAGGATTTATGGTTTGGGGATTGGGGGTTAGGCGCATAAGCGCCTGTCAGCGCGGATCGGTTCCAGTGAACCTAGTGGCATTGCACCAGCAGGGGCATCGGAAGCAATCCGGGCCAACGGGATGGCTCCCGTCCCTAAGCCCTGATGCCTGATCCATGATCCCCGCGTGGGATACTGGTTTCGTGGTGTGGAAACGAACCTTGCCGTGGCTGGCGCTCGCGTTGATCGCCTCCGCCGCGGCAACTCTCGCCGTGCGCTGGTACCGCTCACGACCCATCCCGGTGGCTGCACAACTCCAGCATATGCCGCAGCAGGATGCGGTGATCGTGTACATCGATTTCCACCGCCTGCGCCAAGCCGGAATTTTACACCTGCTCGATTCCAATAAAGGGCAGGAGGATTCGGATTACCGGGAGTTCGCGGGCAAGATCGGGCTGGACTGGCAGAACGATCTGGATAGCGCCCTTCTGGCGCTGACGCCCTCTGGTAAGTTCATGCTGATCACGGGGCGATTCGACTGGCCACGGCTGCGCTCCTATGCGCGGAATGCCGGCGGCGCCTGCTTCGATCAGACATGTCGCCTGAACGGCAGCACGCCGGAGCGGCGCATCTCGTTTCTCCCCTTGGGGGAGAACTTGATGGCGCTGGCTGTGAGCACCGACGAATGGGCGGTCCGGAATCTGCAAGGGACCGTGCCGACGCCGGTTTTCGAACTGCCGGATGCGCCGGTATGGGTGAGGATACCGGGCGCCGCACTGCGCTCCGGCCAGAATCTCCCCGATGGCACGCGCATGTTCGCGCGAAGCATCGCGCAGGCGAATTTCGCCGTCCTCGCTCTGGCGTCGGAGGGCAAGTCGATTGCGGCTAAACTGGATGTCCATTGCGCCGACGCACAGGCAGCGGCGGAAATCGCCGGTGAGCTTTCGCGGGCAACGGCGGTGCTGCGCGATCTGATCGCCCGTGAGCACCAACAGCCGAATCCAGCCGATCTGAGCGGATTGCTGGCTGCGGGTAACTTCTGGAGCCAGGGCGCGCGGGTCTTTGGGCATTGGCCGATTCAGCGTGCACTGCTTGAGAGCCTGTTAGGCGGGGCGTAAGGTTACCTTGAGCTGTGGCCGGCATTGGCCAGCGTGATAAATCGGGAAACACGCAGCTGGTAACATGTGTTGGTTCGTACCCGACTGATTGTGCGCTAACCTGCGATAAGCAGGGGTATTAGCTGATATAATCAGAACCAAATCGCCCAATATGCCATTGAAACCCTTCGCTGCAAACGGCGGCGCCGAAAAGAAGATATTCCTGTTGAAGCCACGGGGGTTCTGCGCCGGAGTGGTGCGTGCGATCGATGTTGTCAAGATCGCCCTTGATCTGTATGGACCACCAGTGTACGTACGTAAAGAGATCGTCCATAACAAACATGTGGTGGATGAACTGCGCGAAGCAGGAGCGATTTTCGTAGAAGAACTCGAGGAAGTGCCAGTGGGCGCACGAGCGATCTTCAGCGCTCACGGCGTGGCACCTTCCGTACGGGCGCAGGCGGAGGAACGGGCCCTGGAGGTGATCGACGCCACCTGCCCGCTGGTCACGAAAGTGCACCTGGAAGCGGTGCGGTTCGCCCGCGATGGTTACAGCATTGTACTGATCGGCCACAAAGATCACGACGAAGTGATCGGAACGCTGGGCGAGGTGCCGGACCGCAGCTACCTGGTGGAAACCGTTGAGGATGTGGACCGCCTCGAGCTGCCAAATCCGTCGCGGGTGCGCTTCCTGACCCAGACGACGCTCAGCCTGGACGAAACGCGCGATATTGTCGACCGGCTGAAGCAGCGCTTTCCGGAAGTAAAAGGACCGCCGGCACAGGATATCTGCTACGCTACCGAAAACCGGCAGATGGCCGTAAAGGCGGTATCGCAGCATTGTGATCTGCTGCTGGTGGTCGGTTCGCAGAATAGCTCGAATTCCAAGCGGCTGGTTGAGGTGGGTGAGAATTCCGGCGTTCGCGCATACCTGGTGAACGATCGCGACGACATTCAGACGAGCTGGCTGGACGGCGTCAAGAACGTAGCCCTGACGGCGGGCGCTTCCGCACCGGAATACCTGGTCCAGGACCTGCTCGAATTTCTCGGCCACCACGGGTTCCGCGAAATGGAGGAAATCGAGCTGGTGGACGAAGACGTGCGGTTCTCGTTGCCCGCGGAGCTGACGACGATTCGATGAGCGCGCACATCGAAATCGGAAACATGCTCGAAGCGGCCGCCGCTCAAGGCATGCACCGCTCGGCCTCGTACCTGGCCGGGGTGCAGAATCGAGACGGGCATTGGTGCGCGGAGCTGACCGCGGATTCGACGTTGGAATCGGATTTCATTCTGTTCCAACTTTGGCTGGAACCGCCGGTGAACGGCGTGTGGGAACCCAGCTCGCGGCCCCGCATCGAAAAATCCGTGCGCTCGATCCTGGAACGGCAACTGCCGGACGGCGGATTCAATATCTACGTCGACGGTCCAGCGGAAGTGAGCGCCTCCGTAAAAGCCTATTTCGCGCTGAAAGTAGCGGGCGTACCGGCAGAGGACGAACGCATGCGGCGCCTGCGCAATCTCATCCTCGAGTTGGGCGGCATTCAGGCGGCCAACAGCTACGTCAAAATCAACCTCAGCCTGTTCGGTCTTTACCCGCGCGAGCATTGCCCGGCCATTCCGCCGGAGGTGATGCTGCTGCCATTCGATTTCCTTTACCAAATGTCGTCCTGGACACGCGCGATCGTGGTTTCGCTGGCGATCGTTCATGCGGCTGACCCGCGCAAACCGGTGCCTTCCAACTTCGATCTGAAGGAACTCTGGAAGCCCGGCGCCAGTCCGGCGTTCCGTCGGCAGAGCCGGCTGACATGGCATAACCTGTTTCTGCGCGCCGACCGGCTCTTAAAATGGTGGGAACGGCACGGGCTGAAATTCGTACGCCGGATGGCGATCGAGAGAGCCAGGCAGTGGATGCTGGAGCGGCTGAACAACTCCGATGGCCTCGGTGCGATCTATCCGCCCATGATGTATTCGGTGATGGCGCTGGACGTGCTGGGCTATGCGCCTGACGACCCGGTGCGATTGGAGGCGCTGCGGCAATTTGAGAGGCTGGCGGTGGATGACGGCGAGCGCTTTTTCTTCCAGCCGTGCTTTTCGCCGGTATGGGACACGGCGATTGCAACCTACGCCCTGGGCCAAAGCGAGCCGGAGCATCACGCGCTCAGCCGGGCCGCGGATTGGATACTCGCGCGCGAGATTCGGCGAACGGGAGACTGGATCGTCAAACGGCCGCAGGCTGAGCCCTCCGGCTGGGCGTTCGAATACGGCAACGATTTCTATCCGGACATCGACGATACCGCCATGGTACTTCTGGCGCTCAGCGGGGCTTCTGCCGGCGATGAGAAAAAGCAGCGCGAATGCCATCGGCGAGCGTTGACATGGCTGCTGGCCATGCAATCGAGCGATGGAGGATGGGCGGCCTTCGACGCCGACAACAACTGGCATTTCCTGAGCCAGGTGCCGTTTGCCGATCACAATGCCATGCTCGACCCGGCCTGTCCGGACATCACCGGGCGCGTGTTGGAGGCGCTGGCGGCGAGCGGGCTCACGCGCGCGCACGCGGCGGTGAAGGCCGGCATCGATTGGCTGGTGCGCAACCAGGAGCCGGACGGAAGCTGGTACGCCCGCTGGGGCGTGGCATACATTTACGGCACCTGTTTCGCGCTGCGCGGGCTGGCGGCGGCCGGCGAAAGCGACCGCGAGGCACATGTGCTCCGTGCCGGTGAGTGGCTGAGATCGATTCAGAACGCCGATGGCGGCTGGGGCGAAAGCTGCGCCAGCTATGACAACGGCAGTTACACCGCGGGGCCGAGTACACCGTCGCAGACGGCGTGGGCGATCCTGGGGCTGATTGCCGGCGGCGATGCCGAAAGCTCCAGCGTGCAGCATGGCATCGAGTATCTCTTACGCACCCAGCGTGAGGACGGAAGCTGGGACGAGCGTCTAGCCACCGGGACGGGATTCCCGAAGGTTTTCTATCTGAATTACCACTTGTACAAGGACTATTTCCCCCTGCTGGCGCTGGCTTCCTTCGTGAAGGCGCGCGCCCATTCGACCGCTCCCTCGCATGGATAGATTATGAAATTCCCCATCGGCATGACCGCCGGCCTGGCCGGATACATTCTCAAGAACAAAATGCGCCCGCGTCCGGAATGGCAGAAGAACGCCGCGCCGGAGCCGGATGCCGCCAATCCCTTTCGCATCCTGCCAGCCAAGACGGGCGAAAAGCGGCAGCCGCATCCCATGATCAACAAGCGTTTCCCGATCGTGCTGATGCTCGAGCCGCTGCATGCCTGCAACCTCACCTGCACCGGTTGCGGGCGCATCCGCGAGTACGAGTCCACCATCACCGAGCGCGTGCCTCTCGAGGAATGCCTTTGGGCCGTAGATGAATGTGGGGCGCCAGTGGTTTCGATTTGCGGCGGCGAGCCGATGATGTACCCGCAGATCGGCGAGCTGACGGCCGGCATCCTTGCCCGCAACCGGCACATCTACCTCTGCACTAACGGCATGTTCATCAAGAAGCGACTGGGCGAATTCACGCCCGACAAGCGCTTCTACTTCAACGTGCACCTGGACGGCATGCGGAAAACGCACGATATCGCGGTGGAGCGCGAGGGCGTGTTCGATGCCGCCATCGAAGGCATCCGGGTGGCCAAAGCTGCCGGATTCCAGGTTTGCACCAATACCACGGTCTACAAAGAGACCGACATGCGGGAGATCGAGGAGCTGTTCGAATTCCTCAAGCAATTCAATGTGGATGGCCACCAGATCGCGCCGGGATACGGGTACTCTGCGGTGAACGACCGCGAAATCTTCCTGACGCGGGAAGACATCCACGAGAAGTTCAAGGACATCGATCGGCTGGCGAAAAAATATGCAGTGCGCCAGACACCGATGTATCTGGAATTCCTCAAGGGCGAGCGCGAGCTTCCGTGCACCGCGTGGGGCAATCCGACCTATAACGTCAAGGGCTGGAAGGGCCCGTGCTACCTGATCACGGATGGCCACTACAAGACATTCGAAGCCCTGATGACCCAGACGCCATGGGAAAGCTACGGCAAGGGCAACGACCCACGCTGCGAGCACTGCATGGTGCACTGTGGCTTTGAGCCGTCCGCCGCGCTGGGCATCAACGCCGGCATCGCCGACAACCTGAAAATGCTGGCATGGACGCTGCGATAGAGGGGCCGGGGACCGGGGGACCGGGGCCGAGGGATCGGCCATGAAACCCGTTCTGGTTACCGGCGCTTCTGGCTTCGTGGGCTGGCACGTGGCACGGTTGCTGATAGAGCGCGGCTACACCGTGCGTGCCTTGGTGCGGTCCCACAGCAAGGTAACAGACCTGGAGGTGGAAACGGTCGTCGGCGACCTGTGCGACCCCGATTCGCTCGCGCGGGCGGCCGAGGGCTGTAGCGTGGTATTTCACGTAGCGGCCGATTACCGGCTGTGGGCGAAAGATCCGGGGGAACTGTACCGTTCGAATGTGGAAGGGACGCGCCACTTGCTGGAAGCGGCCCGAAACGCGGGCGCGGAACGCGTCGTCTATACGAGCACGGTAGGCGCGATCGGTATTCCGCCTGATGGCCTCGGCGATGAAAACACGCCAGTCACACTGGGAGATATGGCCGGCGATTACAAGCGCTCGAAATTCCTGGCGGAACAGGTGGCGCTCGAATTCGCGCACAAGGGGTTTCCCGTGGTGATCGTGAATCCCACGGCGCCGGTCGGAGACCACGACGTCAAACCGACGCCAACCGGCAGGATTGTGCTGGATTTCCTGAACGGCGCGATGCCGGCATTCATCGATACCGGTCTGAATGTGGTGGATGTCCGCGATGTAGCCGAAGGGCATTTGCTGGCGTGCGAACGCGGACGTCCGGGCGAGCGCTATATTTTGGGATCGGAAAATCTGACATTCGCACAAATTCTGGGCAAACTGGCGGCGCTGACAGGACGAAAGGCGCCAACCATGCGTTTGCCTTACGCGATGGCATACGGCGCGGGCGCGTGCAGCACAGCGTGGGCGCGCGTCACCGGAAAGCCTCCTCGGGTACCGCTGGACGCCGTGCGGATGGCACGCAAGAAGATGTGGGTCACCCACGAGAAGGCTCGCCGCGAGCTTGGCTTCGAGCCCGGACCGGCGGAAACGGCTCTGGCCCGGGCCGTCGCCTGGTTCCGCGCAGCCCAGACCCATGCCCTACACCAGCCGGCTAACAGCGGGCTGGCCGGGGGCCCCGGCACGGCATGAAAATCCTCTTCGTGGCGGCCGACCCGATGGAATTTCGCGGAATGACACGACAGTTAGCGGATATCCGGCCCGCGCCGCTGGCAGTAGACTGGGCGCGCGCGGGAAAGCTGGGCGGAAACGGCGTCCTGCTGGTGGCCAACGGCGCCGGATGGAAACCGGCCGCCGCAGCCACCGATGCCGGAATCGAGCACTTTGTTCCGGATGTGGTTGTCAGCACCGGTTATTGCGGCGCGCTGGATGAGAAGCTGAAGATCGCGGATGTCGTAGTGGCGACCGAGATCTGGGTGGCCGGGCTGCCGGGAAATCCGACGCAGACCGCGGCCCTAAAGGAAAAGCGCGGCGACGGTCCGATCTGCTCGATTGATCACGTGGCCCGGACGGCTGAGGAAAAACAGCGGTTGCGCGGCCTCGGGGGATGCGCGGTGGAGATGGAAGCAGCCGGTGTAGGGGAACGAGCGAAAGCGGCCAGTTTGCCCTTCTATTGCGTGCGAGCAGTCACCGACGCGGCGCACGAAAATATGACGAACGACTTCGATAGCGCACTGCGCGGCGACGGCCACTTCGATACAATGTTAATTTTCAAAGGAGTATTGCGCCATCCTCGTGCGCGGATCCCGGAACTGGTGCGGTTAGGCTTCCGATGCGCGCGGGCATCTCGATCACTGGGGGAGTTTTTTGCCGATTGCAGGTTCTGATATGAGCGCCATTTCACCCCAGCAAACCGCAGACCGGTTTGCCGGGGGCCGAGGAATTCCGGACACGATGCGGGCAGCCGTATATCGGGGCCAAAGTACGGTCTCGATCGAGGAAATTCCCACACCTGTCATTCAGCCGGGAGAGATTCTCATTCGCGTGGAGGCTTGCGGAATCTGTCATACGGACCTGAAAAAGATCGAGCACAATCTGCTGGCGCCGCCCCGCATTTATGGCCATGAAACCGCGGGTGTGGTGGCGGCGGTGGGAGCCGGCGTAACCCGTTTCCAGCCTGGCGACCGCGTAGTGGCATTCCACCACATTCCCTGCCTGGAGTGTTTCTACTGCCGGCGCAAGCTATACGCGCAGTGCCCGGTTTACAAGCGGGTGGGCATTACGGCGGGCTTTGAACCAGCGGGCGGCGGCTTCTCTCAGTATGTGCGGGTGATGGACTGGATTGTCGAACGCGGTGTAGAGACGATTCCGGATGGCGTCTCGTTCGAGCGCGCCACCCTCGTGGAGCCTTTCAACACGTGTCTGAAAGCCGTGGTGCAGTGCGATCCGCAGCCGGAGGAACTGGCGGTCATCATGGGCCAGGGACCGATCGGCTTGATGTTCACCATGCTGACGCGGCGCACGGGTGCGCTCGTCGCCGCCACCGACACTATCGCCGAGCGGCGCGAGATTTCGGCGCGTTGCGGCGCGGAATTCACCTGGGACCCGATCAAGACCGACATAACGGCGGAAACCAAGAAGCTGACCGGAGGGCGCGGCGCGGACCTGGTAATCGTGGCAGCGTCGGCGCCAGGCATCGTGGACCACGCCATTGCCTGTTCGCGGCCGGGAGCCCGCATTTTGCTCTTCGCGCAGACTTCGGCCAGGGAAAGAATCGAAGTTTCGGGTGCGGACATCTGTGTAGGAGAACGAAATTTATTTGGCTCTTATAGTGCGTCGCTGGACTTGCAGGCCGAGTCCGCCCGCCTGGTTTTTGGCGGCGAACTGCCTTTGGAGGAACTTATCTCCCATCGTTTGCCGTTAGTTAAAATCCGTTCAGGATTTGATTTGGCATTGCATCCGGGACCTAAATCGTTGAAAATAATCGTTCAGCCACAGAGGTGGTCATAGTGAATACTCAGATGATGGCCGCCGTGCTTTACGGCAAGGAACACTTGCAAGTAGAGCCGGTTGCCGTTCCCACAATCCATGACGGTGACATCCTCGTCCGGGTGAAGGTAGCGCTGACCTGCGGAACCGATGTAAAAGTATTTCGCCGCGGATACCACGCCCGAATGATCGTCCCCCCCGCTGTGTTCGGGCACGAGCTGGCCGGCGATGTTGTCGCGGTAGGCGAGGGTGTGACCCAGTTTGAGATCGGCGACCGGGTAGTAGCGGCCAATTCGGCTCCTTGTAACACCTGCTATTTCTGCCGGCACGGCCTTGAGAATCTCTGCGAGGACCTGTTGTTCAACAACGGGGCTTACGCCGAATATATTCGAATCCCGGCGCGCATTGTGGAGCGCAACACGTATCGGATTCCGGCCGATGTAGGGTACCAGGACGCGGCTTTGATCGAGCCGCTCGCCTGCGTGGTGCGTGGGCTGGAAGAGACAACCCCCCGCCCGGGCGACAGCATCGCCATCATCGGACTCGGGCCAATCGGGCTCATGTTCGTCAAACTCGCCAAGCTCTATGGCTGTCGGGTGATCGCGGTGGGACGCAGGGTGACGCAGTTGGAACGCGCCGCGGCGTTGGGCGCCGACGAACTGGTGGTCGCGGCCGACCATTCCAACCCGGTGAAGGCGATTCGCGACATGACCCACGGACGCGGCGTCGACATTGCCATCGAAGCGGTGGGAAAACCGGAAACGTGGCAGTGGGCGGTCAACATGGTACGGCGCGGTGGCACCGTCAACTTCTTCGGCGGCTGCCCTAACGACAGCAAGGTGAACCTGGATACGGCCCTGCTTCACTACTCCGAGATTACCTGCAAGGCCAGCTTCCACCACACGCCTGCATACATCCGCAAAGCGCTCGATCTGGTCTGCGACCGCCACATCACGGCCTCATTCTTCGTCAATCGGGAGGAGCCGCTCGCCAACCTGCTGGAAGTGATGCGGCACCTCATGAGCCACAACGGCCACTTGAAAACGGCGATTCTTCCTTAGGAACCTGTGGCAGAAGTCCTTTACAGGCGGCAGCCCATGCAGATGTGCTCTCCAATCGACGCCGAAATTTCCGGCTTCCGATGCGATCCGACTTCGGCCACAGGCGATTAGGCGCGGGCGTGGGCCCGCACACGAGTTCCGGTATGCTTCTCGCCCCTGCCGATTTCGTGCGCTCTCCAGACGCAAGGCGCAAGATCTACACACGGGAAGAGGCGTGCGCCTACACGCGATGGCTTGCTACACATCATTACGAGAATTTCCACGTAGTCAGTTTTCTGCTGCCAAAGCGGCTGCATCAGGATTTCTACAATGTCTACGCCTACTGTCGCTGGGCTGACGACCTCGGGGATGAAATCGGCGAACGCGACGAGAGTTTGCGGCTCCTGGACTGGTGGCGCGGAGAACTCGATGCCCTGTACGACGGAAACGCCTCGCATCCGGTCTTCGTAGCGCTCGGTCCCACAGTGGAACGGCACGGCATTCCACGGCAGCCCTTCTCGGACCTCATCGACGCCTTCGTGCAGGACCAGAAGGTGACGCGCTATCTCAATTGGGACGAGCTGTTTGGTTACTGCCGATGCTCGGCGAATCCGGTGGGGCGGCTGGTGCTGTACCTGTGCGGCTATGCGGATGCCGAGCGGCAGAGCCTGTCCGACGCTACCTGCACCGCCCTTCAGCTTGCTAATTTCTGGCAGGATGTGACAGTCGACCTGCTGAAGGACCGCGTGTATATCCCGCTTGACATCATGGCGCGCCACGGCTACGCGGTGGATGACCTGTTCGCGCGGCGCTTCACGCCGGCGTTCCGCGAGGTCATGCGGGAGATTTGCGAGCGTGCGCGGGCGTTGTTCCTGCAGGGATTGCCCCTAGTTGGGAAGGTGGACCGGCGGCTGGGGCTGGACCTGGACCTCTTCAGCCGCGGCGGTATGTGTGTATTGGAGAAGATCGAGCGGCAAGGATATGACGTGCTGGCGGCCCGGCCGGCCATTTCCAAGGCGGAGCGCGTGCGCCTGCTTGCCACCGCGCTGATACGTGCCGCGCTCCGAGTGGCAGCATGAATACCGCCATCGAGCAGTCTTACGACTATTGCCGCGGTGTGGCGCGCAGCCGGGCCAAGAACTTCTACTATTCCTTCCTCCTGCTTTCGGCGCAGCAGCGCAAAGCGATGTGCGCCATCTACGCGTTCATGCGCTATTGCGACGATTTAAGCGACGAGCCGGGCGCCAACCACGCGGCCATCGAGCGCTGGCGGGTGCAAACGGAAGAGGCGCTGGACGGCCGCTTCGGCGATCACCCCGTGTGGCCGGCCTTTTATCACACGGTGCGGCGGTTCGGCATTCCACGTCAGTATTTCCGTGACATGATCTGCGGCGTGTCATCCGATCTGGAGCCGCGCCGCATCGAGACCTTCGACGAGTTGTACCGGTATTGCTACCAGGTGGCTTCGGTGGTCGGTCTCACTACGATTCACATCTTCGGATTCGATACACCCAGTGCACTGCCGCTGGCCGAAAAGTGCGGTGTGGCCTTTCAGCTCACCAATATCCTTCGCGATATCCGGGAGGACGCCGCGCGGGAACGGATCTACCTACCGGCCGAAGATCTGCGCCGCTTCGATGTAACGGAAGAGGAGCTACGCGCAGGCCAGAAAAGCGAGCGCTTTCTACGCCTGATGCAGTTCGAAGCCGCCCGCGCACGCGCCTATTACGACGAATCGCGCCCGCTGCTCGACCTGATCCATCCGCGCAGCAGGCCTTCCTTGCTCGCGCTGATCTCCATCTATTCGCGCTTGCTGGAGCGGATCGAGCGAAGCAATTATGACGTTCTCGCGCGGCGGCTGCGGCTTTCGCCGCTCGAGAAGTCGTGGATTCTGGTGAGGGCGCTGGTATCGTAGGGTGGGAGGCTGCCGGAGCCATCCCCCTGCCCGCAGCGCGCCGCTATTTGGGCCGGTTCGCGAGAATAAGCGGGCTGGGACCGGGGGATTCCAACAGGCGTGCGTTCTCGAAACCGGCCTGATCGAGCCATTTGCTGATTTCGGAGAACGAGAACGTATCGCCGTTTTCGGTAGCGACCAGCATGTTGACGGCGAAGATGAGACCCATGGGCGGTCCCGTTCGGTCGTCATTCACCAGGAATTCGGCAATGGCGATGGTGCCCCCCGGCTCCAGAGCATCGTAGGTTTTGCGCAGCAGGATCCGGCTGCGCTCCGCGCCTTCGCTATGCAGGATGTGGCCGAGCGTGGCAATATGATGGGCGCGGCCGAAATCGGCTTCCAGCAAATCTCCGCTTACGAACGTGTACCGGTCCACGAGGCCGAAACGGGTGGCCACGCGGCGGGTGACATCCAGGACGCCCGGCCAATCCACCGCCGTAACCGAAACGTGCGCGGAGTGCTGCGCCAGAGCGATACTCCACACCCCCGAACCCGCAGCCAGGTCCAGCACCTTCATGGGCCCGGTAGCGTCGGCGACATTCAACGCGCGCGCCAGGTTCTGAGCTGCCGGATAACTCATGGGAAAGATATCTTCCACAAACTCGTGGAAGAATTCCGAGCCGGTGCGCTCCTGATTCACGCCCGTGGTCGGTCCGCCGCGGGCCACCACTTCGTTCAACTGCATCCAGATCGGCATGAGCTGGCTGCTCGTATGCTTCAGGATGCCGCCAATAAAGGTCGGCTTGCCGCTCACCAGGAATACCGCGCTCTCCGGCAGCAGCGAGTACCGCCCTTCCCCATCCCGGGCGAGCAGTTGGAATCCCACCAATGCGTTCAGGATGGCGCGCAAGCCTCGATGAGAAGCTCCGGTCGCGGCAGCCACCTCGTCCAATGTCTTCGGTCCCTCATCGAGACGATCAAATACTCCGTGCCGGACGGCCGCTTCCAGAATCAGCGGTCCCGTATATCCCCAGGCCATTTGCTGCAGCCGCTCCGGCGTCACCTGCACCTGCCCTCTAGCGCTCATTTATCTTTTCCCCTCCACGCAAACTGACGATTATGTCACGTTTGCTGTGAATTTCGCCAGAAACTCGTGGGCATTGCTCTTAAGGTCGCAACGAATAGAAGCGGGCTAACGGGCCGGCACCCGCGAGGTATTTGCGCGCCCGCACCAATTCGGCAATCTGGCACACGTGCCCCAGGTCGTGCAGCGCCCATTCATGTAGCATCTCGGCCAGCGTAATGGCACCGGCTTCACGGTGCAGGGCGGTTCGGGCGCCCGCTTCCGCCGGCAGATCCCGCAGGAATTCGACGTTGTCGTCGCGCTGCTCCTCGAAGTGGTTGAAGTCCTCCTCGGGATCGCAGTCGCGGTAGATCGCGGCGTACATCTGGGCGTCGTCCGGCTCGAATTCGGGCCGCTCCTCGGACAGGAAGCGATCCACACGCGTGCGGTAGCAATGGCCTTCGGAGTGAGACAGGTGGGCCAGGACCTCAGCCACCGAAAAACGGTCCGGCGCGGGTTTCCAGCGCGCGTCTTCTTCGGAAAGCTCGCACATCAGTCCGCGCAGGATTTCCGGCGTGGCTTCCAGAAGGTCGAGACAGGGCAACGTATCGGCCATATCAAGCCATCGTACCCCTGTCGCAGCGGCCTTAGTCCTTCTGGATCATGACTTCGGTGGACTTCACCACTACGCGAACCGAATCGCCCTTTTTCAGACCAAGCTCATCGGCGCTGGTGCGCGTAATCACGCTCTCCACCGTGTTTTGCCCAACCCGCACCACCACGTGCGCCATGATCTCGCCCAGTCGCACTTCCTCCACCACGCCCGGCAATTGATTCCGCGCCGAAAGACTCATGCTGCTCCTCTTCGAGTGGCCCGTTGCGGGCACACCGCGCGTTCACTATACCATCCCCGCAACAACGGCGGCCATCGGTCTTTGTGGCCCGCAACCGGTTCGCTCTGGGCGCAATGGAACCGGCCGGACTACTCTACGATGCTCTCCCCGCCGTCGACGTGTAACGTGTTTCCGGTCATCCAATACGTGGCCGGATGGCAGAGCGCCGCGATCGAGCGGGCCACATCCTCCGGTGTGGTCAGGCGGCGGTGGGGGTTGCGCCGGCGCGCCGCAGCAAGAATCTGTTCGTGGCCGGGAATAAGACGCAGTGAGGGCGTATCGGCGAATCCGGCGCGTATGGCATTGGCCGTGATGCC
The DNA here is from genome assembly GCA_035508655.1 of Bryobacteraceae bacterium. Lineage (GTDB taxonomy): Bacteria > Acidobacteriota > Terriglobia > Bryobacterales > Bryobacteraceae > DATGMB01. The sequence goes on from DATJMP010000113.1 coordinate 43,071, forward strand.
GGCCGGCGCCAGTTCCAGGGCGAGTTGGCGGACGTGAGCTTCCATAGCAGCCTTGGCCGCGCTCGCTGGTCCGTAGTTCGGAATGGCGCGCTCGGCTCCGGCTGAGGTCATGGCAAAGATTCGCGCACCCCATTCGAACAGCCCGGCGCGCAGGCAGTCCTGCACCCAATAGACCAGCGAGTGGCCCATAGTGTCCACGGTAATCTCCAGTTGCTTCTTGGCCACCACCTGCTCGGCGCCCGCCAGTGGCTTGAACCAGCCGAGAGCGAGCGAGTGCAACAGAACGCGAAGGGTACCCTTCGACTCTCCGCTCTTGTCGCCTGACCGCGCCGCAGCGGCCTCCGCCGAGGCTGGTACGCCGGAGGCGTCAGGCCGCCCTTCGAGGGGCCCGGCCGATAGGCGTTGCCGGATCGTCTCGATGGTGTCCCGCCGGAACTCGTCGTCGGCCGCGTTCACGTTGAAGAATTCCGCCTCGCGGCCGAGCGCCCGGATTTTCTGGCATACCTCCTCGGCGTGCGGGCGCTTGTCCGGCGGGTCGAGGTGCACACCGAAAATGTTCATGCCGGCCCGCGAAAGTTCGATAGCGGCAGCCTCGCCAAACCCGCTCGAAGCGCCCAGGATGAGGGCCCACGGTTGTTTGTTCATGGCAGTGACCGGACGTCGATTTCCCTTTCCTCGTCTCGAAGCGTGCGCAGCCGGATCTCGATTCGTATGGACGGCATCAACTGCGGAAAACGCTCTCCCCACTCCACCAGCACGACGGCCTGGCGTTCGAAGATTTCATCCAGCCCGAGCGTGGCCACCTCGCGCGCTTCTTCCAGCCGGTAAAGGTCGATGTGGTACACGCGGCCATCGCCGTACTCATGAATGAGAGTGAAGGTGGGGCTCGAGACCTCGTCCGCCGACGCCGCGCCCAGGCCTTCCACGATGCCCTTAGCCAGCGTGGTCTTCCCTGCCCCCAGGTTGCCGATGAGCATCACCACCGCGCGCCGCGGCAATTGTTGAGCAATATCGTGGCCCAGCGCGACGGTCGCCGCGGCGGAAGTGGTGCGATATATGCCATTCATCGTAAGCAGGCCACCCGAGCGGCAAGCGCAACGCAGAGACCCGAGGGCGGGATCGCTCGTCGGCCCCTGGTCCCTGGCCCCCGGCCCCTAACCCGCACACGCCTCCATCGCCCTCGGCAGATAACGCAAAATATCGGTTGCGACAAATGGCTGCTCGCCCATTTCGCGCGCACCAATCTGGGCGGCGAGGCCGTGCAGATAGACGGCGGCGGCTGCCGCTTCATCCGCCCGCTTGGGGAATTGAGCCACGAGGCCGGAGATGAGACCCGTCAGAATATCGCCCGTGCCGCCCGTGCCGAGCGCCGGCGTGCCGGTGGGATTGATCCATACGCGGCCGTCCGGGAACGCCAACAGCGTGCGCTGGCCTTTCAGAACCAGCGTCACCTTCTTTGCGGTCGCGAATTCGCGTGCGGTGGTGAGCCGGTTCTTCTGGACCTCGGCCGTGGGCTTTCCGCTCAGGCGCGACATTTCGCCGGGATGCGGGGTGAGGATGCGGGCCTGTTCCGTGTTCCAATCCACATCGGGTAGGAGTGCATCGGCATCGATCACCACGGCCAGATCCAAGCGCGCCGCGCGCCGCACGAGATCTTCGACACCCTCCGTGCGCCCCAAGCCCGGCCCGATGGCGATCACCGTTTTGCCTTCGGCCAGTTCCTCGAGGTCTCCCTCGAGCGGCGCGGTCATCAGCTCCGGAGCATGTGCGGCGATTTGTGGGATCGCTGCGGCCGCTGAAGCCACCGTCACTAGGCCTGCTCCTGCGCGCAGTGCCGCCATACCGGCCATGGCGGGAGCGCCCGTCTTGCCGACCGACCCACCAACCACGAGAACGTGACCAAATGTTCCCTTGTGGCCCCATGGCGGCCGCGGCGCGAGCAACTGCCGGAACATGGCCGGCTCAACCAGAGACACGGCTGCGTTTTCATATAGAGATGGCGGGCTGCCGATGGCGCCCACCACCAGTTCGCCCACGCGATCGCAATTCGGCGGCATCACCTGGCCCAGTTTCGGCGCGGTGAAAGTGACAGTGAAATCGGCGCGCGCGCATTCGCCCACGGGCTCCCCGGAATCGCTGGGCATGCCGGACGGAATGTCTACCGCGACCACCTTGGCGAGCGGGAAATCGCGATTCATGGCGCGGATGCCTTCCAGCATCCGGCCGGTGGCCGGGCCGGTGATGCCGGTGCCGAGCAGCGCGTCCAGCACCAGCGTGGCGCAGCGCGCAGAAGCGGGGATTTCCCTTTGGACCGGACAGCCGCACGCCTCCAGCATCCGGTAATTGGCCGCCGCATCGCCCTTCAGATCCGCCGGATCGGCCAGCAGAACCACATCCAGCATGCGCGGGCGGAAGCGCGTGTAGAGCTGGCGGGCGACCACAAAACCGTCGCCGCCGTTATTACCCTTGCCGCACAAAACGGCGATGCGTTGTTCCGCCAGCGGCGCGAATTTCTCGGCCAGCAAATCCACCACGCGGTGGCCGGCGTTCTCCATCAGCACCAGGCCGGGAATGCCCGTCTCGATGGTGCGCCGGTCCACTTCGCGCATCTCGGCCGCAGTGAGCACTTTCACTTCTTAATCCTCGTTTTCCATCTGCTCCGGCTTCCATTCCTCGCGCACAGGCACGGTCACGCGCTGAGTCGGCGAGCCACCACCATCGTCATATCGTCCTGCAATTCCGAGGAGCCGGTCCACTGGTTCACCGCTTCCATGGTGCGGGCGATGATTTCCGAAGAATCCGCGTGCGCGTGCTTCAGGAGCAGTTCCTTCAGCCGCTCCTCGCCGTACATTTCGCCATAGGCGTTTTCCGGCTCTACGATGCCGTCCGTGTACGCCACCAGCATATCGCCCTTCTGCATTTCGAGCGTCTTCTCGGCGTAGCGCGCCTTGGGGAACGCCCCCACCACGGTACCAGTCGAATCGAGCGTGGTGATCGCGCCGTCGCGCAGCAGCATAGGAGCAAGGTGGCCGGCGTTGGTGTAGGTGAGGGAGTGTGTAGCGTCGTCGTAGAGTGCGAAATAGAAGGTGGCGTACTTTTCCGGCGCGGTTGTGGCGTAGAGCTGCCGGTTCAGGTTCGAGACCAACTGCGCAGCGGACAGCCGCGGCGCTTCGGGCAACGCGCGGTTGAACGTCAGGTGCCCGCTGGCGACCAGCTCCCGCACCCCGTCGATCGCGTTCAACTGCGTCCGCATCGTCGATTGAATGGTGGCCATCAGTAGCGCGGCCGAAATTCCCTTGCCTGCCACGTCGCCGATCGCGAACGCCAGCGAACTTTCCGAGAGTGACATGAAATCGTAGTAATCGCCCGAGACCATGCGGGCGGGGTGGCAGACGCCGGTGAGTTCCAGCGTGCGGGTAAACGGCACGTCTTTGGGGAAGAGCTGGTTCTGGACTTCGCGCGCGATGGCCAGCTCCGATTCCAGCCGCTCCTTTTCCTTGGCGACCACGATTAGCCGGCCGAGGTTGGCGGTCATGGAATTGAACGATGTGCCCAGCTCGGCAAGCTGGTCCGATCCCTTCACCGGAATCCGATACGAGAAATCGCCTTCCTTGATGCGGCGCGTGCCTTCGTACAATTCGTGCACCGCGCTGGTGATGCTCCGGCTGAGCTTGACGCCGGCAAAGAGCGAGAGCAGCTCCACTACCAGAAACAGAACGGCAACGGCAACGAAAAGGCCCAGAGCGAATTCGGCCCAATCGACGTTCTGAAATACCGTCGCCAGCACGGGCGAAATGCGTGTATCGACTACCAGCACCGGTGATTCATGCAGGTCCGGCGATTCCCAACGTCGAACGTTGGGTGTGGGATAGTACCCGCGGATTTTAAAATCGAAGGCGCCCTTGGGCTCCGGAATGTGGCTCTGGCGCGGACGCCCCATAAGCGGGACGAAATTGACGTCGCCCAGGCCAGGCACCAGGCCGGAGAGATAATCGTGCGTCACTGGCGCCAGCAGTGTCACTTCTTCGCCGTTGACCGTGTGATGTGCCCAGGCGAAGAGCTGCTCTTCGCCGTTCTCCTTCTTTACAATCAGGCCGTGTGCGTCTCCCCAGCCGGCAGGCGGCGGAGCAATCTCTGCATTTTCGGGATAGCGCAACTGTTCGCTGCCGCGGCGGATGAGCAACTGGAAATCCGGAAACGCATTATGCAGGATGACGCCGGCGCGGCCGAGAGCGCGCTCGGGGTCAGCTACGGGGATGCGCGCCAACGCCTCCGCCTGGCGCGTAAGCTGATCTTCGTGATGGCGCAATTCGGTGTTCACCAGATACACGGCCATCTGGCCGAGCACTGCCCATCCAGCAAAGCCGACCAGGGTCAGAATGAGCACGATGGGCACCACCGCGATGAAGAGATAGGCCGCGATGAGGCGGTTGCGAAGCCGCCAGATGGCCTGCCGCATGGCCCGCCGGGCGAAGCGAAACAGGACAATCGTGCCCAGCACCACCGTGATCACCATCAACAGAGATCGCAGGGTTGCCATGCCGGTCACCGCGAAGATCACATAGAGCCCAAGCGCGGACAGAAAGGCTTTTTCGATGCCGTCCAACCGGCGCCAGACCCCGTTACCTTTCCGCATAGATCCAGACTAGCGTAACAGACGGGCAGGTGTCTTTTTCGCACGGACGCGTAGAGAGACGGCGCCACCCGCGGAGCGCTGTGGGGCAGGCTGGCAGCCTGCGGCGGGTTGACAACCCGCCATCCCTCGCTCGTTTACGAGAACTCGATCCCCGCGATCACCATCGTCGGCATGGCCTGGTTCCAGGCCTCGGGGATGTTGTCGAAGGCCAGGCGGAAGGGCTTGGTCTGGCCAGGGGCGAGCTTGCCCATTTTTTTGCTCACAATGGGGACGCGCTCGCGCAGAACCACCTGCCCATAAGGGTCGTAAAAGACGCAATTGATCTCCACAACGTCCAGCACCCGGTTGCCCGTGTTCTGAATATTGCCGGTGATCTCGACCACTGCCTGTTTCAGATAGCTTTCATGCGCCGTCATCTCCGGGCTTTCCGGAGTCTGGCCATCGGCCGAAACGAAGCGCAGGTATTTCACGTATGCCTTGGCATCGCCGGTCAGCGGCGGAGGCGGAGCCGGAGGTTTGTTGGCCAGGTAATTCAAGTACGCGAATCCTGCTCCGCCCAGAATCACCGCCGCAGCGATCACGATCGCGATCGGCGGAATGGCTGCCCGTTTCTCCGCGGAAACGGCCGGTTTATTTACCGCCAACGGTCATCTCCCCAATCTTGATTGTAGGCGCGGCCGTGGAGCCGCGGAATTCCAGGTCCGAACCTACCGTTTCCAGGCCCATCAGCATCTCTTTCAAATTGCCGGCGATGGTGACTTCGGAAACGGCGTAAGCCAGCTCGCCGTTCTTGATCCACAGCCCCGCCGCGCCGCGCGAGTAATCGCCGGTGACGACGTTGACACCAAATCCCATCAGCTCGGTCACGAAAAAACCGTTGGTCACACCGGCAATAACCTGCTCCGGGGTTTGGACGCCCTTGTCGAGGAAAAAGTTCCCGTGGCCGATGCCGGCATTCCCGGTCAGACCACGCGAGGCGCTCCCCGTGGTTTTCAGGCCAAGCTTGCGCGCGGCATATGTGTTGAGCAGATAGCTTTTCAGAATGCCGCGCTCGATTACCATCGTGCGGCGCGAGGGCACGCCTTCATCATCGAAAGGCGAGGTACCAAACAGGCCGGGGATAGTGGCGTCGTCTATGACGGTGACATTTTCGGCCGCCACGCGCTCGCCCAGTTTCCCCGCCAGAAAGGACTCATGACGGTAGATGGACATGCCGTGCACGGCTTCGAAAATGTTGTCCAGCAGAGACCGGGCTGCACCCTGATCGAACACGACCGGCACCCTCTGCGTCGGTACTTTTACCGGGTTCAACCGTCGCAGAGCGCGCCGGGCGGCTTTTCGTCCGACCTCCTCCGGCGGCTCGAGGCCGCTGAAGGAACGCGAGAGCGTGTACCAATAGTCGCGCTCCATGGATTCGCCGTCGCGCGCCACCGGAACCATACTCAGGGAGCACGAGCTGGAGCGGTATTCGCCGGCAAACCCTCGGGAATTCGCGAAGATGTGGCGGCCCAGGTGGGTGTCGAAGGACGCTCCCTCGGAATTGAAGATCCGTGGGTCGGCGTCGAGCGCCGCGCGTTCGGCACGCCGCGCTGCTTCGATTTTGACTTCTGTTTCCAGGTTCTCCACTTCCCCGGAATACAGCCTCAAATCTCCGCCGATGCTGCCCATCTCCTCCGGCTCCGGCAGGCCGGCATGCGGATCCGGGGTGGTGATATCCGCCAACTCGATCGCCGCCTTCACCAACTGTTCGATTCCGGCGGACGATAGGTCTGAAGTGTAAGACGAACCCGTGTGCCGGCCGCGCAGGATGCGCAACCCGGCGCCGCGCGAGCCGGCCTCCTTCAGGTTCTCCAGTTCGCGCATGCGCACGTTGGCCGAAAATTCGTCGCCTTCGGCAATGGTGCATTCGGCATCGCTGGCTCCCGCATCAAGCGCGCGCCGCACCACGTCCCGAGCGAGTTCCATGAAGTGATTCTGGCTCATCGTTCCTGACTCTCAGCGTACCATCGCCGCTTTCCCGCCTGCTTGGCACCAGCCATGCAGCAGTTTATAAAGAGAGGGTTTGCAATGATATACACAGATTCCTTGAAAATTCCCCTGGTTGCCATCCTCGCCATGGCAGCCGGGAGTTATGCCGGCGCCAGCGCCATGGCCGGGCCGGAAAGTCAGAAAGTCCTGGGCCAACTAGCCCAGGCGAGCATTGCCGAAGTGCAACTCGGCCATCTGGCGCAAGCCAAGTCCACCAATCCGGTGGTCAAGAAGTTTGCCGGACGTATGATCGAGGACCATACCGCGCTGCTGAAAGATACCCAGGCCGTAGCCAGCAGGCAGAACGTGGCCCTGCCTACGATGCCCACGGCCCAGGACACAGCGGAGATGAACAGGCTGAGGGCCTTATCTGGCAAGAACTTCGATGCTGCCTACATAAACTACATGCTCCAGGACCACCGGAACGACATCAATATGTTATCCGGCGAGAAGCCAGCACTTCATGACCGCAATGTCTACAGCCTGGTCCAGAGGGCGCAGCCGATTCTGGAAAACCATGTCCGCGCCGCCGAGAATGTCGCGGGCGAGCTTGGATTGCCGGCGCGGCCCGGTTTCAATCAGCCGGTGCACCCGTCGGGCACAGAATAACCTAATAAAACGTACACTATAGGCGGCGGGGCACGGTCCGAGTTTAAGCCGTTCCCCCGACCGTCATTTTGTCGATTTTGATGGTAGGAATTCCTACTCCGACCGGCACGCTCTGCCCTTCCTTGCCACAGGTGCCGATGCCCTCGTCCAGCTTGAGATCGTTCCCAACCATGCTGACGTAGCGCAGGGCTTCCGGCCCATTTCCGATCAAAGTGGCGTTGCGGACCGGCCGCGTCAGCTTCCCGTCCTCAATCAGATAGCTTTCCGACGCCGAAAAGACGAAATTGCCACTAGTGATGTCCACCTGTCCTCCGCCAAAATTGGCGCAGTACAGCCCTTTGGGAACCGAGCGGATGATATCTTCCGGGGCGCTTTCGCCCGCCAGCATGAAGGTGTTGGTCATACGGGGCATAGGAATGTGGGCATAGCTTTCGCGTCGGCCGCTGCCCGTGGATTCGGAGCCCAGCAGTGTGCTGGAAAGCTTGTCCTGCAGATAGCCGCGCAGGACTCCGTTTTCGATCAATACGTTACGCCTGGTCGGATGACCTTCGTCGTCCACGTTGAGGGATCCGCGCCGGTTGCCGATGGTTCCATCGTCAATCACGGTGCATAGTTCGCTTGCCACCTTCTGCCCGATGCGGCCGCTAAAAGCGGAAACGCCTTTCCGGTTGAAATCCGCCTCCAGGCCATGGCCGACCGCTTCATGCAAAAGGATGCCGGGCCAGCCTGGTCCCAGCACCACCGTCATTTCTCCCGCCGGAGCTTCCACGGCATCCAGCATGGCGATGGCTTCCCGCGCTGCTTCCTGGGCGAAGTGCTCGGGCGTCCTTTCGTGGAGGAAAAAGTCGAGATCGACGCGCCCGCCTCCGCCGGCGTGACCGCGTTGCGGAGGCCCCCCGTTCAGACGGGCCAGAGCGGAAACGCTGAGACGCGCGAGCGGCTGGCGATCGAAGGTCAACTGCCCGTCGCTGGTCGCGACCATCACTTGGCGGAGATTGTCCGCATAAGCGGCCTGAACCTGAAAAATACGGGCATCGTAGGCACGAGCGGCACGGTCGGCGCGTTTCACCAACTCCACCCGGTCCGCAAATGCGGCCTCGGTCGGGGCCGTTATGACCGGGTATAAATTGTGGCCTGTACCCTCATTCAGATCGAATTTATCGACTTTGCTTGGCCCAGCGGCAATATGCGCCGCTACCAGCGCCGCTTTGCGGATTTTTTCCGGTGACAGATCATCGCTATAGGCATAGCCGGTGCGTTCGCCTGCAATTACCCGCACCCCGACTCCCATAGAAACTCCCTGAGCCGCGGTCTTCACCATCGATTCATCCATACCGATGGAACTGGTTTGGAGGTATTCGAAATACAAATCGGCGTAGTCCCCGCCCTGGGAAAGCGCTTCCGAAAGATATGCTTCCAAATCCTGGCGAGTGATGTTGAACCGTGCGGCGAAGATCGACTCTGAAAATCGCATACTTCCAGGCTATCAGTACCGGCAACGGTATGGATAGAGCGGCCGTGGCCGCACCTTGGACAAAACCGGCGCCGGAACACACCGGGGTCGTCCTGCTTCGGAACGAGCCTGCCGTCTGGAAGACGCCTGTTATAATGTTGAGAACTCGCACCTTCGGCCCTTTTCGTGGACCCGCGGGGGCGGGTTCCCGGAAACTGGCTTTTTTGGTTTGCTGGGCGGTACGGAAGCCAAATGCCTCCCAACCCTGGCTTTTGCGTTTACGTCCAAAGCTTTGTAACCTGTCTGTTTGCCGGTACGCCTATGCAATCGAAGCGAAGGGCGCTTTCGTATGCCGGCACTTATGGAACGGCATGCTGGTCGATTTCGAGTTGATCAAAAGGGCGCAGCAGGGTGATAGCGCTGCGTTCAACGAAATCGTATTGGCCTATCGGAAGCGCATCATGGGGCAGATTACGCGATTAATCGCGCGCCCCGAGGATGTCGAGGACGTCGCGCAGGAAGTGTTCTTGCGGCTGTATTTTTCGCTCGATCAGCTTCGCGAGGAAAAGGTCTTTGAACCGTGGCTGTATCGGCTCACTGTCAACGCCGCTTTCGATTATTTGCGCAAGTTGCGCCGCCGCCAGGAGTTCCGCATGTCGGACCTGTCCGAACAGCAGGTCATGATGGCGGACGCCGTAGCTGGCGGGCGGGCGGACCAGGACGAACAGCACCATAAAAAGGTGCGGGAGGCAGTGGATTCGCTTCTTGGCTCGGTTTCTGAGGCCGACCGCATTCTGCTGATGTTGAAAGAAGTAGAAGGGCTTTCGTTGAAAGAGCTTGAAAAGATATATAAGGTCAACGAAAATGCTCTTAAGGTCCGATTGTTCCGGGCGCGCCAACGGGTTTTGAAAGCATTCGGCGCCGGGGCGGGAAAACACGGGTAGACCGGAACCCGGCGGAATTAGAGGGATTATGCAGCCATTGCGCGGCACCGACGATGACAAACTGGATGCCCTGCTTCGGGAGTATGCGAAAGCGTGTCCGGATCGGGATCCATCCGCGAATTTCATGCCCAATCTCTGGGGTCGCATCGAAGCCCGCCAGAGACAGGTGTTTTCCTTCCGCCGCATGGCCAATACTCTGGCAACCGCGGCGCTGGCGCTTTCCATCGCACTAGGCGTCTACATGGCGCTGCCGCACGCCAGTCAGGCAAACCCGGGCCAGAGCTACATTGAAGCCTTGGCCGAAGCCAATGCGCTGGACGCCCCTGACATCGTGGGGCCCGTTCACCTGGAGCCCGCAGCCGAGCCCGCGCAGTAATCGATCATGCCCAAGACCAAATTGTCCGCACTGCTTTCGCTGCTGCTCGTCTTTGCAAGCGGAATCCTTGTTGGTGCGGTGGCATACCGGCTGTACATGGTCAGAACCGTAGCGATGGCTCCGCCGTCCCCGCGCCCCTCGCCGGAGGAGGTCCGCCGCCGGATCGTGGCAGAAATGCGCGACCGGGTCAAGCTGGATGATCAGCAGGTACAGCAGTTGAATCTGATTTATGATCGTACCAGGCAAGAGTTCGATGCGCTGCACATGAAGGGCAGTCAGGAAAGCCGCGCCATCTGGGATCGCCAGAAAGACCAGATCCAAGCCATGCTGCGGCCCGAACAGGTTCCCCTCTATGAGCAATACCAGAAGGAGCGCGACGAAGCCCACCGTCGGCGTCAGGCTGCCGGAAAGGGCGGTCCTCCACTTCCTCCTCGCTAAACAGGGCTTAGCCGCCGGTCTGGCGATTAAGCCCTGATTTCTCCGGAAACAGGAAAACACCGGTTTCGCGTCGGCGGGACAACCCGAAGGTCGCTCCTCAAGCAGGTTACGTGGTGGGAAGGGCCTTCTTGGCTCCGCGCGTAGCCTTGTACTTCCGCTCGAACCGGTCCACGCGGCCGGCCGTGTCGATCAGCTTCTGCTTGCCGGTGAAGAACGGGTGGCAGGACGAGCAGATTTCCACGCGGATGTCGCCTTTGTGGGTGGAGCGGGTCTTGAAGGTGTGGCCGCAGGCGCAGATCACATTGACTTCGTTGTAAGCAGGGTGAATACCAGCCTTCATTTGTTGCGGGGATTCCTTTCGTCGGGACCGGATCAATTCGGCCCCTACAATTCTAGCAAAAACACGAACCCCCGTGATCCTTCCGGATCACGGGGGCAGGTAGCCTTGGATTTAGCCTGAGGCTGAGCTGACACGAGAGGCAGCCGGTCCACAGGAACGTGATCCCGCCACTGGACGGGATCGGCTACATTAGCGGCTCGACCTTAACAGTCGGCCACCTCTCGCGGTCGTTTACTACTATCCATATTTGCTGGACCACCTCCTTTTCCAGTGATGCTTCCATCCTCGCATGCAGGTCCCTTATTGTCAATATGAAATATCATATTCACGAAGTTAACATCTTGGCATTGAAAGGGTTACAGATTGCGAGCTGCAAAGCGGCACATTACCAGGCCATCCATCAGGTTGAAAGGAAACTGGCCGGTGGTGTAGTGGGCGCAAGGCAACGCGAACACCTCGTGCGGGATGTTTAGGCTGCGGAAGCTCTCCAACACCTGCCGCGAGTAAACCGGCAAAAAACTGCTATCGTGCCGGGCCCAGACCAGCAGGCTCGGCATCTGCCGGCCCTTCAGCCGGCCCAAGAAACTTGCCGGGCTAATGACCGCCCAATATCGGCGCAACTCGTCCTGTCCGACTTCCCGGCTAAAACCGTGCCGCACGTGCTGGGTGGAGAGACCTGTCCATACGACATCGGAGAAGTACATCGAGACGTGGTTAAAGATGCCAATCCGCACGCGCAGGTCATGCGCGGCAGCAATGAAAGCCACGCAGGAACCCAGGCTCGTACCGAGAATGCCGACCCGCTTATAGCCCATTGCCAACAGCCAATCCAAGCAGGCACGGACATCGATTACGGACTGGCGCGAGGCGTGGATGGTGCGGGCGATGTTGCTGGAAACGTGGTAATCGGCGCGCTCCAATTCCGCCGGCATGCGTTCGGCATGATATGCCATCGTCATGCGCAATGCACTGATTCCGAATTGGTTGAGCAGGCGCGCCAAACCGATATGCCCATCCGGTCCGGCATTCCACTGGGGCAGCACAATCAACGCCCGGCCCAAATCCTTCTGCGCCGGAAACCAGAGTGCGTGGACCGTGTTATTTTCCGGGTACGGGCTCGCAACCGGACTCGTAAAGGTCAGGCGCTGATCGTTCAGAACGTAATCTGAAACGGGCTGATAGGTATAAAAGTCATCCGAATTGGCCAAGGCACGATCGGCGAAATCAGCCAGCCAGGCGCCCGTGTCGCCGTTCCTTTCCGCCCGGCAAAACGGCGGGCCGATACTGGATGCCCACTCCACTCCCCACTCGAAAGGGCGAACCACGCGGTTCGTGTCGCGGGTCGCAAGCTTACGCTCCCACCGGTCGATCCACCGGGCATAGAGTCCTGGCATTTTCGGAAGAGATCAGTTTAACAGGGATTGAAAGAAAAAAAGGCCCCGCCCCGGCAGATGGACCGGAGCGGGGCTGCGGAAAGCCCAGACGAGGCAACGCACCAAAGCAAAAAAGCCTCTAAAAGAACCCACTCCTCCAAGAGCACTCCGGGGGCCAGATCCATCTCATTGAAAACACAGGCCTCATTGTTGAAAAGTCTCCCGATTTCCGTATTCGAGGGTCAGGGGTTTTCCACAATCCGTACCGTTTCGGTCCGTTTAAGAACCGGCGCCGTTGCGCGGTTCCTAAGCGGTACAATCTTTTTGTGAGTTTTGCCGCATCCAATGTCAGCTCGATACAGGCTGCGGCGTCCGGCCGGAGGGCCTTGGCGGGATTTCTCCTCTCCGGTTTCCTGCTGGCTTTGCTGGGGGCGATTCTTCCGGCGTGGGGATACCATCGGGATCCACCCGATTTTGTGGGCGTCGGCAACTGTTTTCTAAGCGTGGCGGCCGGGCTCACCGCTTCTCTGCCTCTGGCGTGGCGCGTCCTGGCACGGCGCGGGCTGCGATTCCTGCTGGTGTTCGCTTGCCTGCTGGCTTGCGCGGCACTTCTGTACCTCGCCATGGTTTCGCCGCCGCTGTCCGCGTGGTGGCGGGCCGCCGGACTGCTGGTGCTGGGGATGAGCGCCGGCCTGCTGAACGTCGCACTTTTCCAGGGCCTTTCCCAAGGGTATACTTCCGATGCCGCCGGTACAGTAATTCAGGGGGGCATCTGGTATGGATTGGGTTGCCTGGCGGCCACTCTGCTGGTGGAAGGCGCCTTCTATACGCCGGTCTCCGCCATCCTGATCCTGATGGCAGCGGCGCCGGCGATTTTCGCGGGCATCTACTTCCACACCCCCTGCAGCTTCCCGCTTCTGAGTGCTCAACCTTCGTTCCGCCAGGCGATGCGCGATTTTCGCAGCCTGGGCGCCATTCTGTTCGCGCTGTTGCTGTTTTTTCAATTCGGCAATGAATGGTCGTTGGCCGGTTGGCTGCCGCTGTTTCTCTGTCACCGGGTAGGCATGAGCCCGCAGGCGGCTCTGTTCACGCTGGCTCTCTATTGGTTCTTCCTGATGGCCGGGCGCTTCGCCGCTACCGCGCTTTTGCCCCGCGTGCGTCATGGCCGTCTGCTCCTGGGCAGCTCTGTGGCTGCGTTGTTCGGCCTCGTGGTCCTTTACTACACGAATAACGCCTTTGGCGCCATCACGGGCGTTTTTTTCTTGGGAGCCGGTTTCGCAAGTATCTATCCCCTGGTTTCCGAGGCAATCGGCCGGAGATTCCCTTACTATCACCCCGGTTTTTCTAACGGAATCTTTTCCCTGGCCTTGCTCGGCGGCCTGATCGCGCCTGCCACGCTGGGCTATGCTGCGGCGGCTACGGGGGACGTGGGAGTCGTGGTCGGGATTCCGTTGTTGGGTACATTTATCGTGGTGGCGTTGCTACTGCTGATCTGGCTGGAATCGAAGGTGACGGGAAGATGAGGAAAAGGGATCGGGGATCAGGGCTCAAGGCTCGGGGGATCGGGCTCGCGGCGTTAGGCCTGGCTCTCACGGCGCCAAGCTACGGCGCATCGCTGGCGGAAAAGATTGATGCCGCGCTGGCCGGTGATACGGCGTTCTGGGGAATTCAGGTAATGGACCTCTCCAGCGGCCAGACTCTATATGAACGCAACGCCTCGCACTTTTTCGTTCCCGCCTCGAATACCAAGCTTTTCACTACGGCCATGGCGCTGAGCCGCCTCGGTCCGGATTTCACGTTTCAGACACGAGTTTTCGCCGGTGCCGCTCCTGACGAGGAGGGCCGCATCCGCGGGCCGCTGCGGCTGATCGGCGGCGGCGATCCCAACCTTTCCGCCCGCGCCATTCCTTATCGCATCGGTCCGATCTCCGGGAATCCTTTGGGCGCAATCGAGGATCTGGCCGATCAGGTCGCCGCGCGAGGCGTGAAACGCATCGAGGGCGGCATCATCGGCGACGACACCTGGTATCTGTGGGAGCCCTTCGGAAAAGGCTGGGGTATCGACGATCCAGAATCCGACGATGGCGCGGCCGTCTCCGCCCTCACGATCAACGACAACGCTCTGACTTTGACCATCCTGCCCGGCGCGCACGCTGGCGATCTGGCCTCGCTCTCCTTCAACCCTCCCATCGAGTATTACCAGATCGAAAACCAAGTGATGACCGCGGGACAGTCCG
>DATJMP010000114.1:0-3681 GCA_035508655.1 Bryobacteraceae bacterium
CATAGCTGAAGGTGCCACCGCCCACGCAGGCGGCGTTGTTGCTGTAGGCGCTCTCACTCGGCCAGACGATGTGCGCGCCCTGGTCGTCCACCAGAACGCGCGGATTGCGCTCGTCGTCCGGACCGAACCCGTTGCCCAAAACCGTGGTGCGCTGGTTGTGCAAATCGTCCTTGCGGCAATCGGCGGCGGAGTACCATTTGCCGCGTTCCAGCACCACTACGCTCAAGCCGGAAACGGCGAGTTGCTTGGCCATTACTCCCCCGCCGGCGCCCGCCCCGATGATCACCGCATTTACATGTTTCAGCGCCATGGCTTACCCCTGTGCCTGCTGGTCGTAATGCATGCGCCCGCGCACCATGGGGAACGGCAGCTTCAGCATTTTCCAGCTCACCATGTTGCGGTTGCCACCGTGCCGGGGATCGCCGTAGAATCCCTGGCGGCAGTGGGCGAGAATCAAATCGAAAAACGGCTTGGAATTCTTCTCCGCGCCAGTCAGCATTTCCACCTGGCTGGCCGGGGGCAGATCGGCGAACGCCTGGCCGAAACGGGCACGGCTGGCGGAATCGATGGCAGCGAGACCCTGCCGGTAGACCGCCTGATACCGCCGGAAGGGGCGGGTCAACTGGATGTCGATATAGTTGACGACGCCGGCTTCCCGGGCGCCGGGATCCTGATCGGCGGGGATGAGTTGGGCGCAGATGGCATCCACCGTGCGGGCCTCCTCAGGGGTGAAAAAGCGCCAGGGGCTGTTGCGAATCCAACGGGGCATCGAAACCAAAGCCCCTGCCCCGGCGGCCCAAATGCCGGCTCCGAGAAGCGTGCGGCGCCGGAATTGAAACGTCATATGCTTTCCTCCGTCGGCCTAAGCCGCCCTGTGGAAGCTCCGGTTTAACAGGATTCAGGTCTGATTATCAAGTTTTGGAGTTGGCTATAACCGGCTATGCTAGAATTTCGGACGGCGCAATCGGCAATTCGGGGGATCGAACATGAGAAGAATCTATTCCGTCATCCTATTGACTGTGGTCGCCTTTGCGGCAACACTGGCCGCCCAGCAGGCTACCATTCAGGAACAGGAACAGGTCATCAAGACCTATGCGTTCGGCGGTCCGAACCCGTCGCCGATCCGGCCGGGCGGACAGGGAGTGCAGCAGAGGATCTATCCTTATTTCTCCTTCGACGAGCTCACCGCCGCTGGTGTCGATGAAAAGTGGAAAGTGGTGCGGATGGAAAATCCGTACATCGAGGCCTTCGTTTTACCCGCCGTGGGCGGCAAACTGATGGGCGCAATCGAGAAAAGCACGGGCAAGGCCTTCATTTATTACAACCACGTGCTGAAGTTTCGCGACATATCCATGCGCGGGCCTTGGACCTCTGGGGGCATCGAAGCCAATTTCGGCATTATTGGCCATGCGCCATCTACGGCTTCGCCGGTCGATTACCTGGTGCGCAAAAACGCAGACGGAAGCGTGAGCTGCTTTGTGGGCACCATCGACCTGCCGTCGAGGACCGAGTGGCGCGTGGAATACCGGATTTCGCCCGACAAGGCGTACATCGAAGCGCGGTCGCTCTGGTATAATCCGCAGCCCCTCGACCAATCCTATTACGTCTGGATGAACATGGCCGAAAAGACGGGCAACGACCTGGAACTGATCATGCCGGGCACGGAATGGATCGGGCACAATTACGCTGTTCCGAATGAGCCCTGGCCGACCGGCAAGGACGGTCGCAACCTGGCCTTCTACAAAAATCACCAGAACGTGGGCGACGGCAGCTTCTTCGTCAACGGCAAGCTGGCGGATTTCTCCGGCGGCTACTGGCACGATGCGGATTTCGGCTACGGCCATTGGGCGCTGCACGAGGAAGTGCCGGGGCAGAAGTTCTTTCGCTGGTCGCTGGCCCGCTCCGGCGCCATTTGGGAGAATCTGCTAACCGACAGCGACGGCCAGTATTACGAGCACCAGACCGGCCGGCTTCTGGACCAGAGCGACGCGGGATTCTTTGCGCCGTACTCGGCCGATCACTGGGAGGAGCTGTACTTTCCTTATAAGAAGATCGGGCCCATGGTGAAAGCAACGCCATACGGCGCATTGAATGTGCGGAAGAATGGCGGGGAACTGGTGGTGAGCTTCTGCGCCCTGCAGAAGATCGACGAGAGGCTCGTGGTTCGCTCCGGCAGCAAGGAGATTCTGAGCGAGTCAATCGCCCTCAAGCCGATGGAGATCTACGAAAAGCGGATCCTGGCGTCGGTCCCGAAGGGCGAGCTGCGCGTGGACATCGGCGACAAGCTCTCCTACACGGACGATCCGAACGACGGCGTCCTGAAGCGCCCGCTGACCTTCCGTAATTACGACACCACCAGTCTGGAGGGTCTCTACCAGTCCGCCGAGCGCGACGACCGCGAGCGGAAGTACGATTCGGCGCTGGGAAAATACCAGCAGGTTCTGGAGCGCGATCCGTCGAATCTGCGTGCCTTGACCCGCATCGCCGAGCTTTATTGCCGGCGCGCGGAATATAAGAAAGGTCTGGAGTACGCGCAGAAGGCGCTGAATTACGTCATGTACGACCCGGCCGCGAACTACGTATACGGAATTCTCTCGCGGCATCTGGATGACATGACCGACGCGAAGGAAACGCTCGGATGGGCGGCGCGGTCGATGGAATTTCGCGCCAGCGCCTATGGCGAACTGGGCGGCATCTACCTGATGGAGGGGAATCTGCCGCGCTCCGAGGAGTACCTCCAGCGCTCGCTCGAATACGATGTCAACAACATCCGCACGCTCCAGGTGCTGGCTACCGTGTACCGGCTGGAGAAGCAGCCGGCAAAGGCACGTGAGACGCTGGCGAAGATCCTGGAGATCGATCCGCTCAACCACCTGGCGCAGTTCGAGCAGTATCTGCTGGAGCCCTCCGTGGCGGGGCTCTCCCGGTTTCAATCTGCGATCCGCAGCGAACTGCCGCATGAGACTTACCTGGAAATCGCCGCGTATTATGTGAACCTTCATCGGAATGACGATGCTCTCCGCGTGCTCGCGGCGGCGCCGGAACAGGCGACCGTGCGGTATTGGCAGGCGTACCTGCTGCGCGACAAATCGCCGGCGGAGAGCCACGAGTTTCTGGAGAAGGCCTCGACACTTTCGCCATACCTGGTGTTTCCGTTCCGCGAGGAATCGATTCCGGTATTCCAATGGGCGGCCGCGGCACGGGCGAACGATTGGAAACCGAACTACTATCTAGGCCTGATCTACTGGGGCTTGCGGCGCAATGACGACGCCCGGAAAATGTTCGACGGACTCGGCGACCGGCCGGATTACGCGCCCACTTACATTTCCCGCGCGTTTCTCGAGCGTGGCAGCGACGCGGCCAAGGCTCAGGCGGATTACGAGAGGGCTTACGCACTGGATCAAAAGGACTGGCGTACCTGGTACCAACTGGCCGGGTTCTATTTGGATCGCGGCACTAAAGACAAAGCCCTCGACTTAGCCGTGAACGCCTACCGGCAGTTCCCGAAAGAAGATGCCATCAAGGTATTGGCAGCGCGGGCTTACCTGAGCAACGGCCGGTACCCGGATTGCAGTTCCGTGCTGGCCAACGCCACCATTCTGCCCTTCGAGGGCCAGAGCGATATTCACACTCTGTTCGTGGAATGCCTGGTGAGCCAGGCGATGACGGATATGAAGGCGA
>DATJMP010000115.1:0-5127 GCA_035508655.1 Bryobacteraceae bacterium
GGCTTTTCGGCATTGCCGGGCTGAACCAGGGTCGGGAACATGCTGTCGATATCGCGGACGGGCTCGGCGGAGTAGATCAGAAAAAGCTGCTCCTGGCCGGGCTGCTCATCGAAGGTGAAGGCCTGGCTGCTGGAAGGCAGCGTGTAGCGCTGGTGCGGCGCGACGCGGTTTTCACCGCCGTTGATGTCGGGAGCCGGGAAAAGCGGTTTCCAGTTGCCGCTGGAGCCGCGGGCGATCACGTAGAGATAACCGTTTCGATTGCCTTCGATCTTCACGCGGACCATGTCGCCGGAATGGAAGGTGGACTGCGGGCTGACCTCGCGCTCCGCGCCGTTGACTACCTGGACCAAGGCATAGCGCAGGCCGAGAGGCGATTCCGTCTGGACGTACGCGGCGTTGGTCACGGGGATGGGCGGCGCGGGAGGGGCAGTTTCCGCGGAGGTCGGTGCCGGAGCGGGAGACGATGCGTTTGCATCCTGGACCGCCGGCGCGGGAGCCGGTTTGGGAGCGGCCTTCCTGGCTACTTTCTTGGGCGCGGGCTTGGCAGAGGGCGCGGGCTTGGCGGGCTGCGCGGGCGGATTCGCTGCGGCGTCATCCTTCTGGTAGAAGAGTTGGCGGGCCGTGAGTTCCTGGGCCGGCAACTGCCAGCCGGCTGCCAACAGCAGAGTGCAAATTGCGATCTTCATGGTTCCTCTTCGGCCGCCGCGAATCTACGGCGGCAGTTTTCAGTTGCCTTTGAGCAACTGGTCGTAGTTCGCCAGCATTTTTTTCACGTCGGGCGCCTCGGGCATATCCGGATTGAGCCGCAGCATGTCGCGAAAATGCTCGGAGGCGGCGGCGAGCGGACCGAGGCTTTGCGTGGCCTGGGCTTTCATCGCGAGCGTCAGGCCGAGCAGGTAATGTGTACGCGGATCGTCGGCGTCGTAAGTGAGCGAGGTGCGGCACTCCTGGATGGCGGCATCGAACTGCTTCAACTGGCGGTCGCAATCGCACAGGCCGAAATAAGCCAGGCTGCGGAGATCCTTCCAGATGTCGTGAACGGAGGCGCGGGATTTCCGGCCGTGCCCGATCAAGAAGCCGAGCACCCAGTAATTCAACTGGCCGGCGAAGTGGCTATCGAAGTTGCTGAGCCGCAGATAGTCGTTGTAGGAACGCTTGGCGTCATCCAACTTACCGCTCAGATGGAGACTTTCGGCCAGCCAGAAGTAACTTTCCGCCTTGTTGGGAATGAGGCGGATGGCCTGGCGGGCGGCGTCGATCGATTGCGGGTAATCGTCTTTCAGGCAGTAGGCGTAGGCGAGGAGATAGTAGGCGAGGCCGTAATTGCGGTCGCGGCTGAGGGCGGCATCGAGCTGGCGGATAGCCTCATCGGTCGCGCCCTTATCGACCAGCATGCCGGCGAAGCTGGCGTGGGCTTCAACGTAATCGGGATCGATTTCGAGCGCCTTGCGGAAATATTGCTCGGCCTTGTCCTGATCGAACAAGGCATTGTAAGTGCGACCTAAATAGAGAGCGGCCTGACTATAAGTTGGATCCTCGTCCAGGGCTTTCTGGAATAACTCGGCGGCTTTCTTGTAATTATCGGCGCTGCCCTTGTTGTAATATTCGAGGCCGTGGTTGAGATCGTCGAGGGCGGCTTTGGGGCGGCGGCGAACGAACTGGATTTTGATGCTGATGGTGCGCTCGTCGCCGGGATAGACGACCTCGTCGCGCGGGCCGTCGGGCTCGTAGCCCAATTTGACGCCCTGTACCTGGTGGGTTCCGGGAGCCATGCCTTCCAGCCGCAGCGGCTTGGCCTTATTCACGACACCCTGCGATTTGCCGTCCACGAAGACCTCGACGCCGTCCATATTGGACTCGATGATCAGGGTGCCGAATTTAGGCGGCGGCGGAGCGTCAGGCTTGGCGCTGGCGGGAACGTAGGCAAGCTGCATTTTGGGATCGTAGCTGCCGGCTTCGGAAACCGGATTCTGGCGGCCGCCGGTGTCCTTGCGGACATTGGTGTGGACGTACTCGGCCAGCTCGTCGGCGGTGACGATGCCGTTGCCGTCATCATCGGCGGCGCCGCTGAGGCCGCGCTCCACGTAATAGGTGAAGATGCCGTGGCCGCCACCCCAATCGGCGCTTTCGAAAGACTGCTCGCGGTCGCGGCTGGCGGAAAGGACGAAGATCGACTTGTCGAGCTGGAGCAGGCCGCCGTTGAACGCGGCGGTGGCCTCCGGGCTGATGGCGCCGCTGTGGCAGGCGTCGGTGAGGAGGACTTTCCACTTGCCGCGGATCTTGCCTCCAATGACGGCGCCGAGCGTTTGCATGGGATAGGCGGTGGCGGCGACGTTATCGGTGCGGATGTCGTAGGGGGCGAGATAAGCGCGGCCGTCGATGACGAAGCCGTGGCCGGCAAAGTAGACGAGTACGCGGTCATCGTCCCTGGTGACGGAGGGCAGCCATTCTTCGAGTTCGTGGCGGATGTTGGCGAGGGTGGCGCGGGAGCCGGTGAGGCGGTGGACGTTCTCCGGCGGGAAGCTGCCGCCTTCGGGGCTGATGAGGATGGAGAACATGGAATCGGCGTCGCGCTCGGAAAACTGGAGGTTCTGGTTGGGAGCGAGGTTCTGATATTTGGCGATGCCGATGACGAGGGCGTAACTGCGGGGGACGGACGTGGGGCGCTGACCGGTTGCGGCGGGCGGGACGGTTTTGACGGAGAGGTCGCGATTCTGCTGGGCGTGGAGGAGAGGGAACAGACCGAGCAGCAGGGATGCGGCGCGGAGCGAGCGGGTGGGCGTCATTTGGCCTCCAGGGGGACCTCGCGGACGACCATCTGGTCATCCGAATGAGGCGCCGTCAGGTCTTTCACAACGGAGGCGGCACGGGTGGGATCGTCCAAGGTGGCGGTGCCGTTGGTATCCTGGGGCAGCATTTTGAGATCCTCCAGTTCCTTGACGGGTTGGCGGGCGAAGACGATGAAGGGACGGTTCTGGTTGTCGGCGGTATTCGCCGCGAAATAGCCCTGTTGGGGAATGCGCAGGGTCTCGCCGCCGAGGAAGGCGGCACTGGCGCCTTTCAAGGGATGGAGCAGGTTGAGAGTCCATTTGGTGCTGCCGGGAGCATCCTGGCCGTAGTTGACTATATATAGGTAGCCAGGCTCTGCGGTTCCGACGTCGAAGCGGATGCGGCGGCCGTCGCGGATCAGGTGGTAGCTGACCTGGAGCGGCTCGAGCTTGGGCTTGGAGTGGGTGGCGAACCAGCCGGCGCCGCCCGCGACTAAAAGCAGGGCGGCGGCAAGACCGGCGATGACCGGAGCCTTGGAAGCTTTCGCGGAGGGCTCGACCGGGGGCTCGAGGACAAGCGTTTCATCCGAGCCTGCCAGGCCTGAGGCGAACTGTTCGGCGAATTCGCGCACCGAGGCCTGCCGCGCTTCGGGACGGAACGACAGAGCTTTCAGAACGGCCTTTTCGGCGGCTTCGGGGATATCGGGGCGCAAGTGGCGCGGCGGATCCCAGGAGCGCTGCTCCTGGACGAGATGGGTCATGGAATCGGCGGAGAAGGGCTTCTTGCCGGTGAGCATCTCGTAGGCGACCACGCCGAGGGCGTAGGTATCGCTGGCGGCGCAGGGGTTGCCCATGAACTGCTCGGGCGCCATATACGTGAGGGTGCCGGCGACCTTGGTGGCGGCGCCGGCGAACTGCGAATTCTGAATGCCGGCGATGCCGAAATCGATCAGTTTGACGTAATCCTCGCCGCCCGAGCGCTGGAGCATGATGTTTTCAGGCTTCAGATCGCGGTGCCAGACACCTTTTTCATGGGCCGCGGCGAGCGCCTGTCCGACCTGGCGAACGATGGCAGCGCTGCGGGCGAAATCCATGCGTCCCTGGTCGAGGACCTGGCGGAGGGTTTCGCCATCGACGTACTGCATGACGAGGAACTGCTTGCCCTCGGGCGTCTGGCCGGTATCGAGCACGCCGACGACGCCGGGATGATCGATGCGCGCCAGAGCTTCCATCTCCTGCTGGAATTTCTGACGGACCCACTCGTCTTCGCTCATTTCCTCCAGCAGGACCTTGATGACGACGTATTTGGAGAGCAACTGCCGGTCTTTGGCGAGGAAGACCGCGCTCATTCCGCCGCGTCCGAGGGGGCGCTCGATCTCATAGCGATCCTTCCAAACGATGGCGGGGCTCATGGCATCTGGCAGGAAACCGGAGCGGAGGTACCGGCCGAGTTGACGAGGGTTACGGTTACCGTCCCGATGGTAGACAGGCTGCCCTGGATGGTGAAGGGCTGGGTGTATTGGAACTCGCCGCCATCACCGGCGGAGGCCGACCCGCCAAACCAGCTGGAGAAGATGGGCGTAACGGCAATGGTCAATTGGGTGGTTCCCAGGCTGGCGCCGGAAGCGGGCTGGAAACTGAAGTTGGCCTGGGAGACGTCGCGAGTATTGCTGTAGCCGCCGACGCTGAAAGTGAAGCCGGAAGCGCTGGCGGTACAAGTGGGCTGAGAGAGGCTGGGCACGGCCGGCGCGATCTGAATGATTTCGGGAGCGATGCCGGCAGGGGTAACGTCGGTTCCGGACGCGGTGAAGGTGGAGGTGATGGTGATGGTACCGGCGACGGTTCCGGTGCTCACCATGACCTGAACGGGCGCGGGCGAATTGCCGGCAGGAATGGTGAACGTGAAAACCCGGCTGCCGTTCTGGAACTGGATGGAGGGATCGTCCGGCAGATTGCCCTGCGGAGCGAAAGTGAGGGTGAGCGTGCCGAGCAGGTCGACCGGGTAGCCGGAGCCAAGGTTTACGGTGACGGGCTGATTCTGGCCGGAGGTGGAGGAGGAAGGCGCGGTGACACCGACGCCGGTGAGCCGCGGGAGCGTCAACGTGAACGGGAGGGCGTTGGAGGCAACGCCATCGGCGGCGGCGACGGTAACGGAAACGGTTCCGGGGGAAGCGATGAGAGCGGCAGGAACCTGAGCCGTCAACTGGGTGGCGCTGACCACGGTGGTGGCGAGCGCCTGGCCATTCCAGAGGGCGGTGGAGCCGGAAGCGAAGTTAGAACCTTGGACCGTAAGGGTAAACGCGGGACTGCCGGGCACGGCGGAGGAGGGGTTGAGGGAGGTGATCGACGGGAGCCCGTT
>DATJMP010000116.1:0-4766 GCA_035508655.1 Bryobacteraceae bacterium
ACGCCGCTTCGGGTCCATTCGAAAGCACGGTTGCGACCCGATCCTCGCGGCCGATTCCCGCAGCTTCGAGCGCCGTGACGGTGCGGCTGATCTGCCGGGCGAGCTGTGAGAAAGTCATCGCCGGACGGCCGGGAGCCAATAGAGCGGGAGCCTCCGGCGATTCCGCGGACCACCCTTCGAGCAAGCTCCTCACGGTCAAGGCGGCCGCATGCGCATTGGTGCTGATGGGCTTTGGCAGTCGGGCAGCGTCGATGGAGGGCGGCAACTGTTTATTGTAGCCTCCAACAGGTTGGGCGGGCGGATTATCTTAAGTGAATATCCTGGCTCCGATTCAGGATTCGACTCATCACCTCAGCGTCGCTTCGATTCTTCGGGCACCTGAAAAGGCAGGCGCCAAGCCTTTCGCGTATCTCTTCGTTAGAATCGTAAGGAAGCCGGCAAGGTAGCGCGACAGGATTGCGCCGTCTTTCGTGTCGGCCGGCTCGCGGACAGCCACGAACTTTCCGGCGGTACCGAAGGAGGTTGACGGTGTTGTCGAACTTCGTTGTGAGAATCGGCGTACTCCTCGCCCTGGCTGCCGCACAGGTATCGGCACTGCAACTTCCGGCCGGAACTGAGGTACAGATTAGGCTGAAATCGAAGCTAAGTTCTAAGACCTCGCGGCAGGGCGACGCCGTCGACGCCGAAGTGATCGCTCCCGTGATGGCAGCGAGTGTCTACGCGATTCCCGCCGGCGCGGCTATTCACGGTACGGTAGAGCAGGTTCAGCCCTCGAGCGCCGACCAGCGCGCTCTTTTGCTACTGCAGTTCAACCGTCTGGCAATGGCCGGCGCTTCTATTGCGATTTCGGTCCGGCTCGCGGCTGTCGATAACGCGCGCGAAACCGTGGGAGACCGCGGAGAGATCGTCGGCATTCTTGTCTCCGAGACCAGCGCGGGCAAGATCGATAGTGAGGTCGGCAAACTGGGCGACAGGTTGGGCGGCTTAGGCACGCTCCTCGGCCGCGCCACCAAAGCCGTGACGAATCGCATCGACCCGGATATCACTTACGATGTCGGTGTGGAAATGACGTTACGGTTGACGGCACCCGCGGTCCTTTCCACCCCGGGCGGCTCGGGACCGCTGGGCAGGCTCAAGCCTGTGCCCGACCGCGCCGCTCTCGTCGCCCTGGCAGCCGCTGAACCGTTCCAAACCGTGGCGCAAAACCCTCCTAAGAACTCCGACCTCACCAACCTGATGCTCATTGGAGACAGGCCGCAGGTGGAAAAGGCATTCGCCGACGCCCTCTGGCACCCCGCCTCTTCTCTGAGTCCTGTCGCCAAGTTCGAAACCATTGAGGCTTTGGCCGAAGACAGGGGTTATAGCGAGGCTCCGGTTTCGGTGCTTCTGTTGGAGGGTAAACCGCCGGACATCGTTTTCGAAAAGCTCAACGATACCTTCGCCCGCCGCCACCACCTGCGTATCTGGCTTCGGCCCGGCCAGTACGACGGGCGGTTAGTCTGGGTGGTGGCGGCGACGCATGATATGGGCATCAGCTTTTCCGAAGCGAACCGGACCTTCATTCATCGCATCGATTCTTCGATCGATCGCGAGCGAGACAAAGTCGTGAGTGACCTTATCTACTCGGGACACGTCGCTTCCATGCTGCTGGTTGATCGGGCCGCCATCCCCCAGCACGCCCAAAACGCCACCGGCGACAACCTGGTCACCGATGGGAAGATTGCGGTTCTGGTCCTGCAGTGAGCGGGACGAATCGCCTGTTCAACTCACCTGTGCCAACTCGTCCAGCTCTTGCATGGTTTCTTCGTCGAGCTTCAGACTCGCCGCCGCGACATTTTCTTCCAGGTGCGGAACTCTCGAAGTCCCCGGAATCGGCAGCATGACAGACGACCGCGCAAGCAGCCACGCCAGCGCCACCTGTGAAGGCGTCGCGTTCAATTCCTTCGCCACTCGCTGGACGGGGCTGTCCGTGCCGGAGAGCTTGCCGGCAGCCAGGGGGAACCACGGTATGAACCCAATTTCCTCGCGCTCGCAATACTCCAGAACATCCTCCGAACCGCGGTCCGCCATGCTATAGCGGTTCTGGACCGTCACGATCGGGACCATTGTGCGAGCGTGCTCGATCTGCGGCACAGTCACTTCTGACAAACCGATATGGCGGATTTTTCCCTCCGCCTGCAGTTGCTTCAGAGTGCTAAGTTGATCATCGGCGGAAACCTTTGGATCGATGCGATGAAGTTGATACAAATCGATCCGGTCCAGGCGCAGCCGGCGGAGGCTTCCCTCACAGGCGGACCTGAGGTGTTCCGGCCTTCCGTTTTCCACCCACCGGTCGGGGCCCGGCCGTTCGAATCCACCTTTTGTAGCGATGACCAGGTCCTGCGGGTAAGGATGCAACGCCTCGGCGATGATCTCTTCGGCAACGTGGGGACCGTAGGAATCGGCCGTGTCGATGAAGTTGATTCCCAGTTCGACGGCCCGGCGCAGAACCCGGATCGCCTCCGCCCGGTTGCGGGGCTCACCCCAGATACCATCACCCGTGAGGCGCATGCTCCCAAAGCCGAGCCGCCCAACGCGCAGTTCGTTTCCAATCGTGAACTCTCCGCCGGGTCGGGGCCGCCCTTTTTCGCGCCGCCCGTCTGATGTGTCGTGTTGCATGCGTTTCTCCTATTAATGAAACTGTTTGTAAGCCGAACCATGCGGAAACGGGCCTCGCCCGGCGCAGCATACTTGAGTATGCCTCGGCCGCTTTACCCAGGCGGAACCCCTTCCGTCATAGACCGAACCTTTTTGAGCACGCGGAAGCCCAGCGTGTCCACGATATCGATCGTCCCACTACTGCAGGTCGGTGCCGAGTTTCAGAAACGTCGTGTTCCTTTGCGATTCCGTTTTGGAAAGGGGCGAGTAGAAATAGCGGAAAGCGAAGCTGATCCGCGTGTGGACGCCGGCCGGAACGTCGAACCGGAACACTTCCGAGCGCGTTTCCGCGGGCGCCAGGCGCGTATCGGAAATCACCCGGGCGCCGCGTTCGAACGCCATGTACTCTAGTTGGACCGGCTTTGCCTCACGATCCGCGACGATCCGCTGGTAAGTCCGCTCCTGGACCAGATGCTGCCCGTTGTCGGTATCGGCGTGGACCTCCAACACCAGTTTGCGCAGCGGCGACCCGGTGGGCACATAATGGCCGGCGGTCTGATTCGCGATGTCCACCGTTACCTTCACCTGATTGGCCTCCCGCACGGCCGCCAGCCGCGCGGTGACGGCGCGCGCCAACAGATCCGCGGTCCGGCTGCCCGTCATCTCGTGCAGGTTGAGGCGGCCGCGCTGGCGCAGATGACCGCCGCTGGACGGGGACTGTCCGGGTGCGGCCCCTGCCGTCGCCACGTGGCAGGACTGGCAGTGGCTGTGCCGCTCCTGGTCGGTTGGCGCTGCGACGATTCGCTGCACCAAAGCCACCCGGTCCACGTCGGGCATGTGACAGAACTGGCAGGAGTGGCCTTCCTTTGCGTAAGGGCTCTCTTGCCACTCGGAAAAGGTCGTGATCACCGGAAAGCCGAGCGCGTTCCGGTATTCGTGGCAAGGCGCGCAGACGAGCGACGATGCGTGAAGATCTGAATACAGAGCGCCGTGCCGGCCCGGGGTTTCACCCTGCCACGGCCCCGTCCTGACCCGCGTGAATTCCAGCTTGGCAGCCGGGTTCCGCCCCTCCATGGAAACCTGCCGCACGGAATGACAATAATCGCAGGTCACGCCCTCCCAGCTGACTTTCGTCTTCATGCCGGCGTCTCCGATTGCCGCCGCGAGCGGGGAGTGGCAACCGAGACAACTCCCGCGCGCAGAGGAGCCAAGATCGATCCCGGTGTAGTAAAGGGCATCCTGAAACAGCCGGCTGTCCATGGAATGCGCGTGCGCCGAGGACTTCCATGCTTCCTGCGCCGCGCGGTGGCAATCCCCGCAGATCTCGGCGCTGGCGGGCGATGGCAGGCCGGCCTCGGGAGGCTCCTGGGAGCGAGGCGTGCCGGCATTTGTCGTCTGTCCCACCGCGTGAGCGGAAGCCAGCAGCAAGACGGTCAGCGCAACTTGTGCGGGCGGGCGGATGTCACGGAACATGGATTCACCTCTCGTCGCCGCTAAAATCGGATTTTCACATCCGGTATAGCACATGGCGTCGAGGCGCTTCGATCTCGATCGGCGGATCGCCTTACAAGCTCAAAGAAGTTGTAGCGAGGCGGCGTGTGAACCAGTCCCTCAACACCGGCGGAAAACCGCCCGACGCCGGCATGGCTGCCCATTCGTTGGCGCTGTGCCCGCCATCCTGAATGATGTGAAGTTCGCAAGACTGCTGCCTGGCTTTCATGGCCTTGTACAAGGCTTCCGCCTGGACCAGTGGCACGTGCTCGTCCCGGGAGCCGTGCAGCAGGAGCACCGGCGGCATTGACTCGCAGACGTGGATGATGGGCGAAGCCGCCCGCAGAGCCACTTCGCCTTGGAGGCCAAACACGCCTTCGACGTGAGTGATGATTTCCGGAGCCAGGGTCCACAGTTGTGCCGGCGCGCCGACGGCCGCAACCGCCTGGATCCGGTCGCCGCCCAGACGGGAAGCGGCCATGAGAACGAGATAGCCCCCCGCGGATTCGCCCAGCAGTCCGATCCGCGATGAGTCCACTTTGAACTGTTCCGCGTGGCGGCGGACGAATTCGACGGCGGCGTCCACATCCTCCGAGGCATCGCCCGGTTTGTGAGCGGGGGCGACCCGGTAGTCGATC
>DATJMP010000117.1:0-10234 GCA_035508655.1 Bryobacteraceae bacterium
CGGTGGTTACCTCGAACCTTTCCTCTCTGCCGGAAGTCACCGGTGATACGGCCGTGCTGGTGGATCCGCGCAGCGTGTCGGAACTGCAGGCGGGCTTGAGCCGCCTGCTCGAATCCGAAAGCCTCCGAGCCGATCTCGCCGGTCGCGCCCGCTTGCGTGCCGAGCATTTCCGCTGGCCCGAATGCGCCGCCCAATCCCTGGCTTTTTTCCGCAAAGTGGCAGGGAAGCCGTAGAGCCGGCCTCCTGGCCGGCCATGCCGGCTTTCAAGCCGGCATACCTGACCAACAGAAAATCCCGCCCCTACCGCATCCCCATCCGAGCCGCGGGCGTCAGCGAGCGGTTCCCGACCGCCCCCCGAATCCCGCGCCCAACTCACCCCAGCCTTTTTCCCCGCGGCAAATACCGCGGCGCCCCGTACCGGTCCGGCCGGTTGCCCGACTGGTGCCAGCCGGGCGGCATCCCGTACGGGTCCTCCACCGCGGCCATCATCTCGTAAAGCCGCGCCTGCATATCGCCTGCATATTTCGCGTACTCGGGATCTTCGATGGCGTTGTGCATCTCTTCGGGATCGCGCTCCAGGTCGTATAACTCGTCGATATCGAAACCGTTGAAGACATACTTGAAGCGTTCCGTGATCCCGATCCGCTGCGTATATAGGAATTCGCCGCCGTAATACGCGCACATGATCTGGTCCGGCCAGGAAGACGCCTCAGAGCCCTGGAAAAGCGGCTGCAGCGCGCGCCCATCCGCAAACGGAAGGGATTGCCCTCCCGCCGCGGCCACGTAAGTGTGAGCCAGGTCGTGAGTCTGCACCAGCCGGCCGCACCGGGAACCGCCTTGTATCTTGCCCGGCCAGCGGATGATCAACGGAACGCGGTAAGTCTCTTCGTATGGGATCCAGCCCTTGATCCACATGCGGTGATTGCCGCACATGTCGCCGTGATCGGTGGTGAACACAACCATGGTGTTGTCCCGCTGTCCGCTTTCGTCGAGCGCATCCAGAATGCGGCCGATCTGCCGGTCCAGTTGCTCTACCGATGCGTAATAACAGGCCCGGCTCTGGCGGTAGTCGCCTTCGCTCACGTTGCCCCAGGTAGACGATTCGCGGCGGTGCAGGCCCGGCTTCCCGGCAAATGTATCGTGAAAGCTGCGCGGCACCGGAATAGAACCCGGGTCGTAGGTGTCCAGATACTGTTTCAGTGGGAAGTAAGGGTCATGCGGCTGGATGAAGTGGGCTTCCAGCAGCCACGGCTTCGGCTCTTTGGCGAACCTCCGCAGCATGCGCACCGCGGACTCGGCAATCCGCCATTCTGGCGTCGCCTCGACGGGACCTTCGGCGTACCCCCATGCCGGCGCGGGGTCGGCTCCCGGCCATTGGATCATCCGCAAGGCGGTTTGCCGCAGCTTGTCCGGGGGCGTTTGCACGCGATCGGGATTGAGGTCGTACTTCCGCAGGATGGCCGGGTCGCAACTGTTCACAGCCGCCATTTCGTAGCCGAAATCCGCGGGGCAGCGCACCCAGCTCGCGTGCCACTTTCCCACGTAGCCCATTCGGTATCCGGCGTCATGCAGGCGATTCGAATAGAGCACCACGTCCGCATTCATATCGCGGTGGACCGATGGGGCGGAATGAATCTGGTTATAAACGCCGTTATGCCAATGGTAAGCGCCGGAAAGAATCATCGCGCGGGCGGGGCAGCAGACGGCGCTCGGGGTATAAGGCCGCTCGAACAGCATACCCGACTCCGCCAGGCGGTTCAGATTCGGCGTGCGGCAGGAGGAGCGGCCGGCGATAGTAGCCCATTGCTGCTGATCCGACATGATGTGCAGAATATTGGGACGGGCGGATCGGCCCCCGTTATTCTGGGCCAGCAGCGAGGCTGCCCCTACGGATTGGGTTAGAAACTGTCGGCGGTCCATTGCGAATCTGTCCTTTGACGGGGTTAATCCCCTAGCCAAGGATAACGAAAAACCCAAAATGGAGGCGGCTCGCCCGCGCGACGGCTCAAGCAGACCCGATTTTCCATTTCATGCCCTGAAGGCAGGGGTACCGATACCGGACCACTAGAACCTTATGCACCAGGGAGTACTTGTCTCCCCTGGCTAATCCTGATCTACTGGATAACTTAGAGGTTAGAGCCTGCACGAGGTCTTATGACGACTTTTCAAACACTGGCCGAACGCATCAGCGGAAACCGCCTCCCGGCGGCCGAAGCTCTGCAGTTGGCCGTCAGCATCGCGGAGCGGCTGACGCAGTGGCACGCCAGAGGCGAATGCCACGGTGCTTTGACCCCTTCGGCAATCAAGATTGCGGGCTCTGGTTTGGAGTTGCGCGCCCCGGCCGAATTCGGGGTCACCGCGTACACGGCCCCGGAGGTCGTGCTCGGCGAGACTGCCGACAAGCGTAGCGATATCTTTTCTTTTGGCGTCATTGTCTATGAATTGTTCACTGGCACGCCGGCGTTTGCTGAGGAGAATCCCGAAGCCTTAGTGGAGGCACTGCTAAACGAGGAACCGAAGCCATACGGCAACGTACTGGTGGATCGTTTATTGGCGCGCTGCATGGCGAAATCCCCGGAAGGCCGATTCATAAGCGCGCAGCGCCTGCAACTGGAATTATGGCTGCTCTCGTCGGCGGCACGCCGCGGCGCAGCCATCGTACCGCACTCACCGGCGGCATCCGGCGGAGCGGCCTTGACGGCGGTATCCGCACCCGCCGCTTCGGCTGCTCCGGCTGATGCCGGCCCAAGCGAAATCCAGGTCCTGGAAACCCGCATGGCCGCGCGGCTCGAGGACCAGGAGCGCTCCATCGCCAGTGTCGAAAGGATTGCCAGCGAGCTGCTCAAAGCAGTCCGTGAGGGCGGCCTCCCGGCCGCACGCGGCGCCGATGCCAGGCCCGAGCGCCGTTTCGCCGACTATGATGACCCGGCCATGGCGCGCCTGGACCGCGCCTTCGCGCTGCTCAGCGAGAAAGTGTCGCGTATCGATCTGGCAGTGACCACGGCCCTTGAGCGGCTGCAGAAGTTCGAAGAAAGCCTGGACGTTTGGGACGGAGACGCAGCCGCCTTGCGTGATTCGGTTACCCGCGACGTTCGCGGCTTCGAACGAACTCTCAAGACTCAGGGCGCGGCCCTGGACTCCGTCCGCACCGCGATGTCCCAGACCGACGATCTGGTGGAACGCGTGGTGGAAGCGCTGGATTCCTTGCAGTCGACCTTCAGTGCCGGCGCCGAAGAACGCAAAGCCAGCTGAGGTAAGGCGAAGTGCCGTTAGCCTTCGAATCCGCGCGCGGACGCCAGGCCGGCCAGAGACTCGCGCAGATCCTTGAGAAGGGCCCGCTCGGTCTGGAACCCGCGTTACGGCACGCCACCGATGTCGCCAGCGCTCTGCGGGAACTGCATGAGGACGGCCGCTCGCACGGCGCCGTCGATCCCGACCACATCGTCATCCGCTCGTCCGACGCCATCCTGCTGACTGGCGAGCGGCGAGGCTACCCCGACCCCCTGGAGGATCTCCTCGGTTTCGGCAATGCTCTCTATGCCATGCTCACGGGACGGCCCGCCGGCAGCGAAGAGATGCGCCTGTTGCCAGGCAGGCCGGGGGCCCTCAAAGGTCCCTCGGCTGTGCGCGCGGCGGCTCTGCGCCTGGCGGAACGCTGCCTCACCGCCGAGCGGGACACCGCACCCGAGTTCCAGAAGGTAGTCACCGAAGTGCGCCTGCTGCACGTCATGGCGAAGCAGTTTTCGCCGGACGCCGCCGGCACCGAGGCCGCGCCGATCCCCCTCCCGGCTCCCCCATCGCCGGTACCAATGCTCATTGTGCCGCCTCAACCCTTGGAGGCATTCGCGGGAACAGCCACGCCCGTGATCGATCCGCCGGCCGCTCGTCGGCCCGCGCCATTCCCGGCCCCTCCCGGAGTCGAACCGCCCTCCGGAATCGAGCCGCCGTCCGAAATCACGGACTCGCCAGCCGCTCCAGCCGGGCCTCCCGCCAGCCCGACAGGCGACCCTCCGCCGGCGCCCCAGCGGCGGCGCGCTTCGCATTCGCGCCCCATCTTGGAAGACGTGATGTGCCCCAAGTGTAAGGGCTTTCAAGTGCGCCTGTCACGCCCGCGGACGCGCTTCGAACGTTTTCTCAACCTGTTCGGGATCGGCGTGCATCGCTGCCACCGCTGCTATTATCGCTACATTCCTGTGCTCGGCCGCAAGATCGTCCGCAAATCCAAGTAGCTCTCCTCCAGCTAAATCCCCCTCCCCTTACGGTTTCTGCACGTCCGCGAGCCATTTCTCGGCCAAGGTCAGCAAGTCATCGGTTAGCGCGGGATTCTGGTGGCGCAGGTTGCGCGACTCGCCCGGGTCCTCCTCCACGTTGGATAGGAAGAGGGCATCGTCGCCGGAGAGCGGCTGGGAACCCTCCGGGGTGCCGTCGAAGGTCTTGCCGCCGCGCACCAGTTTCCAGGCGCCGCGCCGCACCGCGAGCTGGCCGTCGGACGACCAGAACAGGCCATCGTGGCGTGAGGCGGCTCCGGAGACGGCCATCGGAAGGGCATTGAAGCCGTCCATCGTCCGGTCCTTGGGCACGGTCGCGCCGGCCGCGGTGAGGATCGTGGGCAGCAAATCCAGGTGGCTGCCCACCTGTCTCCGCAATTCCCCTTTGGGAATCGTTCCGGGCCAACTCATCACCATGGGAACGTGCATGCCGCCGTCGAAGGCGCTGAACTTATTGCCGCGGAAGGGCCGGTTATCGCCGGCCCGCGCCGGGCGCTGATTCAGTCCGGCGCGCGCCTCGCGCGTGGCGCCGTTGTCGCCGGTGAAAATCACCATCGTGTTCTCCGCCAGGCCCAGCTCGCGTACCGTGCGCATTACCAGTCCCACGCCATCGTCTACTGCCGAAAGCATGGCCGCGTACATCCGCCGTTCCGGATCCAGGGAAGGGAAGCGGTCTACGTACTGCCGCGGGGCATGCATCGGGTAATGCACGCCGTTAAACGGCACATACAGAAAGAACGGACGGGCGCGGTGGTCTCGGACGAATTGGGCGGCCTCGCGCGCAAACAGTTCGGTGGAGTAAGTGCCGTCTTCGAAGATCTCGGTGTGGTCGCGCCAGAGGTCGTGATAATTCACCAGCGGAGGATTCGAGCGTTCGCCCCAATAGTAGCGGTGCGAGTAGTAGTCGAAACAACCGGAGTGAAACCCGGTAAAGCGGTCGAATCCGTGAGCGTTGGGGATAGTGTCGGGCTGCGAGCCGAGGTGCCATTTGCCGAAGATGCCGGCGGCATAGCCGGCCGGTTTGAGCAGGGAAGCGATCGTCTGCTCCGAAGGGCGAAGTGCCGGGCCGTTATTCGGAACGCCTGCGCGGATCGGATGCCGGCCGGTGAGCAGACCGGCCCGCGAAGGCGCGCAAACCGGCGCCGCCGCGTACCAGTTCGTGAAGCGCGCGCCAGAGGCGGCCAGGCCGTCGATGTGCGGTGTTTTCAGGTCGGCCGCGCCCAGGCAGCCCAGGTCGTGGCAGCCCAGGTCGTCCGCCAGAAACACGATGAAATTCGGCTTGCGCGTCTCGGGTGATGCCGCCGCCATTGCCGCGCCGCTCGAAGCCGTAGCCAGAAACTCTCTCCGCGAGAACATGCGGAGATCGTATCAGGAATCGGCATCGAGCCGGTTACTGCTTCCGAAACGTTAGCAGAAATGCCCCGGCGAACGCCCGCGAAGTCCGTGCCGACGGGTATACGAATCGCCGTCGGAGAGCGCGGTGCAGCCGGTAGGCGGGCATTAGGATGAACCGCTCCGCCACACGGCTGCGGTAAATCTCGTGGTACGGGCTGTAATACCACCAGCGGACGTCTGTCACCCGGTCCCGCGGAAGCATCCGGATGTACTCCTGGGCGTCGAACTCCGTCCGGCTGGGCAGCCGCACCGCCTCCGCCCGGCCCACTACCCGCTTCGCCCAGGCCGTGACCGGCCGCGGCAGCAGCAGCGGTGTAAGCCTCCAGGGCGCGAAAAGACCGTAGGCCAGGTAGCGAACCGAACCGGGCAGCTCCGGGACTACCACCGTGAAAAGGTGTCCGCCCGGCTTGAGAACCCGCAGAATCTCGTCCAGAACCGGTTTGGGGTCGTCGAAGTGTTCGAGGAGCCCCATGCTGTATACGCAGTCGTATTCCGCCGCCGGCAGTCCCGTGCTCCGCGCGTCGGCCACCACGGTGCGCGGTGTGGGAAGGCCCTCGCGCACGAAGTTGCGCCGTGCCACCGCAAGCCCGGTCGGGCTGTAGTCCAGCAGGGTCACATCACAGCCGCGGCTGGCCAGGTACATCGACGTTGTGCCGCGTCCGGCGCCGATCTCCAGGTACCGCCCCATGCCTCCGGATCGTTCGATCAGGGGCCAGAGATCCTCGAAGTAGCACCGATGGCGAAATGCATGGATGTTGTGCGGCGTTCCCCGGGTGAAGAGTTGAATTCCATCGGCCGGAAGCGAGGACCACGCGCTATCCCAGAGTTCGAAATCGGGCTGAGCTGAAAATAGGCTCATACAACTCCCGTCCCGCAGTCTTTACAGTCCTTCGATTTCCCATTTGGTGTGCGGGTTCAGGATCCCGCCCTGGCTGGCGGTGGTGCCGGCCACATCCAGGTGAAGCACGTCGGAAATGTACCGCTCGGTGGAATTCGCTCCAGAGAGCCGGGCCCTGAAATACACGGTGTACAGGCCCGATTCCAGCCACAAAGCAGGCCATTTCAGGCGGAGTTCGTAGGTGCCGCGCCAACTCTCCCGGCTGCCCACCTCGGAATGGTCGATGCGGGCCCTCGCTATGCATCGCTGGTACATGTCCTCGATGATGCACCAGATGGTGAAGCCGACGACGTCGGCGTCCACCCGCATAGTGGACGCTACTTCGAAGGCATCCTCCTGAGCAATCGTGCGGCCTGGATGGGAGAGCAGTCTCGGAATGCTGATGCCGCCGCGCTCCAATCGGGTGCCCGCGTTCGCCTGAGCTTCCGCGCCCATCCGGTGATAGGCCTCGATGCTGCCTCCGACATCCCCATCGGCCACTACCGTGCCGCCGTCCAGCACGATACCCCGCGTGCACAGCGAGCGGATCGCGCCCATGTTGTGGCTCACGAACAGAATAGTGCGGCCCTCGCGCGCCACGTCGCTCATTTTGCCCAGGCATTTCTTCTGGAAAACCATGTCGCCCACCGCCAGGACTTCATCGACAAACAGAATCTCCGGCTCCAGGTGCGCCGCTACCGCGAAGGCCAGCCGCAGGTACATCCCGCTCGAATAATGTTTGACCGGTGTGTCGATGAACTTTTCCACTTCGGCGAAGGCCACGATACTGTCGAATTTGCGCGCAATGTCCGCCCGCCGCATGCCCATGATGGCGCCGTTCAGGTAGATGTTCTCGCGCCCGGTGAGTTCATTGTGAAATCCAGTACCCACCTCCAGCAGCGTTCCCACCCGCCCGTAGAGGTCCGCGGTCCCCGACGTGGGCTCGGTGATCCGCGAGAGCACTTTGAGCAGCGTGCTCTTGCCGGCGCCGTTGCGGCCGATCACTCCTACCACCTCGCCGGCCGAAATCTCAAAGCTCACATCGCGCAGCGCCCAGCACTCGTTGTCTTCCAGTTTCCGGCGTTGTCCCGCGCCACGCCGCAACATACGGATCGGTTTCTTGGCCGCGTCGGAAATGGTATCCCGCAGTGTGCGGTAGGCGGGCTGCTTTTCTCCGACTACATAGCGCTTAGTGAGATTTCGAGCGACAATGCAACCGCTATTGGCAAGCACTAACCATCGGTACCAATGGCGGCCATGTTCCGTCAATGGCCTAGGGTAAGAGGCCTCACACCAAGCCAAAACTGTGTACCATTGCGCGCTAGCAGCGTGTGCGGCTGCCCCCTTTTCCCGCGTGGGGCGCCCCCGGCCCTTGATGCTACGCTGGAATTTCTATGAAGCTTGCGGAAATCGCCGCGCGGCTCGGCTGCCGGCTGGAGGGCGACGGCCAACTGGAAATCACGGGGCTGGCGGGAATGGAGCATGCCGGAACCGGCGATCTTACCTTTCTGGCCAATCCTAAATACGCGCATAGGGTGCGGGAAACCCGAGCCAGCGCCATTCTGGTTGCGCAGCCCGTGCCTGGAATGGCCTGCGTGATTTCGGATAATCCCGACCTGGCATTCGCCCGCGTTCAGGCGCTTTTTTACCAGCCTCCCCGGCCGGCGCCGGGAGTACACCCCCTGGCGTTTGTGGCGGCGAGCGCGGTGGTGGGAGATAGCTGCTCGATTGGGCCGTTCGCCGTCGTGGGCGAGCGCGTCCGCATCGGACGCAATGCCGTCCTCCACCCCCACGTGGTCGTGTATGAGGGCGCCGAAATCGGCGACGATTTTCTGGCCCATTCGCACGCGGTCGTGCGCGAGTTCTGCCGCATCGGCCACCGCGTCACGCTGCAGAACGGCGTCGTCGTGGGCGGCGACGGCTTTGGCTTCGTCAAGCGCCCGGACGGAACCCATGAGAAGATCGTCCAGGCGGGTATCACCGTGTTGGAAGACGATGTCGAAGTCCAGAGCCTGACTTCGGTCGATCGCGCCAGGGTAGGGGAGACGCGGGTGAAGCGTGGGGCCAAGATCGATAGCCTGGTGCAGGTGGGCCATGCCTGTGTAGTCGGCGAGGATAATATCATTTGCGCGCAGACCGGCCTGGCGGGCAGCACAGTCCTGGAGCGCAACGTGCTTCTGGCCGGGCAGGTAGGTTCATCCGGTCACCTTCGCGTGCGGGAAGGCGCCATCGTGTATGCTCAGAGCGGGATCGGTGGCGACGTTGAAGCCGGGGCCCGCATTTCCGGTTCGCCCGCCTTCGCCGCCAACGATTGGCTGCGCTCGGTCACCGCCTTTCCCCGGCTGCCGGAAATGTTGAAGACGGTGCGTGAATTGAAAAAAAGAGTCGAAGAGCTAGAGCGGAAGCAGAATGTCGAGTGCCAACCAACTGCCTGACCCTCCCGTGACCGGCGGACGCCGCCCGGTCGCATACCTGAATGAGAAGTTTCTGAACAGCCCGGATGCGCGCGCGATGCGCATCCTGGCCGAGTATCTGGAGCCCCTGGCGCATTTCCGCCGCGAGAAAGTCCGCGATACCGTCGTGTTTTTCGGCTCGGCCCGCCTGGAGGAAGACGGGCCGCTGAAGGAATATTACGAGGGCGCGCGTACGCTGGCGCGGTTGCTGACGGAGTGGGCGGACCAGTTCACCAACAGCACCTACCGGTTCGTGGTCTGCTCCGGCGGGGGACCGGGAATCATGGAAGCCGCCAACCGCGGCGCCTTCGAAGCCGGCGGCAAAACGGTAGGCCTGAACATCGGCCTGCCCTTTGAGCAGCTCCCCAATCCCTACATCACGCCGGAACTGTCCTTCGAGTTCCACTACTTCTTCATGCGCAAATTCTGGTTCGCTTATCTGTCCAAAGCGCTGGTGGTGTTCCCGGGCGGCTTCGGCACCATGGACGAGCTGATGGAGCTCCTGACGTTGACGCAGACACAGAAACTCGCCAAGAAACTCACCATCGTCCTCTACGGTTCGAGCTACTGGAAGGAGATCATCAATTTCGACGCGCTGGTGAAGTACGGGATGATTTCGCCGGAGGACCTGGAGCTGTTCCATTATGCCGACGATCCGCAAACCGCGTTTGAGATTCTGAAGGCGGGCCTGCTGGCCTACGCCATGCAGCCGGAAACGCACGAGATGCCCTCCATTTCCAAATCGCGCAATCCGCAGAAGCCGGCGGGAACGGCGTGATGTTCCGGCTGGAGCTGGCTCCGGGGTTGGAGCTTCGGCAGTTTGCGATGTCGGATGCGGAGGATCTTTATGCCGTCGCCGACCAGAACCGCGCCTATTTGCGGCAATGGCTGCCTTGGGTGGACCGCACCCATTCGGCCGACGACATCCGCGATTTCATTGCCGCCCGCCTGGAGCAGTACGAAGCCAGCCAGGGCCCCAACGCGGGCATCTGGCTCGACGGGTGCATCATCGGCAGCGTGGGCTGCCACCCCATCGACTGGAACAACCGGCAATGCAGCATCGGCTATTGGATCGATGCCGCCCATCAGGGCAAGGGCTTCATGACCCGCTCCTGCGTCGGCCTGCTGGAGTATCTCTTCCAGGAGACCGGGCTGCACCGGGTCACTATCCATTGCGGCACGGAGAATCACAAGAGTTGTGCCATCCCGCGGCGTCTGGGCTTCACGCGCGAGGGCATACT
>DATJMP010000118.1:0-9463 GCA_035508655.1 Bryobacteraceae bacterium
CGCCAGCCGCTCCGAGGACATTCCGACCTCTTCCGGCTTCGCCGTCGGCAGCGACGCCGCCGCCACCGGCAGCACGCACGCCAAAACGCCAATCAACCTGATCCGCATGCGCCTCATCATATCTCCGTTGCGCCGGGCAACGTCTCTCGGAGGCCGCTTGCCAGGCTCGCTCACGCCCTCACTTCTCCAGTTCGATCACCGTCACGCTCTGCGCCGGAAACGTGTGCCGCAATCCTCCCGCTTCCACTTTCACCGGCACCACGCGCGGCGACACCGCCTCCGGCCGGTCCGGCCCGTTTCCCTCGTACAGATCTCCCGTCAGCTCCTGGCCTCTCGCCGAAGCCGCCTGAAATCCCTTCACCCGAATGTCCGCTTCCGTGGCCTCCGCCAGGCTCCGGTTCACGCAGAACAGCGTCAGCTTCGTCCCTCCGTCGTTCAGCGCCGCCGCCACATCCAGGTAGGGCACGCCATGAATCGTCGGAAGCCGCCGCACGCCTTCGTCCACCTCGTATTCGCCGCCTTCCACTTTCGTCCCCACCAGCCGCGTCGCATCCGCCGTCGAATACATCCGGAACGCCCAATACGCCGGCACTCCGTACACCCTCCCCTGTTTCTGCCAGATGCCGCCGAATTCCATCAGCCCCGTCATATCCGACACCGGCGTGAAGTCCGCCACCCGCATCAGCGTATTCAGAAATCCCGCCGTGCACAGCGCCCCGCCCAGGTTGCCGTACATCGGCGTCTCCTCCGCCCGCCCCGCAAATAGCCACTCCGTGAACGCGATCCGTACCTTCCCGCGTGCCCGCGCGTCTCCTTCGATCTGCCGTTCCATGGCTCGCAGTTGCCGCTCCAGCCCCACCGGCAGCGCCAGCGCCGCCTTCGCCACGAACTCCCGCGAAGCGTTCGCCCTCATCACCTGCGCCGTCTGCACCACAAAATGCGCCGAAAGAAACTGGAACCCGTCCGGCGCGTTTTGCAGCTGCGCCGCGTTCCATGGCTCGAAGTGGTCCGGGTCCTGCCCCGTCGCGATCAGCCGCGCCCGTGGGTCCACCGCCCGCACCGCGCCGCTGAACGTCTTCGTCCGCTCCGCCACTCTCGCCTCGGTCGGATACCCGATCTGAAAATTTCCCCACAGCTCGTTCCCCAGTTCCCACAGCAGTCCGCCGCCGTTCCATTTCCCATCCACGTACCGCACCCAGTCGGCCGCTTCCGCCGGCGTTCCGCTGCCCAGGTTCAGCGCGATCTGCGGCTCCGCCCCGACCAGCCGGCAGAACCGCAGCAGTTCATCCGTGCCGAAATCGTTATATTCCGGCATTCCCCACGCCTGGTTCAGCATCGTCGGCCGCTTGTCCATCGGCCCCACGCCGTCCCGCCAGTGATACCCCGACGTGTAATTCCCGCCGAACCGCACCACCGGCGTCCGCAGCGCCCGCGCCATCGCCACCATCTCCGGGTTCATTCCGTCCGCGTGGTCCTCGGGCAGTAGGAACGCTTCGTCCACCAGCATCCGCGCTTCGTCGGAAACCGCAATCACGAAGTCCGCCGCTTCTCCCGGCGCCAGCGCGCCCTTCGGAATTTCCAGCCCGAACTCTAGCCGTGACCACCCGGCCGCCTGTGCCTTTACCGTCGTCCGCGCCAGCACCTCATCCGCCCGGTTCCTCCGCCGCACCGAAATCTCGATCTCCCGCCCGCCGCTCACCGGCTTCGCCCACAAGCTTCCCGAGTACCGCAGCACGCGGTGCACCGGCAGGTACACCATCTGCCGCACGCCCGTCTGCTTGCCTGGCAACGCCATGATCAGCAGAGACCGCGCCGAATTCGCCGCGTCTCCCCACCGCGGCTCGTACCGCCATCCCTGCGCCGCGTCCAGCGGCTGCCACGGCAGCGGCAGCCCCATGTTCGAGCTCTCCACCAGCTCCGGCCGGTCCGCCAGCATCTGCCGGATCCGTCCGGCGCTCCACAAGTTGTCTTCGAAGCTCGGATTCTCCAGCACCTGCGCCCACAGTCCGCCGTACGTGCTGTGCCCGATCGGTTCCAGAAACGTCCCATAGATCGTGCGTGGAATCGCATGCACCACCTGCCCCGCGTCGACCTCCACCGTCGCCCGCGATTGCCCCCACGCCGCCGCCCATACCAGGCAAATCCAAGCTGCTGACTTTCGCATACGGATATCCTAATGCAATTCGTAGGGCAGGCTGGCAGCCTGCGGCGGGTTGGCAACCCGCCTCGCCCCGCGCCGAATGAAAATCCCCCCATCCTGTTAAAATTGAAGGATCACTCTCTGCCTATGACCACCCCTAAGGAGCGCCACCGCGCGCTCGCCGACATCCTGGAACAACGTGTCCTCGTGCTCGACGGTGCCATGGGCACTCTTCTCCAGCAGCACCATCTCACCGCTGCCGATTTCGGAGGCCCATCCCTCGAAGGCTGCAACGAAAACCTCGTCCGCACTCGCCCCGACGTCATCCTCGGCGTCCATCGCGCCTATTTCGCTGCCGGCGCCGACATGGTGGAAACCGATACCTTCGGCGCCACCCCGCTCGTCCTCGCCGAATACGACATCGCCTCCGACGCTCACGAGCTCAACCGCCTCGCCGCCCAACTTGCCCGCCAGGCCGCCGCCGAATTCTCCACAACGGCCAGGCCCCGTTTCGTCGCCGGCTCGATGGGTCCCACCACCAAAGCCATCAGCGTCGTCGGCGGTGTCACCTTCCCCGGGTTAATCGACGCCTACTTCGTCCAGGCCAAGGGCCTCATCGATGGCGGCGCCGACGTCCTCCTCGTCGAAACCTGCAACGACACTCGCACCGTCAAGGCCGCCCTCATCGCCATCGAGCGCGCCCGCGCCGAGCTCGGCATCTCCATTCCCGTCATGGTCTCCGGCACCATCGAAACCATCGGCACCATGCTCGCCGGCCAGACCGCCGACTCCTTCGCAGCTTCGCTCCTCCATGCCGGCCTCCTCTCGCTCGGCCTCAACTGCGGCACCGGTCCCGAGTTCATGACGGACCACCTCCGCACCATCGCCGGCATGGCGCCCTTCCGCATCTCCTGCTATCCCAACGCCGGCCTCCCCAACGAGGAAGGCAAGTATCTCGAAACGCCCGACGCCATGGCCGCGCAGCTCGATCGCTTCCTCCGCAACGGCTGGCTCAATATCGTCGGCGGCTGCTGCGGCACCACCGACGCGCATATCAAAACCATCGCGCAGATGGCCGAAAGCCATCGCCCGCGCCCCATTCCCGCGCCTTCCCACCGCGCCTTCTATTCCGGCATCGACCTGGTCGAAGCCGAGGACAGCTCCCGCCCCTTGATCGTTGGCGAGCGCACCAACGTCATCGGCTCCCGCCTCTTCAAGAACATGGTGGCCGAAGAGAAATGGGAAGAGGCCACCGAAATCGCCCGCCGCCAGGTCCGCAACGGCGCCCACATCGTCGATGTCTGCCTCCAGTCCACCGACCGCGACGAGATCGCCGACATCCCGCCCTTCTACGAGAAGCTCATCCACAAGATCAAAGCGCCCATCATGATCGATACCACCGATGCGCGCGCCATCGAGCTCGCCCTCACTTACTGCCAGGGCAAGAGCATCATCAATTCCATCAACCTCGAGGACGGCGAAGAAAAATTCGAGCGCGTCTGCCCCGTTGCCCGCCGCTACGGCGCCGCCCTCGTCGTCGGCTCCATCGATGAGGATAAGATCCAGGCGCAGGCCTTCACCCGCGAGCGCAAGCTCGCCGTCGCCCAGCGCTCCGTTCAGCTCCTCACCGAAAAGTACGGCATCGCTCCCGAAGACATCATCATCGATCCCCTCGTCTTCCCCTGCGCCACCGGCGACGCTAACTACATCGGCGCGGCCGTCGAAACCATCGAGGGCATCCGCCTCGTTAAGGAATACCTGCCGCTGGTCAAGACGGTCCTCGGCATTTCCAACATCTCCTTCGGCCTTCCCGCCGCCGCCCGCGAGGTCGTCAATTCCGTCTTCCTCTATTACTGCACCAAGGCCGGCCTCGATCTCGCCATCGTCAACGCCGAAAAGCTGGAGCGCTTCGCCTCCATCCCGGAAATCGAGCGCCGCCTCGCCGAAAACCTCCTGTTCAACACCCCTCCCGCCGACGCCGAGGGCGAATCTCTCCGCACCGCCCCCGAAGACTGGCGCGCCCAAACCGCCGAACAAAAAGTCGCCATCAATCAATTCCACATCGCCGCCGTCTCCGCCCATTTCCGCCAGGCCGGCGCGCGCGTCAAGCCCCGCGCGGAAGATCTCCCGCTCGATCAGCGCCTCGCCAACTACATCATCCAGGGCACCAAGGACGGCCTCATCCCCGACCTCGACCTGAAGCGCGCCGAAGGCG
This sequence comes from Bryobacteraceae bacterium, assembly GCA_035508655.1. Taxonomy (GTDB): domain Bacteria; phylum Acidobacteriota; class Terriglobia; order Bryobacterales; family Bryobacteraceae; genus DATGMB01. The sequence goes on from DATJMP010000118.1 coordinate 4,356, forward strand.
CCGCTCCGCTCGATATCATCAACGGCCCGTTAATGGCCGGCATGACCGAGGTCGGCCGCCTCTTCAACAACAACGAGTTGATCGTCGCCGAAGTCCTGCAATCGGCCGAATCCATGAAGGCCGCTGTCACCCACCTCGAGCAGTTCATGGAAAAGTCCGAAAGCGCAACCCGCGGCAAGGTCATCCTCGCCACGGTCAAAGGCGACGTCCACGACATCGGCAAAAACCTGGTCGAGATCATCCTCGCCAACAACGGCTACACCGTCGTCAACCTCGGCATCAAAGTCCCGCCCGACGCGCTCATCCGCGCCGCCGAGGAGCACCACCCCGATGCCATCGGCCTCTCCGGCCTGCTCGTCAAGAGCACGCAGCAGATGGTCATCACCGCCACGGACCTGAAAGCCGCCGGCATCAGCGTGCCGATGCTGGTCGGCGGCGCCGCGCTCTCCGAAAAATTCACCCGCACCAAAATCGCGCCCGCCTATGGCGAAGCCGTCTGCTATGCCAAAGACGCCATGACCGGTCTCGGCCTCATGAACGGCATCATGGACCCGGCCTCCCGCGCCGGCGTCCTCTCCCGCCACCGCGCCGCTGAAGTGCCGCCTGCTCCCGAACCCTCGTTCGCCGCCGCCCCTGCCGATCCGAGCCGCGACCGTCAGGGAGCGGTCCCCCGCTCCCGCAAAGTCCGCGCCGATATTCCCGTCCCCCCCGCGCCCTATCTCGACCGCAAGGTCCGCTCCGTCCCCCATCTCGCCGAGCTCTGGAGTTACATCAATCCCTTCATGCTCTACGGCAAGAACCTCGGCTACAAGGGCAATTTCGAAAAGGATCTCGCCGCCCACGAGCCCAAGGCCCTCGACCTCTTCCACAAAATGGAGGAGCTGAAATCCGAAGCCGTCGGCTTCATGAAGGTGCGCGCCGTCTGGCAGTTCTTCGAGGCCGAGCGCGACGGCAATTCCACCCACTTATTCGCCCCCGGCGCGTCCAGCCCGCTCCACACCTTCAAATTTGGACGCCAGCGCCGTGAAGACGGTCTCTGCCTCAGCGATTACATTCTCGATCCCGACGAAGCCGGCAGCCGCGACCACCTCGCCCTCTTCGTCGTCACCGCCGGCGAGTGCGTCCGCGACCGCGCCGAAACCTGGAAGCAGCAGGGCGAATTCTTCAAATCCATCGGCATCCTCGCCCTCGCCACCGAGACCGCCGAAGCCACCGCCGAATGGCTGCACCGCCGCATCCGCGAAGACTGGGGCTTCCCCGATCCCCCCACCCTCACCATGCACGACCGCTTCACTTCCCGCTACCGCGGCAAGCGCTACAGCTTCGGCTACCCCGCCTGTCCCAACATGGACGACCAGCAAGGCATGTGGAAGCTCCTCCGCCCCGAAGAGATCGGCGTCCACCTCACCGAAGGCATGATGATGGACCCCGAAGCCTCCGTCAGCGCCCTGGTCTTCCACCACCCCGACTGCGCCTACTTCACCGCGGAGGAGTAGCCTCTACTTGCCGGTACGCCTTTTCTGAGCCGCCACCGAAGCAGCCGTCCCTTCGGCAATTGAATCCATTGCGGCCTACACCGTTCGTTCAGGCCGTTCCGCCGCTCTGCGGGGCCGAAACCGATTGCCTGCTTCCGGCTGGCATCACATCGCGTACCGCCTCCCGAACCTGCGCCAGCGTTGCCTCCACTTGTGGACGCTCCACACGAATCACCCGGCACTGCTCGCCCGACGGGCGCCAGCGGTCGAACATGCGCGGCACCGGAAACCCGGCGAAGACGCTGATCAGCGGAATACCGCACGCGGCCGCCACGTGCTGCCCGGCCGAATCATAACCCACGTAAAGCCGGCTGCCCGCAATAATTGCCGCGAATCCGGCGAACGACCCCTCCCAGAGCGAAGCCGCCGCTCCCGAGCGCTCTACCGCGCCCATCACGCGCGCACCCTCCTCCGGTCCGCCGCCTTTGTCTACCACCAGCGGAAGGCCTGTCGCCGCCAGCAGGCGCAGCAATTCTTCCTCGAACGGATCGGGCAGCCGCTTGGCCGGATTCTCTCCCACCCCCAGATTCACCGCGATATACGGCTCCCGTTGCGGCATGCGGCCCAGCGCCACGTAAGGCTTGGCCCCCGCCACTCCGAATGTTTCGGCCGCCCAATCGCTCGCCAGTTCGGGCAGCGAGCGTGCCGAATCGGCGCCGTATTTCCGGCTCTCGAAAAGATGGTAGTGGTCCTCCGCGCATACCGGCAGCAGCCCGAGTTGCGTCAGCCGGGAATCGGGATCGATCACGGCGGATTGCTGGTCTTCCAGCACCCGGCACAGGTCGTCCCACACCGCCAGCCGCTCGCGCAGGCTGCCGCGCCGGTATTCGATCGGCGCATGATGAATCCGCGAGTCGCCCGCCAGCAGCTCGTAATTCTTCTTCGGCCCCACGAAAACCAGCTCGGCGTGCGGGAAGCGGCGCTTGGCCGCCGCGAACATCACGCTCGTAACCGCCACGTCCGCGCCCAGCGTCACACGCGAAAGGATGAAGATCCGGTGCGGCCGCCCGGCAATCGGCCGGATCTTCCGCACCCGCTCATAACGGGCCACCAGAGAATCCGCGAAGGTGCCGGGACGTACGTGGGCGATCGCCTGCGGGAACAGCCGCGCATAGGCATCCACCAGGGCCGGATCGAACCGGTCCGCCAGGCCTTCCACCAGAATCGAAAACAGCGCCTGCCCGCAGGCATCCTGCGCCAGCGCCCGCGGCAACTCCTTCGGCGGTCGGCCCGCAATGCACTGCCGCAGCGTCTCCTCAGCCAGGTCTCTACAGGAAGTGCTTCTCAATCCAGATACTTCTCCACCAGAATCCCCAGCTTGCGCCGGGTCGCTTCCGGCACCAGCTTACGGTCCGTGATGATGGCGTGGGCCAGCGCCGATCCGCACTTGCAGCCGCGCTCCTTAGGCGCCGCCGCCACCGCCTCCGCTACCACCCGGCAGGCGTTCTCGGCATTCTTCACCAGGTTGGCGATAATCTCGTTGACCGTAACGGCGTCGTGGTGCGGATGCCAGCAGTCGTAGTCCGTGACCATGGCCACCGTAACGTAGCAGATCTCCGCCTCCCGCGCCAGCTTCGCCTCCTGCAGATTGGTCATGCCGATCACATCCATGCCCCAGCTTCGGTACACGTTGGATTCCGCCTTGGTCGAAAAGGCCGGCCCCTCCATGCACAGATACGTTCCGCCCTCCGCGGAATTCACACCCGCGGCCCGGCAGGCGCCGGCCACTACCCGCGCCATCTCCGGGCACACCGGGTCGGCGAAGCTGATGTGTGCCACCATGCCTTCGCCGAAAAATGTCGAAATGCGCCCGCGCGTACGATCGAAAAATTGGTCCGGAATCACGAAATCGAGCGGCCGGTGCCGCTCCTGCAGCGACCCCACCGCGCTGAGCGATATAATCCGCTCCACGCCCAGCGACTTCATGCCGTAAATATTCGCCCGGAAATTCAATTCCGAGGGCGATAGCCGATGGCCGCGCCCATGCCGCGCCAGAAATGCCACCCGCCGCCCCGCCAGCGTGCCCAGCACAAAATTGTCCGAGGGCCGCCCGAACGGCGTTTCGATATCCACCTCCCTCTGCTCTTCAAATCCGGGCATCGAGTACAGCCCGCTGCCCCCGATTATTCCGATTTCCGCTGTCAATCGTTTCTCCGTTCGTACTACTGTAATGGAATCTTCGCGCACTCGGCGTGCGATCAGACGGCTCCCTTACGGTTGCGGCTCCATTCGTGGCGTATCCCCGAATCGGAGCCGCGACCGTCGCGGAGCGGTTGATCGGTAACGCTGCAAACCACTGGTCCCGGAACGACGCACGGAAACACAGATTGTGACGTCGGCCCCGCAGTCATTGGATTTTTTCCACGCTTCCCGTGCGTTCTCCGCGTCCCTTCCTCGAATCTTCCGCCTCTGCCTCCAATTGCGCCCGCTCCCGTTTCACGCCCGCGCCGTCAATGCCCTCGATCGCCTTCAGCAGTTCCTCGATCCCCTTGCCCTCGCTCGCCACCGTCCGCACCACCGGCTTATGTTCGTCCTCCAGTTGCCGCTCCAGCCGCTCCGCGCCCGGCTGGTCGGATTTGTTGATCGCGAAGATATCCGCGATCTCCAGAATGCCGGCCTTCAGCGCCTGAACGTCGTCGCCCATTCCGGGGATCAGCACCACCACCGTCACCTCCGCCAGCCGCGCGATCTCGATTTCGTCCTGGCCCACGCCCACCGTTTCGATGATCACCCAGTCCTTGCCCGCGGCGCTCATCAGCCGCGCCATATCCGCCGTCGCCGCGGCCAGCCCGCCCGAGGCCCCGCGGCTCGCCATCGAACGGATGAAGACGCCCCGGTCGGCATAGTGGCCCAGCATGCGGATGCGGTCTCCCAGCAGGGCGCCGCCGGTGATCCGGCTGCTCGGGTCCACGGCAATTACCGCCACTGTTTTGCCGCGCCTGCGCAGGGCGGCAACCAGCGCGTTCACCAGCGTGCTCTTGCCCGCGCCCGGCGGACCGGTGATGCCGATGAGCCGCGCATTCCCCGGCTGCAGCGTACCCAGCATGGCCAGCGCATGCGGATCGCGGTTCTCCACTCCCGTGGCCATGTGGGCCAGTACCCGCTCCTCGAAGCTCATCAGCTTTTCAGTAATTGCCGCGCGATGACCAGCCGCTGGATTTCGCTCGTGCCTTCCCCGATGGTGCACAGCTTCACGTCGCGGTAGAACTTCTCCACCGGGTAGTCTTTAATGAATCCGTAGCCCCCGTGAATCTGCACCGCCTCGTTGGCAATGCGCACGGCCGCTTCGGAAGCGAATAGCTTGGCCATCGCAGATTCGCGCGTCACGCGCTTCCCGTGGTCCAGCATCCATGCCGCACGGTAATTGAGCAGCCGCGCGGCGTCCAGTTCCGTGGCCATGTCCACCAGCTTGTTTTGAATCGCCTGGAATTCCGAAATCGGCCGTCCGAACTGCCGCCGCAGCTTGGAGTAGCGCAGCGCCGCGTCGTACGCTCCCTGCCCCATGCCGATCGAAAGCGCCGCAATCGAAACCCGGCCTCCGTCCAGCACCTTCAGGCTGTCCACGAACCCTTC
>DATJMP010000119.1:0-3218 GCA_035508655.1 Bryobacteraceae bacterium
CGAAGGTCCACGCAGCGCGATCAGTTCCATGCAATTGTCGTGGTTGAGGTGCACGTGTAGAACAGAGACAATCAGCCGGTTGTGGTCGTGCTGGATCTGCGTGAGCTTTTCCTCCAGCAAGCGAACATGGTGGTCGTACACCAGCGTCAGCGACCCGATCACCCGTCCCGATGGCTGGCTCGAAGTCTCCCGCACCAGCTCCGCCCGAATGAGATCTCGAAAAGCTTCGGACCGGTTCGTATAGCTACGCTTTTCAATCAGTGAGTCGAATTTCTCCAGGAGGTCTGTGGCGATCGCCACGCCGATGCGGCTGAGTTCGGAGGCGGACATGTTCAACGGACAACCACGCGTATAGCTTATCACGCCGCCGGGCTGCTCTTAGTGCCGATGATCGTGGTGGCGGTGCGGGTGGGAATGCACCTCGCCCGAACTATGCGTATGCAGGTGCGCGTGCAAGAGGCCGGTCCGCCGCAGCAATCCCTCGTTCTCGAGAATCTCCGCCGGCGTCCCGTCCGCCACCACCCGGCCCGCTTGAAACACGCAGCAACGGTCCGCGATCTCTTCCAGAATGTCCAGATCGTGGGTCGCGGTCACGACCGTCCGCCCGCTGTCCTGCCAGCCGGCAATGATCTCGATCATCTGGCTCTGGCTTTGCGGATCGAGCGCTGCCGTGGGTTCGTCCAGCAGCAGCACTTGCGGATCGAGAATCAGCACCGATGCAATCGCCACGCGCTTCTTTTCGCCGCCGGATAGCCGGTGTGGCACTCGCTCCTTGAGGTGCGCGATGTGCAGCCGCTCCAGCATGGCCTCGACCCGGTTGCGGATCTCCTTGGCAGGCCAGCGCAGTTGCAGCGGTCCGAACGCCACCTCGTCCAACACCGATGGATTGAACAACTGCACGTCGGGATTCTGAAAGAGCATGCCCACCCGCCTGCGAAAATCGAAACCAAAGGCTTCATCGTCGAAGCGCGCCTCGGTCAGCGCCTCACCTTCGAATTGCACAGCGCCCGACTCCGCGAAGTAAAGCCCGTCCAGCAGCCGCAGCAGCGTCGATTTTCCCGACCCGTTGGCGCCCAGGAGCGCCAGCCGCAGGCCCGGCGTCACCGTCAGCGTCGCCCCATCGAGCGCCACCACCCGATCGTAGCAGTAGCGAACATTCTCGACCTCGAACACCGCCGCGGCCAATCGACTCTCCGTCTTTATCGTTGTCCCGCCCACACCGCCCCCGTGCTCAGCCCAACGAGCAGCGCCAGCCACATCCAGTCGCGCACCTCCATCCGGAACTCGTCCAGCACGTAGGCGTCGCCTCGGAATCCTCGCGACTGCATTGCCAGGTACACCTCGCCCGAAAGATACATCGTCTTGCTCAGCAACACTCCCGCCGCCGAAATCGCCATCCGCCGACGCTGCCCGGGATCGAGTCTGCCCACCGTCCGGCTCCGCCGCGATTCGAAAATCTCCCCTGCCGTCCCGATCAGCAGCAGGATGTAGCGGTACGTCATTCCGAGCACCACCACCAGAACCGCCGGAACTCGTAGCACACGCAGCGCCTTCAGCACGTGCGTCCAAGGCGTCGAAAGCACCAGCAGCAAGGAAAGCGTCGCCGCCGTCTCCACCCGCGAGATCAAGTAAGCCGCCGTCCGAACGCCCGGCGCTGTCACCGCCCATCCCAACAGCGGAACGCGCCACTGGGCCGCGCCCGGCGTCGAGAAGACAGCCGGCAGGGCGATCGTCCCGGTGAACGCCAGCGCGGGGAGCCATGCTCGCAGCAGCGTGCGCGCCGGCACGCGGGAGGCGGTCGCCAGGATGCACGCCACCAGAAACACCGCGCCGATCACCGCCAGATGGCGCGATGTCGTTACGGCGATCACCAGTCCCAGCATCCCCACCAACTTCACGCGCGGATCGAGGCTTTGCAGCAGGCCGCGCCGCTTAGCCACTTCCTCCGACTCCAGGATATGCTCCAGAGCCTCCAGGAAGCCGTGGATCGAACCCTCCAGGAAACCTCTCCGAGCCACTCTAGCCGCTCCCGCTTCGCCGCACGAAGATCCGGTCCGCGGTCGCCGCCATGAGTAGAATCAGCCCCGCACCGAACGCAGCCGAGAGAAGGTAGCCGAAGGACGCGCTCCGCAGAAACCGTGGCGCATAATCCGGAAAGGGTGCCGTCCAGATCGAAGAGAGGCGGTCAAGCCCCTGCGGAGCCTGCGCTGGCGGCGCCTGGTGCGCGGAAACCGCGGCGATCTGCCGTCGGGCCGCCGCGTCCGCAAAGTCTCGCGGCGACCACTCCCCCCAAGCAGACCCGACCGTCAGGATCCCGAGCGGAGTGCTCAGTAGCAGGATGGCCAGCCCGATCAGCATCGGCCGCATCGGCGGCCAGCCGAAACCGCCAGCGCCCTCGCCCTCTTCCACCGCACCCGGCGCCGTCGTCCGCAAAAGTGCGGGATGGCTTCGCTGCAGCCACGCCACCAGCCCCGCCGACAAAATCACTTCCGCCAATCCCGCGATCGTCAGGTGGCCGGCCATCATCGCCGGAACCGCGATCTTCAGCGGATACGGCGCGTACAGCGGCGCTCCCACCGCGTCCCGGAAAAAAATCGGCTGTATGCCAAACTCTACGGCCGCCAGCAACGCCGATACGTTGATCGCCACGTATCCGGCAATCCCCGCCGCCGCCACCCGCCGCCCCGAACGAATCGGGCTGTTCCGGGAAACCGCGCGATAAATCGCGTAAGCCACCAGCGACCCCGTGATTGCCATGTTGAAGCAGTTGGCGCCCAGGGCCGTGATACCGCCGTCACCGAAAAACACCGCCTGAATTACCAGCGCCACCGAGATCGCCAGAATCGACGCCCAAGGCCCGAGCACGATACTGGCAATCGAAACCCCCACAGCGTGACCCGTTGTCCCGCCGGGCAGAGGCAGATTGAACATCATCACCACGAAGGAGAAGGCCGCGAATACCGAAATCAGCGGGATCAGCCGGCTGCGCAGCAATCGCCGCAACCGGCGCAGAGAGACATACCAGAAAGGCGCCGCCGCCGCGTACATCACCGCGCAGGTCGACGGGCTTAGATAGCCATCGGGAATATGCATGGATTCGCGAACGGCCTACCGTACCGTATTACCAACAGTAGAATCGTAACACGGCGATGCGCCCAGCCGCGGTCCGTTCGCCGGCGCCACCACTCGCCCCGCATCCCGAAGGAAACCACGGCGTC
>DATJMP010000120.1:0-8509 GCA_035508655.1 Bryobacteraceae bacterium
TCAGCACGTCCGGCAACTGCCGCGAGTTCCTGTATCCCGGATACACCGAGCTCATCATCCGCAGGAATTCCGCCCCATACGCCGGCGATGCCAGGTTGACCATGCCAACCGTAAACAGAGCGCCTCCCCACAGAAGCGAACTCGTCACCGCCATAGACTTTGGTGACAATGCCATTTCTTTCACCTCCTATCCCGCTGCCACCGCTCTGCGGTAGAGCCGGCCGAGCCCGGCCCTTCCTCGAACATGCGGTATGCGGCCAGTTTCACCTGGTCATTGATCACGAACCGCACCAGTGGATATAGCCACACGAAACCCGCGCATCGCCGCACGTCCCGCCGTCAAACAGACCCACAGCCCCGGGCTACACCTGAAATTCTAAAAAGCGTCACTCTTGTGTGGAATCCTGCCGGCAAAGGACTGAACGCCGTCCCTTGCCTACCCGGTAACTTGGCGTACCCTGAAAACATGAGAAGCTTCGACAGCCTTTCCGAGCGTGAAATCCTGGCGCTGGCGATCTCGCTCGAAGAGGAGGACGAGCGGATCTACGCGGATTTCGCGGAGGGCCTTCGGCAGGACTTTCCCGCCAGCGCGGCCATCTTTGACGGCATGCGCGAGGAGGAGTCCGGCCACCGCCGCCGTCTCATCGAGCTGTCACGTGAAAAATTCGGCGACCACATCCCCCTGATCCGCCGCCAGGACGTACGCGGCTTCGTGAATCGCCGCCCCGTGTGGCTCTTCAAACCGCTCGGTCTGGAGACTGTCCGCGGCCAGGCGGCCGCCATGGAGGTTGAAACCCGCCGCTTTTACGAGCGCGCTGCTGCTCGCACCAGCGACGCCGGCATCCGCCAGCTGCTCGATGATCTGGCGCAAGAAGAGCGCTCCCATGAGGACCGCGCCGAAGCTCTCACGGAAGACAATCTCAATCACGGCGCCCGGCGGGAAGAAGATGAGGCCAGCCGCCGCCTGTTCGTTCTACAGGTCGTCCAGCCTGGCTTAGCCGGCCTCATGGATGGTTCCGTCTCCACGCTAGCTCCGGTCTTTGCCGCCGCTCTCGCCACCCACAAGCCCTGGGATGCCTTTCTGGTCGGCCTGGCCGCTTCGGTCGGTGCGGGAATCAGCATGGGGTTCGCCGAAGCTCTTTCGGACGATGGCAGCCTTACGGGTCGCGGTCATCCCTGGCTGCGAGGCCTGGTCTGCGGCTGTATGACCGCACTTGGCGGCATCGGCCACACTCTCCCGTTCCTCGTCCCCAATTTCAACGTGGCGATGACCGCCGCCATCGCCGTGGTCGTCGTTGAACTCGCCGTCATCTCCTGGATCCGCAACCGCTATATGGAGACCCCACCGCTCTCGGCCGCGCTGCAAGTTGGCCTCGGCGGCGCGCTGGTCTTTCTTACCGGTATTTTGATTGGGAGTTCGTAAAGATCGCGAGCCGATTTCACCGCCGGAAAACAGAAACGCCGAGAACACCAGGAAGAATTCCTGGCGCCTCGGCGTCTCGACGGCAAAAATGAGGTTTCGCCCTACTGCCGCATGGCGTATACCTTCTGCGCCTGGTTCAGCAGCGACTGTGCCTTCGGCATGCTCTCGATCGCCTGCTTCACTTCCGGGTCGTCCTTCCACTCAGCACGGTAGGCCGTGTTCTTGTCGAAGGCACGGTAATAGAATTCGAACCGGATCCGCTGCTTGATCCACTCCCGGTTGGCGGCGAATTCCGCATCCGTGAACGGAATCGAGGGTGCCGTCTGCGACCGCAGGAACTGTTGGAAGCGGCTGACCACTGCGTCATCCGGCTCCCAGCCCACCGGCAGCACCGGCTTGTTCGACCCGAAATAAGTGTTGGCGAAACGATAGAACCAGTTTGGCCCCGCTTCCGGACCCATCCGGCGCTGGAAGAGGCTCAGCTTGGGCGCGTCGTATTTCTCGTCGGGCGTGATGCCGCCGCCGCCGTACACCTTCCGCCCACTGTCAGTTGCTTTTACGTCCTGCTGGTTCACGCTGTTCTGGTTGCGGTGAGCGTAGTAGTCCCAGAACGACTCGTGCGAATAATCCCGTTGGATCAGCCGTCCGCTCGGTGTGTAGTAGTGGGCGATGGTCAGCAGCAGCGCCGCGCCTTCGGAAAGAGGAAATTGCGCCTGCACCAGCCCCTTACCGAACGTCGTTTCACCCAGCACCCAGGCCCGGTCATGATCCTGCAGAGATCCAGTGACGATCTCCGAGGCGGATGCCGAACTCCCGTTCACCAACACCACCATCGGGTACTTCTGCGCCGCCGGATTGGCCTTGGCCCGGAACACCTGCTCCTGTTCCGCACGCCCGCGATGCGAGACCACAACCTGCCCGTTATGCAGGAACCGTCCGGCCAGGCCCACGGCTTCCGTCACCAGTCCGCCGAGGTTGCCGCGCAAGTCGAGAATCAGGCCCTGCACGTTCTGCTCGCCGAGTTTTTTCAGGTCGTTTTCGGTGTCTTGCGCTACATTCTGCGCCTCAAAACTTTCCACCCGAAGGAACGCGATCCCCGGTTTCACCCAGAAAGCGTCCACCACGCTGGTATCGATGCTCCCGCGCGTGATCGTCACCGTGTACGGCTGCGCCGCGCCTTCGCGCGTCACGCTCACTTTCACGGGAGTGCCGCGTTCGCCGCGCAGCATGTCGGCCACGCCTGCGGAATCCAACCCCTTGGTGTCTTTGTCGTCGATGGCCGAAATCCAGTCGCCGCGGCGGAGGCCGGCGTTATAGGCCGGCGCGCCCACGAACGGCTCCATGACGATGACCTTTGGCCCGTCCATGCCGATCTGCATACCGACGCCGTAATATTGCGCGTGCTGGCGTCTCTGCATCTCCTTGTATTCCGCCGGAGTCACGAAATTCGAGTGCGGATCCAGGGTGTGCAGCATCCCCGGAATCGCCCCGCCGCGCCCGTCGTCGCCATAAAAGGCCTTTTCCGAAGAGACCGGGTCGGCAAAGTTCTTCTCCACTAATGCAAACACGTCTGCGACCGACTTCATCTCTTTGTCGAGATCGTCGGAGCCGGTCGCCCGCAGGCGGATTCCCGAGCCGGAGGCGACTTCCGGCCCTCTTCCGTCTTGGGCGTGGATAGCCGGGCCGTACACGGGGGCAAGAACCACCGATGCGGCAACCAGCGTGGCAGCGAGGGCAAAGTTTCGAATCTTCATGGCTTTTACAGACCGGAACGCACTTCGGAAAAAAGATTGTGGCGCGCGTCAAAGGCGGGAACGAGCGAAATGGCGGGAATCTCCCTTCCTTACAGGATATGATACCAGAGCCAGGGGTTTGGTTGCGCCCGCACGTCCACTTGCCGTCCGGAGGGTATCCAAACTCCCGGAAGGAGCCAGAGATTCTGAGGCGGACAATCTAACGGTTGCCGGGCCTGCCCGCCCGGACCGCTACCGCGCCGCCCCCGGTACCCGTCCCGCGGCGCCCGATCCCCGTTTCAGCGCTCGCCGTTTCTTCGCCCATTCCTCTTTGATTACCTGGTGTGCCCGCCCCAGCCCCAGCGCATCCGCCGGCACCGGCTGGGTAATCACGGACCCCGCCGCCACGTATGCGCCCGGCCCGATCTCCAACGGTGCCACCAGCGTCGAATTGCTTCCCACGAACGCTCCGCCTCCGATCACCGTGGGGTGCTTCTCGAACCCATCGTAATTGCACGTGATCGTTCCCGCGCCGACGTTTACCGCCGCTCCAATGTCCGAATCGCCCAGGTACGCCAGGTGCATCGCCTTTGCCCCGGCTCCCAGCCGCGTCTTCTTTAGCTCAACGAAATTGCCGACATGAGCGTCCTCGCACACGTGCGCTTCCATCCGCAGCCGCGCGAACGGTCCCGCCTGCGCCCGGCGTTCCAGCCGCGACCGCGCCACCATCGTGAACGGTGAGATTTCGACCTCGTCTCCCAACTCTGCATCTTCCAAAATCGCGCAGCTTCCGATCCGGCAGTTTTCCCCGATCTTCGTCTTCCCTCGAATCTGTGCAAATGGTTCGATCACGGTGTCCATTCCGATCGTTGCGTCCGCGTCGATGGTCACCGTCTCCGGCTTTTCGATCGTCACGCCGCCCACCATCAGTTCGCGCAACTTCCGGTCGCGCAGGATCCGGTCCGCCGCGGCCAACTCCAGCCGGTCGTTGATGCCCAGCGCCTCGCCCGCATCCTCGATCTCCAGCGGCTGGACGGTATGGCCCGCCCGGTTGAGAATCTCCGCCATATCGGTGAGGTAGTATTCGCGGGCGGGGTTGTCCGGCCGGATCTCCCCGGCGTGCCGCCAGAACAGGTCCGCGCGGAAGCAGTAAATCCCCATGTTGGCCTCCCGGATTTCCAGCTCCTCCCGCGTTGCCGCCTTCTGCTCCACGATGCGCCGCACACCCCGCTGCCCGTCGCGGATCACCCGTCCATACCCCGTCGGATCCGCCATGCGCGCCGTCAGCAGCGTCGCCGCCGCGCTTCCCGCCGTTTCCATTTCCACCAGCCGCCGCAGCGTCTCGACGCGCAGCAAGGGCGAATCGCCGTACAGCACCATCAGGTAGCCGTCCAATCCGGACAACGCGTCCCGGCCCGACACAACCGCGTGCCCGGTCCCCTTCTGTTCCTGTTGCTGGATGAAGCGTACGCCCGTTCCCGCCAGCGTCCGCTCCACTTCGCCCGCCTGATGCCCCACGACTACAAAGATCCGCTCCGGCGCCGTTAGCGCCCGCGCCGTTTCCACCACATGCTCCACCAGGGATTTGCCGCCAGCGCGATGCAGCACCTTCGCCTTGCGCGATTTCATGCGCGTGCCGAGTCCGGCCGCCAGAATTACAACCGTCAGGGGAGTTTCCATCATTTCCATTATGCGCGGTGATGTGCCTGCTTTGAGCCGGGCCCGTACTGCTGTGTAGGGGCCGGGCATGCCCGGCCCGCGCTCCTGGCTTGCGGTCCGGGCCGCATGTATGCGGCCCCTACGGACGACCCCCGGACATCCCGCGCCGGTTTATGCTCTAGTGTGGTGTCCAGGACCAAAGTGAGCCCTCCCCATCCGCGAAAGGAAAACGCATGCTCTCCGGTCTGCTTCTGGCCGTAATCTCCGGCATTGCCAACGGCCTGTTCTCCGCGCCCATGAAGATCATCCGCAAGTGGCGCTGGGAGAATATCTGGCTGGTTTTCATCCTGATCGCATGCCTCGCCATGCCGCTGGGTATCGTGCTCGCCGAAAACGCCGGCCTTCCTTTTGCAATCCTTCGCGCGATGCCTTTCGCGCCGCTCACCTATGCCCTCCTGTTCGGCTTCGCCTGGGGCTTCGGCGCCATCCTCTTCGGCCGCAGCGTCGACCGCCTCGGCGTCTCCCTCGCCAACAGCCTCGTCATCGGCATCAGCTCGGCCCTTGGCTCTCTGGTTCCCGTCCTCTTCGACCCCGCCTGGAAGCCCGACTTCAAATTCGCCATCCTTCTCTCCGGCGTGGTCGTCTTCCTGGCCGGCGTTGCCCTTTGCGGGTCCGCCGGCCGGCTCCGCCGGCCCAAAATGGAATCCGGAGGTGCTTCCTTTGCCGCCTATCTCCTCTGCGTTGGCGCCGGCGTCATGTCCGCCGTGTTCAATATCGGGTATACCCTCGCCTTGCCTATGGCCGATGCCGGCGTCCACCAGGGTATGACCCGTTTCGCCGCCACGAATCTCATCTGGCTGCTGATGCTCGGCGCGGGCTCTCTCCCCAACATCGCTTATTGCACGTGGCTGATGCGTCGCCATTCCAGCGCCCCGCTCCTCCTCGCGCACGGTGCCTCCGCAAGCTGGGCGCTTGCTCTGGCTATGGGCCTGCTTTGGGGCGGCAGCATCTTTCTCTATGGCGCCGCCACACCGCGTCTCGGCCATCTCGGTCCTTCCATCGGATGGCCCCTGAGCCTGGCTGTCGGCCTCCTCGTTGCCAATCTCATGGGCCTGCTCCTCGGCGAATGGCGCGACGCACCCGGGCCGGCCATCTCGCGGATGCGTTTCGGCATCCTCACCCTGCTGGCTGCTATCCTGCTCTGTTCATGGTCCGCCAGCATCTAACCGGGGCAGACCATTGTATTTTTTAGTCTGCCAACCAGCCGGAGGCCGCCCTCTGATATGACTACCCTGCCACCAATCCTCGACCGCCTGCGCGGCCGGCTCATCGTCTCCTGCCAGGCATCTCCGGAAGACGCCTTTTACGGCCCCGGTCTGATGGCCCGATTCGCCCAAGCCGCCCTCCGCGGTGGAGCCTCCGGTCTCCGCCTCAACGGTGCCGATGACATCGCCGACGCCCGCCGGCTTACCGACGTCCCCATCATCGGCATTGCGAAGCAGCTTTGGAGCGATGGCCGTATTCTCATCACTCCCACATTCGACGCTGCCGCCGCCCTCGCCCACGCGGGCGCCTCGATCATCGCGCTAGACGTTACTGCGCGCGGCAAACGCTTCGGCGCGCTCGAACTCCTCCGCCGCATCCGCGCCGAGCTTGCCCTCCCGGTCATGGCCGATATCGCTACCTTGGACGAAGCCCAAGCGGCGATCGCCGCCGGCGCCGATCTCGTCGCTCCTACTCTCCGCGGGTACACCGATGACACCGCGCACATCAGCCGCTTCGATCCCGAATTCCTCGATCAGTTTTGCCGCTCCGTCTCCGTCCCCGTCATCGCGGAGGGCCGCATCTCGTCTCCGGCCGATGCCCGCCGCGCCATCGAATCCGGCGCGCTCGCCATCGTCGTCGGAACCGCCATTACCCGCCCGCACGAGATCACCCGCGCCTTTGCCGACGCTGTCCGCGATGCCCGCCCCACGTCATCCGCCGCCTTTCTCGGCATCGATCTCGGAGGTACCAATACCAAATTCGGCGCCGTCTCTCCCTCCGGCGAGCTTCTCTTCCGTTCCTCCGTTCCGACTCCGGCCACCGCCGGCCGCGCCGCCCTGCTCGATCATCTCAAGCGCACCGCCTCCGCCTGCGCCCGGCACGCGGCCGATCTCGGCATCCCCGCTCAAGGCCTCGGCATCGCCACCGCAGGCTGGGTCGACCGTCGCACCGGCACCGTGGCGTATGCCACCAAAGTTCTTCCCGGCTGGACCGGCACCCCCATCGCCGCCGAAGTGGCTCCGGTGGTCGGCCTGCCGGTCGCCGTTGAAAACGATGCCAACGCCCTCGCCGTCGGCGAAAAGCATTTCGGCCTCGCTCGCTCAGCCCGCGATTTCGTCTGCTTTACCCTCGGCACCGGCGTCGGCGGTGGCTGCTACACCGCCGGCCGTCTCAATCGCGGCCGCCACTCCTTTGCCAACGCCCTCGGTCACATCCCAATCTCACGCTCCGGCCCCGCGTGCACGTGTGGCCGCCGCGGTTGCCTGGAACTCTTCGCGAATTCCGCGGCGCTCCTCCGCTACGCCGGTGACGCCTGGCCCGATGCCGCGGCGGTGATCGCCGCCGCCAACGCAGGCGACGCGCGTGCCCGCCGCGCCATTCGCCGCCTTGCCGGCTACCTCGCCGCCGGGGCCGCTGCCGTCATCCACCTGCTCGATCCGGAACTGATCGTTTTCTCCGGCGGCCTGGCCGAAAACAATCCGTTGCTGCTCGAATCTATCCGCGCCCGCCTCCCGCGCGAAGTAAATGCATGGCCCCATCGCCACGTCGAAGTCCAGGCGTCACAACTGGGATATTACGGCGGCGTGTTCGGCGCCGCGGCCGTAGCGTCCGAATCGCTCGCCGAAATCGATTAGGAGATCACCGTGCAATTCAAAATCATGGCGTCCCGCCATTCCGCCTTTTACACCCCGCTGCTCACTGCGATCCAATTCCTGCGCGAAGACGGCCACGACGTTTCCTACTCCGTTCTCGCCCGCGGCCAGCGAAGCCACGAACTCATCCGCGACGGTGCCGTCGACATCATCCAATCCGCCGTCTCTTCCAACTGGCCTCCGCGCGAGAAGGGCATTTCGCCACTGCCCGTCCACTTCGCCCAGATCAACTGCCGCGACGGCTTCTTCCTCGCCGCCCACCGCTCCGAGTCCTTTGCCTGGAAGAATCTGGAAGGCAAAACCCTCCTCGCCGACCACGGCCTCCAGCCGCTGGTCATGCTCAAGTACGCCGTGCAATACAACGGAGTGGACTGGAGCCGGATCCACGTGATCGATGCCGGCACGCCCCCTGAAATGGAAGCCGCCTTCCGTTCCGGCACGGCCGACTACATCCATTCCCAGGCGCCGATTGCATCCGGCGAATATCTCGTCTCCGTCGGCGCCTCCATGCCGCGCGTTGCCTTCAGCAGCCTCTGCTGCGCGAGCCGCTATCAGCAAACCACCGAATACCGCGTGTTCCTCGAAGCCTTCGCCCGTGCCAAGCAATGGAGCCAAACCGCTCCGCCCGCCGAAGTCGCCGCCAAAGAAGCCGCATTCTTCGAAGGCGTTCCTGTTGCGTCTCTGGCCGATGCCATCGCCCGCTACCAATCCGTCGGCAATTGGGAGGGCGGCATCGAAATCCCCCGCGATCTTTACGAGCAGTCCCTCAACGTCTT
>DATJMP010000121.1:0-11642 GCA_035508655.1 Bryobacteraceae bacterium
CGCCGCGCGCAGTCGCACGGTATGGCCGCGATAAGGCGCGGCATCCATCCGGCGCATAAGTGAGCCGCGTTGTTTCACCGCCGCCGCGGGAGGAGCGAGCGCGGCGCACGCCGCCGACAGGCAGCCTTCGTGCCGCATTTCCGACGTGAACCCGGCCGCTTCGGATTCCGGCGCCAGTCGCCAGTCCGCTTGCGCCAGCAGCAGGGCAGGGAAGAAGAGGAGGAGTGACTCAACGCGGAGACGCTGAGGGCGCAGAGCCTTCGCGAAGGAATCGATAGGAAACCTCCGCGAGCCTCCGTGCTCTCCGCGCCTCCGCGTTGTAAGCAATGCCGTCAGTGCCGACCGAAACGCCGGCCGGTGGACGGCATGCGGAAACTGGGCCGCGGGCGCGGGCTGGAGTGGAAGCTGAAACTCGGCTCCTCGTGATGGCTGCTGCTGCTGCCAAACCGCTTGGGCGCCGAGCTGCCGCCGGGCGTGGCGAACTGCGAATCGCGGAAACTGCCGGATTTGCTGGCATAGGGCGAGTTGCGGAAGCCGCCGCTGCGGGCGTAATTGCTGCCGGCGTAGCGGTCGATGGTCGAACTGCCCTGGGTTCCGTATTTCGGAATCGAGTTGGCTTCGTCGCGGCCATAATAGGTCTGGCCGCGCGCGCGATAATCGCGATACTGGTCCCAGTCGTAGCGCGGAAGCGGCGTGTAGTGGTAATTGAAGAGCAGATCGCGCAGCAGCGCGTACTGGCCGTAGAAAACCCAGAAATCGTGCCCGTCCCGGTGGTCCCAGTAGCCATACTGGTTGTTCTGCCCCGGCGGCGCCATATAGGCGAACCCCGCCGGCTCGGCCACGCGCTCGGCCTCAATATCGTACTTCCCGGCCGGCTTGTGCTCGATGGCCATGCCGAGGTCGTTCTTGACCCCGTTGTACTGTGCCTCGGAAACCTCCACCCATTGCTCGCTGGAGGTGGTCTGGCCTGCCTGCGGCGTGCTGATGGTGCGGATGTCCTCGCGGTAGGTGTGGCCATGCTTGTCCATGTCCACCAGCACCTTGTCCCAGGTGGTATTGAGCTGGGCCACCAGGCTTTCGATTTCCGCCCGCTTCTGAGGCAGCAACGCGGAGTCGGTGTGAAGCCTGTCGGCCGCTTCTACCAGCGTGCCGATCTGCGCCGCCGGCAGATGGCCGGCTGCCGCCTCCTGCCGCGCCTGAGCGGTAGATTGCCAAAGCTGCTGATCCTGCTGCTGGCGCCGGCGGATTTCGGAGTCGAACCGCGATTCCAGGTCGCTGCGCTTGTCCGGCCACGCCGTTTCGGCCTTTTGCACTTCGGCCGTCACCGCCGCCGGGTCGAAGGACTGGATCATCCGGTTGTCCCGATCCATCCGCGCCAGCGTCTCCGGCAGGTGCTGCTTCAGGTCTACCCAGTGATCGGCCGCCTGCTGAATTCCCGCGGCCTGGTTGGCGGCGCTTTCACGCTCCGCACGCTCCTGCACCAGCAGCCCGAGTACGCGTTCGCGATCGGCGCGCCGGTTTTGTTTTTCGAGAGCATTCAACTGCTCCATGCCGCGCCCGGCAGTCGCCAGGCCGGCGGCGTCGGCTGACAGTTCGCCAGGCCATGCCTGGCTCTCCGGAATGCCGTGAAACAGGTCCGGTTCAGTGGCCAGATCGTGTGTGACCTGCTGCTGCGCGGTGTGGAGTTGCCGCTGCGCCGCGGCCAGCGCGGTGCGCTCCGCGCCGATCTGCCGACGCGCTTCCCGCGGCAGCCCGTCCAGCCCGAGGAACGGAATCACAATCAACGCCGTTCCCAGCGCCACCGCGGCAAATTTCAGAAATCCCCGGTTCATCGTCTGTATTTCCCCCGGCGCTGACGGTTCCGCTCCGAGCCGCGACCGTTAGGGAGCGGCTTCTCTGGAACGGAAAACGGACTCGCTGTCATGACGTCACGTCCGCCGGTAAATGGTTATGTCCGCCGTTGGAACTTGCGCGTACAGGGCGACGGCGAACGGCTCGCCCTGCGGTTTGCGGACGGCCAGCAGCCGCTTGCCGTTCTGCTCGCGAAATTCCCAGTAGTAAAACTGCTGCGCCTGCATCTGGTCGTCGCGGCGCGCGTTGGCTTCGGCGCTCTGCCGGTAACTCCAGACGGAGTTGTCGAATTCGAACGTATCGGCGGGATTCTGGCGCTCGTCGATTTCAGCCAGGTCTTCCTCGGAAAGACCGAGGTCCTCCAGGGAGAGCTTGCGGGCTCCGCTGTTCAGCCAGACCTCGACGTCGTCTTCGTTCTCCACTCGCATGGCCACCCGCCGCTCGCGATACATGCCGCTGGTTTCCATCCAGCTGCGTGCGCCGGCCTGGTATTGAATGGTGCGGTCGGAGGTGAAATCCAGGTCGCTCATGTTGTCGCCGGCGCCGGCGATCGAAACCACATCGCCCGTGCGGGCGTCGGTGGGCCGCAAATTGGCGAGATCCGGCTGAGGAACTCCAGCCTGGGGCGGAGGGGTATGTCGTTTGAAGAGACTCATCAGAACCACCGCGAACAGAATGCCAAGAATCGCTTCTACAGTAATGGTGACCATGGTCGCCTGGACCGGTTCAAAGGCCGCGCGGCTGGCAGACCAGCCCAGTGCCGGTCTGCCCCCGCTTCAGACGTTGGCCTTCTCCCCGCTCTTTTCCACCGTAATGGTGGCGCTGGGAGCCGGCAGTTCCTTGGGCAACACCGGAGCCTGCACCTTGCGCCGCTCCGCCTTCAGCGCTTCCAGTTCCGCATCCACGCTGTGGCCGCCGAGTTGCGCGAATTGCGCTTCCAGGTCGTCATCCTTGCCCACTGCGCCGAGTTCGTCGAACGCCTTGGCGGTGGCTTCTTCTTTGGCCACTGTTTCCTCGAAGCGGTTGAGCGCGGCGAAAGCGTTATCGGCGTTGCCGACGCCGGACATGGCTTCCGCCACCTTACGCTGCGCCACGGCGGCGTTCTTGCGCGCCACCAGAGTACCGGCGGTGCGCTCGCCTTCGTCGATCTTGCGCTTCAGCTCCAGCACCTGCGCCTTCAGCTTGTCGCTGGTTTCGTGCGCCTGCGTGACCGCCGTCTCCATGGATGCGACTTGCTTGTCGCATTCCGCCTTCTTGGCCAGCGCCTTTTTCGCCAGATCCTCGTTGTTGGCGTCCAGCGCCATATTGGCGCGGTCCTTCCACTCCTGCGACTGCCGGACGTATTTCTGATATTCGGCATCCAGACGGTTATAGTTGCTCATGGCGACGGCCGAAGCCTGTACCACCTTGTTCAACTCCGTCTTCATGTCGGCCACGGTCTGCTTTACCGTAGCTTCGAACGTGGCGTCCTCGAGCGCGTCCACGCCCTGGTTGGCCTGCCCGCGCGCCACCCGGCCCACGCGGCTGAACATATCCTTCAAAAATGCCATAAGATTTCGTCCTCTCTCCGGGTCTCCGTTACGAACCCAGGTTCCCCACCACGCGGCGTGCCGCCATCACGTCCACCAGCAGAAAATGCACGCACGAGAGGATATCGTCCTCATCGTCCGGACCCATCTCCTGGAGTTTGCAGAAATTGTTGAGCGTGACCGCGACCTTTCCGTCGCCGGCGCCGTACAGTTTGAAATGCGAGGTGGAGATGCCATTGTTCCCGTCCAGCATCCGCCGCATAACCTCCGCCGCGATGGCCTTCTCGGGCACCACCGTGCACACGAGCGAAAAGTAGCAGATGTCGCCGGCGGCGAACGCCTGCACCGCGACCCCGCTATCGACGTCGCGGATTTTCAACGTATCGGGCGCTGTTTCGGAGACCTCGTAACCCCGCTCCGCCAGCAGCGCATGAATCTGCCCCAGATGAGGGCTGGTAGTGGCTGTCATAGTTGGGAAAGCTCTCCTAACTCCTTACGAGCCTGGCCGCGCCGGAGTTCCCTGGGTTGGAACCGGCGAAATGCACTGAAACTATCATTGTAGCGTGGCCGGTTTGGGCGGGGCGGCTCAGGCGATGTGCGCCCCCGTCGTCTCTACGTATACGGCGTACAGCGACTGGCTGGCGGCCATGAAAAGGTGGTTGCGCTTGGTGCCGCCGAAGCACAGGTTGGCGCAGGTTTCGGGCAATAGAATCATGCCGATACGGGTTCCGTCGGGCGCAAACACCTGCACGCCGTCGTAGCCTTCTCCCACCCAGCCGGAGCCGGCCCAGATGTTTCCATCGGCATCGGCGCGAATGCCGTCCGCCATGCCGTGGCCTTTGCCCGGCAAAACCATGTCCGTGAACAACTTGCGGTTGCGCAGGGTGCGGCCTTCCTGGACGTCGAACACCGCCACGTTCTGTGGCGTCCCTGTGTCACAGAGGTATAGCTTCTTATAATCCGGCGAGAAGCAGAGCCCGTTGGGCTTTTCTGCTTCGTCCGTCACCATCTCCATCTTGCCGGCTTTGTCGATACGGTAAACGGCTTCCTTAATCTCCAGCTTGTCGCGATGGCCTTCGTAGGCTGCCATGATGCCATAGCCAGGATCGCTGAACCAGATCCCGCCGTCGGGGTGGACCACGATGTCGTTCGGCGCGTTCAGTTTCTTGCCCTGCCAGTTGTCGGCCAGCACGGTGATGGAGCCGTTGTGCTCGAACCGGACCACGCGGCGGGTGTCGTGCTCGCAGGAAAGCAGCCGCCCTTCGTAATCGAAAGTGTTGCCGTTGGCGTAGTTAGAGGGATAGCGAAAATTGCTGACGTGGCCGTCTTCTTCCAGCCAGCGGATCTGCCGGTTGTTTGGAATGTCGCTGAAGACGAGGTAGCGGCCGGCGCCGTTCCATGCAGGCCCTTCCGCCCAGCGCGTGCCGGTATAGAGGCGCTCGATGGCGGCATTCTTATCGCGCAGCTTGTCGAAACGCGGGTCGAGAACCACGACGTTGGGGTCGGGATAGCGGATCGGCTCCCGGCCGCTCCAGTCGCGCTGGGCCGCCAATGGCGGCGCCATGGCCGCGCCCGCCACTGCCGCCGCGCCGCGCATCCATTCTCGTCGAGTATTGGGCATGGGGCGACTATATCACCTCCCGGCAAGCGGGGGAAAACGAAGCGCGGACGCGCGGAATCGGATAGGATAGGCCCCATGACTCCCGCTCAATTCCGGCAGCTTGCCCTCAGCCTGCCCGAAACCGTGGAGAGCGCTCACATGCATCATCCCGATTTCCGCAGGGCCGGCAAGATCTTCGCCACCCTCGCCTATCCGGATGAATCCTGGGCCATGGTGAAGCTCACTCCCGAACAGCAGAGCGACCTGGTCCACGACCATCCCGAAATCTTCATCCCCGTTAAAGGCGCCTGGGGCCGGCAGGGCTGTACGAATGTTCAACTTGCCGCGGCTACTGCCGGCGCACTTCGCCCCGCCCTGCAACTGGCCTGGGAGAACGCCCGCCGGCCCAAAGTGAAACCACGAAAGTCTCAAGCCACGCACGAATAGACTGCGGTGTACCGTAGAGCCGGCCTCCAGGCCGGCAATGCCGGCGTCCTCGCCGGCATGCTCCCTGTTTAGGCGTGCCGCCGATGCCGCAACTCGAGGCGCCCGCACTACTACCGCTATACTGAAATCGGTGGAGTTGGAAAAGGTACTGCTGCGCAAAGTCGGGGAGGCGATCCATCGCTTCCGCATGATCCGGGATGGCGACCGCGTGGCGGTGGCGCTTTCCGGCGGCAAGGATTCCTGTACCCTTCTCGAAATTCTGCTGTTGCTCCAGCAGCGCGCTCCCATCGAATTCTCCGTCTGTGCTTTCACCGTCGAACAGGGCAAGTTTCTTCGCCCCATCGAACCGCTGGGCGAATACCTGAAGGAGCGCGGCATCGCCTGGACGTATTTTCGCGATCAGCCATCGCTGCAATTGTTGGAGGATCAGCCCGAACACGGCTGTGACCTGTGCAGCCGCTATCGCCGGCGCGCCGTCTACGAAATTGTCCGCGAGCTTGGTGCCAACGTCATCGCCTTCGGCCACACCGCCGACGATTTCTGCGAAGCCCTTCTTCGCAACACCATGTTCACCGGCAAACTGAGCGCCCTGCCGCCGGTGACCCATTCGCGCGACCGCGAATTCCGCCTTATCCGCCCGCTGGTCTTCGTCACCGAAGACCTTACCACCGCATTTGCCGGCGCGCGGGCCATTCCGGTAGTGCCCTGCGGCTGCTCTCAGAAAACCGGGACCGTGCGCCGCTCGCTGCGCGGCATCTTCGCGGAACTGGAACGCGATTATCCGCACCTGAAGGAAAACATTCTTTCCGCCATGGGCAACCTCGATCCATCCCGCCTGCTCGATCCGCGCTTCCTCGATTCCGGCCAAGCCCCGCCGCGCGAGCTCTTCCCGATCGTCACCGAATAGCCCCGCCTCGGGCCCATGCTACGCTGGCCCTAGATGCGCTTTTTCCTGCTGGCCGCCGCGGCGGCTGCCTGTGCCTGTTCCACCGCCACCCCGGCAGGGAACATCCCCGAATACACCTACCAGGTGGTGCACACATATCCGCACGACACTACGGCTTTCACCGAGGGCCTGTTTTACCTCAACGGGTATCTCTACGAAAGCACCGGCATCGAGGAGCAGTCCTCCATCCGCAAGGTGAAGCTGGAAACGGGCGAGGTGGTGCAGAAACATGACCTCTCTGGCGCCTACTTCGGGGAAGGCATCATCAACTGGAAGAACCGCCTGGTCGAGCTCACCTGGAAGGCGCAGCGCGGGTTCGTCTATGACCTGGCAAGCTTCAACCCGCTCTCCGAATTCGAATATCCGGGCGAAGGCTGGGCCATGACGCAGGACGGCAAGCGCATCATCATGAGCGATGGCACTCCGCAACTCCGATTTTGGGATCCGGAGACGCTGAAGGAAACCGGCCGCATCACTGTCACCGAACAGGGCCGGCCCGTCCAGAACGTCAATGAGCTGGAATGGGTGAAGGGCCAGATCTACGCCAATGTCTGGATGACCGATCGGATCGCCCGCATCGACCCGAATACCGGCCACGTCGTCGGCTGGATCGACTGCACCGGCCTGCTGCCCGATTCCGAGCGCATTCCGAATTACACGGATGTGCTGAACGGCATCGCCTACGATGCCGCCCACGACCGCCTCTTCGTCACCGGCAAGCGCTGGCCCAAGCTTTTCGAGATCCGCCTCGTACCGAAAGCTCAGTAGGGCGGGCCCTCCGGCCCGGTTTGCCGCTCTGCCTCTACGCCACCCGCGTCAACCGCCGGTATTCCACTTCCGATTCCGCCGGCAGCAGCACCCAGAGGGTGTAGATGCCCAGGACCGTGCCGAACGGCGCGTTGATCAGGTTCAGGCAGCCCAGCACAATGGCCAGCATCCGCGCCCACGGCTGGTGTTCCAGAAGTCCCCAGCCGGCCATAATTCCGATCACCGAAGCCGCCAGCAGGAACAAGCCAATCAGATGGACAATGCCGCCGACGAAAAACGGCACTCCGGGCCACCCGCCGTGTCCGAAAATGGCAAGCAGGAAAAGCCCCGGAATCAGGTGGATTGCAGAAAACGCCAGCCAGAGAATCCCCAGCAGGCGAACGTGACCGGAAATTCGCCCTTGCCCTGGCATCAATGGAATCGGACCCGCGGCTTTGCCGCATGAAGGGCAGAACCGCTCGTTTTCGGAAAGACGAGTGCCACAGCGATCGCAGAACATACTACACCCTTCTACGCCGTGCCCGATCCGTTTGTTCCAAACTGTTAGAATGAGTTGTTCCCATGGCTAAATCGCTTCCTGAACTGCAAGACCTGGCCAGGCGTGTACGCCGGGACATCATCGAGATGACCGGGGCCGCCAAATCAGGGCATCCGGGAGGGTCGCTCTCGGCCACCGACATTCTGGTCGAATTGTTTTTCGACTACATGCGTATCGATCCGAAGAACCCGGCGTGGCCGGATCGCGACCGCTTCATTCTGTCCAAGGGCCACGCCGCGCCGGTGCTCTACGCCGTGATGGCCCACGCCGGCTTCGCCGAAACCCCGCATGACCAGTTGAATACGTTGCGCAAGATGGGCTCGCCCTACCAGGGCCACCCGGACGTGCGGTTCATCCATGCGCTCGAAGCCTCCACCGGCTCGTTGGGGGAAGGCCTTTCGCTGGGCGTGGGAATGGCGCTGGGCGCGCGCCTGGACCGCCGGCCCTCGCGGATTTACGTGGTGCTCGGCGACGGTGAAATTCAGGAAGGACAGATCTGGGAAGCCGCCATGTCCGCCGCCTTCCACAAGATCGATAACCTGGTGGCCATCGTCGATTACAACCGCATCCAGCTCGACGGCTTCGTCAAGGACATTATGGAGTTGGAGCCGCTGGCGGAGAAGTGGCGCGCGTTCGGCTGGAACACGCTGGAGATCAACGGCCACGACTTGACCGAAATCCGTAAGGCGCTGGAAGACGCGGAAGCCGCCAAGACCCGGCCCACCTGCATCATCGCCCACACCATCAAGGGCAAGGGCGTGTCCTTCATGGAGAACAATCCAAAGTTCCACGGCACGGCGCCGAACGCCGATGAGGTCAAGCTGGCCCTACAGGAGCTTCAGTAACATGCCTGCGCAAACCAGATTCGAAAATAAGCTCGGCGCCGCCACCCGCGAGGCGTTCGGACGCGCGGTGGTGGAACTCGGCCGCGAAAACAAGGACATCGTGGTGTGCGACGCGGATCTCTCCAAGTCCACCATGACGGTCTATTTCCAGAAGGAGTTTCCGGACCGTTTCTTTTCCTTCGGCATCGCCGAAGCCAACGCCGTGGCCTCCGGCTGCGGCATGGCGCTGGCGGGTAAGATCCCCTTCGTCTCTAGCTTTTCGGTGTTCGTGATGAACAAGGGGTTCGAACAGCTTCGCACCTGCGCCGCCTATCCCAACGTGAATGTGAAGGTGGTGGGCACGCACAGCGGCATCTCGATTGGCGAGGACGGCCCTTCGCAAATGAGCATCGAGGAGATCGGGCTGGCCTGCTCGCTCCCGAATTTCGTGGTGCTGGCCCCCGCCGATGAGCCCTCCACCAAGGCCCTCGTCCGCGCTGCGGCTGCGCATGTCGGCCCGGTGTTCATCCGCACCGGCCGCCCGAAAGCTCCCGTTGTGTACAACGGCGGCCAGCAGTTTGAAATCGGCAAAGCGGTCCAGGTGGTGGACGGGTCGGACGTGACCGTCATCGCCAACGGGCTGCTGGTGGCGCAGTCCATCCTGGCCGCCGAGGCGCTGGAAGCGGAAGGCGTCTCCGTGCGCGTGCTGGATCTGCACACGGTCAAGCCGATCGATCGCGACGCGATTTCCCGCGCGGCCGCGCAGACCGGCGCTATCGTGGTGGCCGAGGAGCATCTGGTCGATAGCGGAACCGGCGTACGCGTGGCACAGGTGGTGGCCGAAACGCATCCGTGCCCCATGGAATTCGTCGGCATCGAAGGGGTATACGCCGAATCCGGCCAGCCGGACGAACTCATGGAGAAGTACGGCCTGGTCGCCGCTAACGTCACCGCCGCCATCCGCAAGGTGCTGGCCCGCAAGAGATAAACGGAGGGGGCCGCCGAACCGGTTCCAAACTGGAACGTTCACCGGCTGCTAACCGACGGCTGAATGCTGACGGCTGATTCACTTTCCGAAGCCTTTCTCGAAGAGAGCCCGGCCTGCCACTGGGTTCTCGGCCGTTCCGGCCTCTTCGAGCGCATCTATGGCAATCCGGCTCCCCTTCTGGGAAAGCCCAAAGAGGAATTGGCCGGCCGCGCTCTGGAGGAAGTGCTTCCACCCGAGCCGGCCGCGCTTTGGAAGTGGCGGGCTTCCCGCGCGTTCGAAGGCGAGACTCTTTCCCTGCGCGACCGCCACGGGGCCCGGACCTGGAACATTTCCGTTTTCCCCATTTGCATGGGCGGCAGCATCGGCCATGCCGGTTTTCTGGCCCGCGAGGTAACGCCCTGGAACAATGCGGAGGAGGAGCTGCGCCACACCGTACTCGGCGCGCTGAAGGCTGCCGAATTCCAGCGCACTACCCTCTCCCGCTTCCTCCACGACTCCGTCGGCCAGAACCTCACCGCCCTCGGTCTGCAGCTGGATCTGATCCGGATGGATCTGGAAGCCACGTCTCCGGAAATCTGCACGCGCATCGCCGAAATGCAGCGCGTGCTCGAAACCATGATGGAAAGCGTGCGCGCCTATAGTCACGAGCTCAACCCCTCCACCGTCGAGCGCTCCGGTCTCCGCCCGGCACTGGATCGCTTCGCGGAGCGCATCCGGGAGCGCTTCACCGGCACCTTGCGTCTCAACGTCGATCCGTCCCTAAAGCTCGATCCGAAATTGGCGTCCGCCATGTACCATATCGCTGAGGAGGCGGTGGAAAACGCAGTCCAGCATTCCTCTTGCTCTCTTATCGAAATCGCGGTAAAGTCCACACGTAATGGGAACTTTCTCGAAGTGAGGGACAACGGAAGGGGATTCGATCCAGCCGATCTCGAGCAGGGGCGCCGGGGCCTCGGGTTGCTGAGCATGGAACACTACGCCGCCCAAGCCGGCCTCGATCTGGCTATCGCCAGCGATCCCGGGCATGGCACTACGGTACGTGCGAGCATCGGGGAGCCCGATCGGTCTGCTATCGGCCGGTCGGGGCGAAGCGCGCTGGAAACGTCTGAATAACTATGCCATTCGATATCGTGCTGGTGGACGATCACAAACTGGTTCGCGACGGGGTCAAAACGATTCTCGAGCGCGGCGCCGAGTTTCGCGTGGTCGGAGAAGCCGATAACGGCGCCGACGCCGTGCAGCTCTGCAAGAAAGCGCAGCCCGACCTGGTTCTTATGGATATAGGCTTGCCCGGCATGAACGGGATCGAGTGCACCAATGAGCTGCTGCGCCACTGCCCGCAGATCAAGATCGTCATCCTGTCCATGTACGACGACGAAAACTCGGTGGTGAGCGCCATTCGCTCCGGCGCGCGCGCGTTCGTGCTGAAGAAAGCCTCCTCCACGGAGCTGCTCGATGCCCTGCGCACCGTTGCCCGCGGCGGCTCCTATCTGAGCTCCCAGGTTTCCGACCGCCTCCTGCAGCGCATCCAGCGCGGCGACCTGGAAACTCACGACCGCGGCGCGCTCGATTCGCTTTCCCCGCGCGAGCTGCAGGTTTTGCGGCTGGTGGCGGAGGGCAAAACCAGCAAGGACATCGCGGTGCTCCTCGATCTCGGCCTCCAGACCGTCCGTAGCTACCGCAAGACCATGATGAAGAAGCTGGGCGTCAACAACGTCGCCGGGCTGACCCAACTCGCTCTCGCCGCCGGTATCACGCACTGGAACAAGCCTGACGAACACACCGGAGCATGAATGGGAGTACTGTAAGTCCTAAATCTCCCATTTGTATGTTCATGGGCACCGGCAGTGTGAGGGCTAATCCAGTTTCTGCACTAACCCCTTAGATGTTTCTATTTAGCCGCGCCATCCAACATCCTTTTTACCCAGCTCTGAAGCCCTCCCCAGCCGTGGGCGCCAGAAGAGGATGTTCCGCCCTCGCCGGTACTTTCGACGAACTCATGCGGGCCGCCTGCGTCGGCGTGCGGGTGGCGCGAGCCGTTTTCCCATTGCACCGTCTCTCCGGGCCTTTCCTCACCACCGGGGAGCGCGATGAACTGTGGGGGCTTTTCCAGGTGCCCGTCTACGCCATGCTGCTCGATGCGCGAGGCCG
>DATJMP010000122.1:0-14571 GCA_035508655.1 Bryobacteraceae bacterium
ACGCCGGGAACGCCCTTCGATATTTCCGGCGCCAGCGGAACACTGACCTTCGATAGCGATGGGACTCTGACCGATCCGGCCGCCGGCAGCCCCGTGAGCTTCTCCCTCACAGGGCTGACGGACGGAGCGGCGGATATGAACCTGAACTGGAATCTCTACACCACTGCCGGCGCACCCACGATTACGCAATACTCGCAGCCTTCGGCGGAGTCGGCCAGTTCACAGGACGGCCTGGCGGCTGGACAACTGGATTCCGTTGGGCTGTCGAGCGGCGGCCAGATCCTCGCGAAGTATTCCAACGGGGACCAATTGGTAGTGGGGCAAGTGGCGCTGGCATCGATTCGCAATCCCGATTCTCTGATCGCGATGGGCAACAACAATTTTCAGTTGAGCGCCCTGACGGCCGCACCTTCGATCGGCGTGCCAGGGACGGGAGGGCGCGGCGAAGTCGTGGGGGGCTCGCTCGAGTCTTCGACGGTGGACATCGCGCGGGAGTTCACGAACCTCATCACGTACCAGAGCGGATACGAAGCCAATGCGCGCGTGGTGACCACGGCAGATCAACTTGCGCAGGACACGATTAACCTGATTCACCCGTAGTTGCGATGGAACCCCAGGAAGAGATCGCGCCGCTCGGCGAGATTCCGGTAGAGATCGAGGTGGAGCTGGACCGGCGCTCGATGCCGGCCCGGGGGCTGCTGGCCCTGGACAAAGGCAGCATCATCGAGACGGCGCGGTCGGCCGGCGAGAACATCGATATCTACATCGGCGGGGTATTGTGCGGCTCGGGCGAAATCGTGGTGATCGAAAACGCGCTGGGCGTGCGCATTACCGACTTTCGCGAGGAAGGATGAGGAGTCCGTTGACGGATTACAGTTCGCAGGCGCTGGCGGTCGCGGTTGTGCTGGCCCTGCTGGGAGCAGCGCTGTGGTGGCTGAGGCGCCGCGGTTGGGCGGTGCTGGCGGTTGGGGTGCGGCCGGCTGGACGGCGGAAGCTGGAATTACTGGAGCGCCTGGTTTTGGATCCGCAGCACTCGCTGCATCTTGTGCGGGTGGGAGGCGAGGTACTGCTGGTGGCCTGCTCGCCCGCGAGCTGCGGAGTGGTGGAGCGGGTTGTAACGCAGGAGCGGGAAGTAGGCGTGGGAGAGCGGCGGTGAGCGGCGCCGCCGCAGTTTTTCTGATTCGGGCGGCCGGGCCGACAGAACCGCTGCCCCTGTTCGGCATCTCGGCGGATAAGAGCGGGACGGGGCTGAACGTGCCGCTGCAGATCGTCATTCTGCTGACGCTGCTCACGCTGCTGCCGGCGGCGGTGATGTGCGTGACACCCTTTCTGCGGATCACGGTGGTACTGCATTTTCTGCGCCAGGCGTTGGGCACGCAAACCACGCCGTCCAACCAGGTGTTGCTTGGGCTGTCGCTGTTTCTGACCTCCGTGATCATGCAGCCGGTGGCGGCGGAAATGTATCACCGGGGATGGGAGCCGCTCGAAGCCGGGCAGCTCAGTGGAGCGCAGGCGGCCGAAGAAGCGGCGCGGCCGCTGCGTGCCTTCCTGGTGCGCTTCGCGCGCGAAAAGGATATCCGGCTATTCGTCGAAATCGCGCGGGAACCGCAGCCGCGCACCCCTGCCGACCTGGATCTGAAGGTGCTGATCCCGGCTTACATTCTTTCCGAGCTGAAGACAGGATTTCAGATCGGGGCGGTGTTGTTCTTCCCGTTCCTGATCATCGATCTGCTGGTGGCGTCAGTGACCTTGTCGGTGGGCATGATCCAACTGCCCCCGGTGATGATCTCGGCGCCCTTTAAGATCCTGCTATTCGTGCTGGTGGACGGCTGGACGCTGGTGGTGGGATCGCTCATGAAGAGTTTTCAGGTGTGAGGAAGGGAAAGGTGGATCGGAAATGAGTCCCGAGATGGTGGTGGAAGTAGTACGCCAGGCATTGATGCTGACGTTCTGGCTGGCGGCGCCGCTGCTGGCGGTCGGGTTTCTCACCGGAGTCGCGATCAGCCTGGTGCAGATTGCGACGTCCATTCAGGACAATGCCGTGAGCTCGATTCCGAGGTTGACGGCGTTCCTGACCGCGGTGTTGCTGCTGCTGCCATGGATGCTGGAGCGGGTCGTCTCCTACACCCGGACACTGTTCGGCGATTTTGCGAGGTACGCTCGCTAGTGACGATCTCGCTCGGAACGCTGGTCGGATTTCTGCTGGTGCTGGCACGGGTAGGCGGCGCACTGGTGTTTGTACCGCTCCCCGGACTGAATGCGGCCGTGGCGCCGGCGCGGGTGATGCTGGCGTTAGGGTTCACCATGGCGCTGATGGCGCGCTGGCCGGAAATCGCGGCGGTACCGGCGATCGGGACGTTGTTGATCTGGACGGCGGCGGAGACGGCGCTGGGAATCGCGACCGGCGCTGCCGTAGCGATGGTGCTGGAGGCGTTCGTGCTGGCCGCGCAGATTCTTGGATTGCAGGCGGGCTACGCGTACGCGTCAACGGTCGATCCGAATACCGAAGCCGATTCGGGCGTGCTGCTGGTGCTGGCCCAACTGATGGCCGGAATGCTCTTTTTCGCGCTGGGGCTGGATCGGGAGGTGCTGCGGCTGTTCGCCGACAGCCTCGAACGGATTCCGCCGGGGAGTTTTGTGCCGGGTGTGCGGACGGCGCAAGCACTGATCGAGTTGGGCGCGAACCTGTTTCCATTCGCGCTGCGGCTGGCGTTTCCCGTGGTGGGAATGCTTCTGCTGGTGGACGTGTCGCTGGCCTTGCTGGGAAGGTTGAATGCGCAGCTGCAACTGCTCACGCTGGCGTTTCCCGCCAAGATGCTGACGGCGCTGGCGGTGCTGAGCGCAATATCGGGCCTGTTCCCGCGGTTGATGCTCGAATTCAGTGCGCTCGCATGGAACATGGTGCGCCAGATCCGGTGAGGCAAGCCGACGGATATGCGACGCGTCTTTTCTGCTCATCCGAACGTGCAAGCCGGCGTAGCGGCAATTGGAGCGGGGCGCTGAAACGGCATGCCCGACCGATCCGGCAAGACCGAGGAGCCGACCCAGCGGCGGTTGGAAAAGGCGCGCCAGGAAGGGCAATTTCCGGCCGCGCGGGAATTCGTGGCCGCACTGCAGTTCGCGGTTTTTCTGGGTTTGCTTGGCGCCGGGGGAGCAGGCTGGATGCGGGGCCTCCGGTCCGCCACACGGGCGCTGCTGGCGCGTGCGTTCGGCGGCGACCTGAATGCGACCGAGCTGACCCATATCGCGTGGACCCTTTACTGGCAGCAGGGATTGCCGCTGCTCCTGGCTGGAGTTGGAGTGGCGGCGGCCACACTCGCCTTCCGGCTGGCGACGACGCAATTCGGGCTGAGCTGGAAAAAACTGGCGCCGGACGCAGGGCGGCTCAATCCGCTGGAGAAGCTGCGCGAACTGCCGCGCCAAAACCTTCCCATGTTGGTGCAGGCGGTGGTGCTGCTGCCGCTATTTGTGTGGGCGGTATACGCGGTGGTGCGCGAGAAGTGGAACGCGCTGCTCTTACTGCCGCTGGTGGGCGTGGAGACCGGGTACCGTTTCGTCACCGCATCCCTGATGGAGCTTTTCTGGAAGGCGGCCGCGCTGTTTTTGGTGTTCGGAGCGGTGGACCTGTTCCGGCAGCGGCGGCGGCATCGCCAGGACCTGCGGATGAGCAAGCAGGACATCAAGGAAGAGCTGAAAGACGTGGAGGGAAACCCGCAGATGAAGGCGCGGGTGCGGCGCTTGCAGCGGGACCGGGCGCGGCGCCAAATGATGAAAGAGGTGCCGAAGGCCACGGCGGTGGTGGTCAATCCGACGCACTACGCTGTGGCGATCCGCTATCGCATGGAAGAGATGGCGGCGCCGACCGTGGTGGCAAAAGGCAAGAACTATCTGGCGCGGCGGATTCGCGAAATGGCAGTGGAGCACCAGGTTCCGATCATCGAAAATCCACCCCTGGCGCAGGCCTTGTACCGTTCGGTGGAAGTGGGGCAGGAGATCCCGCCGCACCTGTATCGCGCGGTGGCGGAAATCCTCGCCTATATCTTCAAGCTGATGCATGGGAGGAGGGCGTAGCATGAGCGCCAAGGCGATGCCTGCTCCGGCTCCACCGAAGTGGATGGCGGTGCCGCTCGGGGCACTGCGGGAAATGGCGGTGCCGCTGGCGGTGCTGGCGATCGTCATCGCGCTGATTACCCCGCTGCCGACGTTCGTGCTGGACCTGTTGATCGTGACCGACATTCTGATGTCGGTGACGGTGATGATGGTGGCGCTGTACCTGGTGCGGCCGGTGGAATTCACGTCGTTTCCGACCACGTTGTTGTTGCTGACTCTGTTTCGGCTGGCGCTGAACATCTCGTCCTCGCGGCTGATCCTGCTCAACGGGAACACGGGGACAACGGCGGCGGGCGAGGTGATCGGGGCTTTCGGCAGCTTCGTGGTGGGCGGAAATTACATTATCGGCGCGGTGATTTTCCTGGTGCTGATCGCGATTCAGTATGTGGTGATCAACCATGGCGCGGTGCGCATCTCGGAGGTGACGGCGCGGTTCACGCTGGACGCCATGCCCGGCAAGCAGATGTCGATCGATTCCGATTTGAATGCGGGGCTGATCGACGAGGCGGAGGCCAAGCGGCGCCGCAAGCAACTGGCCATTGAGGCGGAATTCTACGGGGCTATGGACGGCGCCTCCCGATTCACGCAGCGGGACGCGGTGGCGGCGATTCTGATTACGGGAATCAACATTGTCGCGGGCTTTCTGATCGGTGTGCTGCAGCATGGCATGGATCTTGGCCGGGCGCTCGAAACCTACACGGTGCTGACCATCGGGGACGGCCTGGTGACGGTGATTCCGGCGCTAATGATTTCGGTATCGGGCGGACTGATCGTCACCCGGGCGGCGTCGGAGGCGAAACTGGGGACTGAGTTTCAGCGCCAGATTTTTGGCCAATGGCAGCCGCTGCTGCTGGCGGCGGGCGTCTTGTGCGCGATGGCGCTGCTGCCAGGTATGCCCAAGCTGCCGTTTCTGGCGCTGGGAGGCGGCGCCGGCGTAGGAGGGTGGCGCATGCGGCAAAGGGCCTTGCTGGCGGCGCCGGAGACGGCGCCGAAGACGGCGGCGGCACAGAAAGACAACCCGGATGCGCTGCTGAAGGTGGAGCCGCTGGCGATCGAGGTCGGGCTGGGATTGGTGACGATGGTGGAAGGAGGGCAGGAATCGCCGCTGCTGAAGCGGATTGCGGCCATCCGCCGTCAGATGGCCGCGGACCTCGGCTACTGGCTGCCACCCGTGCGGGTGGCGGACCAACTGAGTCTGCGCAGCCGGGAATATGCCATCTCGCTTAAGGGGGTCGAGATTGCGCGCTACGAGTTGCCGCAGGGCTGCGAGTTGGCGATTCCGGCGGGGGCGGGGGACGCGGGCGTGGATGGAACGCCGACGCGCGAGCCGGCCTTCGGGATGGCGGCGCTGTGGATTCCCGCGGAGCGCGCGGAACGGGCGCGGCAGGCAGGCTGCACGGTAGTGGATGCGGTTAGTGTGCTGGGCACGCACCTGGCGGAGCTGATCCGGCGCCATGCGCACGAGCTGTTTTCGCGTCAGGACGCCAAGCGCCTGCTGGACCGGGTGAGCGTGGAGAATCCGCGGGTAGTAGAGGACCTGGTGCCCAAGCTGATGCCGCTGGCAGTGGTGCAGCGGGTGCTGCAGAACCTGCTGCGCGAGCGGGTTTCGATCCGCGATGCGGTTTCCATCCTGGAAGCACTGGGGGAAGCGGCCGCCGTTACACGGAACCCGGTGCTGCTCACCGAATACGTACGGCAGGCGATCCGACGCACGGTGGTGAAGCCGTACCTGAACCGCGCGGGAGAGCTGCCGGCGTGGTTTGTGGATCCGGCGGTCGAGCAGGCGGTGGAAGGGGCCGTGGAGCATGGGGAACAGAATAGCCACCTTTCGCTCGGGCCGCAGGCGGTACGGGATATCGTGGGACGGATTGCAGCGCGGGTGGGCACGCCCGAGACGCCGGTGGCAGCGATCACCTCTTCCGGCGCCCGGTATTTTTTGCGGCAGATTGCCGAGACGGCCAATCCGAACCTGGTTTTGATCGCGCACAACGAAGTACCGCCGGGAACGAGGGTGCAGGGGCTGGGGACGATCGGGTAGACGAAAGGCCGGGGATTAGGGATTTCGGATTGGAGATCGGCCTGGCACTGGACTTGCGGCCTTTCTGTTCCCAGGCGTTGCTCGGAACCGGGAGCTCCGAACCGCAGCGGTACGCCGCCCATCGCCGATTCCCGCCCACCCGATCCCATTTTGGAGGCCCCTACAGAATAAGCGGGCGGCCGTCGATAGATGGAGCGTACGGGTTGAAGCAGGTCCGGAGGACGGATGAGGGTCAAATCCTACTACGCGAGTGCTGTAGAAGACGCCATGGCGCAGGCGCGTCAGGAATTGGGCGAGGACGCCATGCTGGTGAGGACCAGGCGGTCCCTCGCCGAGGCACGCCACCTGGGTGAGTACGAGGTGATCTTTGCTTCCGACCTCGAAACGGGAGAACAGACCGGCTCCGCCGCGCCTGCAGCCGGGGGCGGGCCCGACCGGCTCTCGGCCGAGATCGCCGATCTGAAGCGGGAACTGGAGGGAATGCGGCGGACGCTGGCGCGGTCGGCCTTCGAGCCCGCGCGGCGGCTAGGAGCATCGGTAGATGCGGCGGGGGCCTACACGGCGCTGGTCAGTGCCGATGTGCATCCCGAGTTGGCACGCGACCTGGTGGACGCGGCCGAACAGCGGCCGGCGAGACGCGTGGTAGCCGGCCAACCGGTTTCGGGAGAAGCGGGAACGTTCGGCGAAGCTCTGGCGGCGGAGATCGAAGCGCGCATCAAGACCTTACCGGAACTGGGGCGAAACGGCGGCACGCCCCGGATCGTGGCTTTGATCGGACCGCCCGGGGCGGGGAAGACCACCACGCTTGTAAAGCTTGCGGTGAATTACGGGCTGGCCTGCCGGCGTCCGGCCCTGCTTCTTTCGATGGACACGTACCGCATCGCGGCGGCGGACCAGTTGCGCACCTACGCTCTGATTCTGGGGATCGGGTGCCAGGTGCAGGCGACGTCGGCGGCGCTGGCACAGGCCATTGAGGAGAACCGCAGCAAGGACCTGATCCTGATCGACACGCCCGGGCTGGGACGTCCCGATATGGATGAGGGGGCGGGGCTGGCGCGCATGCTGGCCACGCGCTCCGATATCGACACGCACCTGGTGTTACCCGCCTCGATGAAGCCTGCCGACCTCGTGCGGACGGTGAACGCCTACGAGATCTTCGGGCCGCAAAAATTGTTGTTCACCAAGCTGGATGAAACGGGTTCGTTCGGGCCCATTCTCAACGAAGCGGCGCGCACGGGCAAGACGCTTTCGTTCTTTGCGACCGGGCAGCGCGTGCCGGAAGACCTGGAGGCTGCCACCCGCCGGAAGGTAGTGGAGCTGGTCCTGGCCGGCGGGGCATCCGGGCAGATGTCGGAAGGCCGCACAGCGGCCTAGTAGCGGAGAGGGTAAATGGGGTATTCGCCTGCCACAATTGATGCGATCAGCGACTCGGAACGGGAGCGGCTCATCCTCGAGCATCTGCCGCAGGTCCGGCTGATCGCGCGGCGGATTCAGGAGCGCTTGCCAGAGAATATCGCGCTGGAGGACCTGATCTCGACGGGTATCATCGGATTGATTTCGGCGATCGACCATTTCGATCCGGCCCACAATGTGAAGCTCAAGACCTACGCCGAATACAAGATCCGGGGGGCGATTCTGGACAGTCTGCGGGGGCTCGACTGGGCGCCCCGGCAGAAGCGGCGGCAGGCGAAGCAGATCGAGGCTGCCATCGCGGCGGCAGAGCAGAGGCTGCAGCGCTCGCCTACCGAGGATGAGATCGCGGCGGAACTGGGCATCACGATCGGCGAGTACCATGAATGGCTCGTGGAGATCCGCGGCTTGAACATCGCCAGCCTGGAGTGCGCGGGAGCGGAAACTGGCAAAGACCTGCTGCAGTTTGTCGCGGACGAAGAGGGTCACATTCCTTCAGCGCTGATGGAACGCACGGAACTGGAACGGCTGGTGGCCGAGGGCATCGAAGCCATCCCGCCGATGGAGAAAACAGTGCTGGGCCTGTATTACGAAGAGGAGCTGACGCTCCGGGAGATTGCCGAGATCGTGCATCTTCATGAATCGAGGATTTCGCAGCTCAAGTCGCAAGCCATACTGCGGCTGCGAAGCCGCCTGGCGGAACAGTGGCCGGTGTCGCGCGGGGGAACGGGCAAATGACCGGGGGCGGGGAAGCCGATCCGGCGGCGCGGGAGCCGGGCAGGGGGACGCGGCCGATTCTGGACGCCTGGGCCGAGAGCCTGGCGCAGGTGTTGGAGTCGATGACAGACGAGCGCCCCTCGGTGGAATGGCGAATGGGTACGGGGACGATGTTCCCGGGAGAAACCGGTGCCCCGTTACTGTGGTGGGAGCAGCCGCTCAAAGCCGCTGTGGAAAGCCCGGGCGACGAGCGCGCGGCGGGGATGAGGGTCTGGGTGGCGGCACCGCGGGCGACCTGGGAACACACAGGCGCATTGACCCTAAAGGCAGCGGGGCTGGAAGATCTGACAGAGGGGGATACCCGGAATACGTGGTTCGAGATTCTGGGGCAGTCGCTGGCAGGAATGGCGCGCGCCATCGGCGCGGCGCTGGGGCACGAGATTACCTGCGACGCGGGATTGGAACGGGCGCCCGATCTGCAGCCGCCCAAATGGGCCTCGGCCACCATTCGATTCGGAGCGGGAGAGCCGCTGCTGCTGGCGGTGGCCTTGGCGCCGCCGGTCGTAATCGCGCTCGAACCGGCCGCCTCGGGGGCGGACACTAAGGACACTGAAGCGACGGAACAGGCGGCGGAGCCGGTTCATGGGCCGAACGTGGACCTGCTGCTGGACGTGGATTTGCCGATTAGCATTTCGTTCGGCAGAACACAACTGGCTTTGAATGACGTGCTGAAACTGACGACCGGCTCCATCGTTGAGTTGGATTCGGGGGTGAACGATCAGGTGGAAGTCCTGGTAAACCGTTGCCTGGTGGCGCGCGGGGAGGTGGTGGTGGTGGACGGAAACTACGGCGTCCGGATTCTGGAGATCGTCAGCCGCCGCGAACGTCTGCGAGGCCTGCGATGAACCAGACCCAGATGGCTTTGGCGGTTGGGTTCATCCTGCTATTGACGGGGCTGGCATGCTGGTGCCTCGAAATGCTGCGCATGCGGGCGCGTCTGGGCGCCGCGGAGCGGCGGGCGACCACGACACAAGAGGAGCAGGAGATGTCGCTCGCCCTACTGCGGCGGACGGTGGAAGGGCTGGAGGCGCAGTGGCGCGAGCAGCGCGCACCGATGGTTCAGGCCGCGCCGCTGCGGTCGGGGCTAAACCTGAGCAAGCGCTCGCAGGCGCTTCGCCTGCACCGCCGCGGCGACGGCGCGCCGGAAATTGCGGAACAGCTCGATATTCCGGTGCAGGAGGTGGAACTGCTGCTCAAGGTACATGAAATCGTGATGCGCGCACTTTAATGTCTAGAAAGTGCAAGGAGATGCCGGATAATGAGGTTAGCGTATGACTCTCGAAATCGAAGGCGTCACCTTGCACCTGGCGCACCCCGACGAACTGGCAGTGGAGTGGGTGGGCCAGGATGAGCTGATGCGCCAGTTGCTGGCGGCCTGGATGGTGGTGAACGAGCAGGACTTGCCGATGAATCCGCGCCTGCTGGGGAAACCGGGGGTGGGGAAAACGACGCTGGCTTACGCGGCCGGGCGGCGCATGGGGCGGGAGGTGTACATCCTGCAGGCGACGCTGGACACGCGACCGGAAGACCTGTTGATTACGCCGGTGATCGAAGGGGAAGGGAAGCTGCGCTATGTGGCTTCGCCGCTGGTGACGGCGATGCTGCGCGGAGGCATTGCCATTCTGGACGAAGGCAACCGCATGAGCGAGAAGAGTTGGGCGAGCCTGGCTCCGCTGCTGGACAACCGGCGCTACGTGGAGTCGATCGTGGCAGGGATCAAGATCAAGGCGCACCCGCAGTTCCGGATGGTGGCGACGATGAACGACGATGCCTCGACGTTCGAGCTGCCGGAGTACATCCACTCGCGGCTGCAGCCGCAGATC
Source organism: Bryobacteraceae bacterium (assembly GCA_035508655.1). Taxonomy (GTDB): domain Bacteria; phylum Acidobacteriota; class Terriglobia; order Bryobacterales; family Bryobacteraceae; genus DATGMB01. The sequence goes on from DATJMP010000122.1 coordinate 10,159, forward strand.
TTCATCGATTTTCCGGAGCGCGACGAGGAATTGCAGATCCTGCGGGAGAACCTGCCGTTTGCCGAGGAGCGCATTCTTAACTACGTCACCGATTTCCTGCAGATGGCACACGCCGCCGACGAACGGTATACGGTGCGCGACGGCATCAACGTGGCACGGTTTGCCATCAAGCTGAAAAGCCTGGCCACGGCGCGAACGCACGAAACGGCGGCGCTCGAGATCGCGGTTACGCAGGTGCTGGGGGAGGAGGCGCTGCGTTATGTCCGAAGCCTTCGATCTTCCGGCTGATTCGGGCAGCCTGCAGCGCGGACGATTCACCTATTTCCCGGTGGTGCCGGGGCGGATGGAGTTCGCGATTGAGGTGCGGCGGGCGATTCTGCGGGAGCGGCCGGAGGTGGTGGCAGTGGAACTGCCGGCGACGCTCGAGGAGGGGTGGCTGCGGGCAGTGAAGCGGCTGCCGGAAATGTCGCTGCTCTTCTATCCGGACGAGAGCGCAGGCGAGGACCAGGCGATTTACGTGCCGGTCGAGCCGGGGGATCCGTTTACGGAAGCGGTGCGGTCGGGGCTCGAGACCGGCGCGGAAATCGTGTTTGTGGACCCGGACACGGGCGACCGGCCCCATTTGAAAGACATCTACCCGGACCCGTATGCCATTCGGCACATCGGGCTGGAGCGGTATATCGAAGCGTACCGGCTCTTTCCGCAGCCGCGGTCGCAGGAGATGACGCGGCTGGCCAGTGGAATCGCGTGGAAATTGCAGGGCGCCGACCCGACGGCGCGGATCCTGGTGGTGGTTTCGCTCAACCTCCTGGACGCGGTGCTGGACGCGATGGAGGAGCCGCAGGCGGAGCCGGCGCGGCGGATTGCGGCACCGCAGGGAGACGCCATCGAACTGTTCAATCCGCATCCTGAGTCGCTGGGCGAAATTGCCATCGAATATCCGGCGCTCGAGTGGCGCTACGAACAATTCCGTGAGCAGCTGACGGACGAAAGGCTGATTGACCGGCGGCACGCACAACTGGCGGTATTTCGCGACGCCGAGAAGGAATATGAGGCCAACACCGGGGAGCGGATCGCGCACTGGCAACGGCGGCTGCTGGCGCGATACGGGCGCAACCTGGCGCTGACGGACCACGCCTTGACGGCCGGCATTTACGACCTGACGGTGGCGGCGCGCGGGGTCGCGGACGACAATTTCGCCTGGGAAGTGTGGGAATCGGCCAGCCGGTACCCGCCGCAGAAGCTGGATTCCGACGCGATGACGATCAAGATTTCGGGGGACGAAGTGTGGCTGGATACACGGCACCTCCGGCTGCGGCGGCGGCTGCCGAGTACGAAGCGACGGATGCGCCCCTATGGCTTGAAGCCGCGGCAGAAGGAGAAATATCCGGGGCAATGGGCCAGCCAGTTGAACGGAACGGGCATTTGTTCGTACCCGCTCGAGGATCTCGTCGTCGAAGACTACGGGCGTTTTCTGAAGCAGAAGGGAAAGAGCATTCTGTCCGAGGAGCGGGTGCGGGTAGAGCCGTTCACGACGTCCATCCTGGATGGGGTCGACATCCGGGAAACCATCCGAAAATGGTACGAAGGCCGGATTTACGTGCGGCAGTACCAAAAGATTCAGGGAGAGGTTGGGGCGGTGGTGGTGATTTTCGACGAGGACCGGGACAACCGGTATCCGTACATGACCACCTGGCTGGGGGAGAACCAGAACGAATCGGACATGGCCTTTTATTCGACCTTCCCTTTCGACCATCTGGTGGGGCCGGGGATTGGCAGGGCGGAGTACGGCGGGTTTCTGATGACGCTGCCGCCGCGGCGGATGTACGACGTTTGGCAGGACGCCGATTACGAATTCGCAGAGCTGAAATCGGAGCGGCTGCTGCTGGCGGCGATCGATTATTCCATTCATCATTACGTGGTGTATGTAGCGTCAAAGCCGCCACGGAGCATTTTCAAAACCATCGCATCGCGGGCAGGGCGGACCATCATTTATATTCCGGCCGGGCAGCTTTCGCCCGTGGCGCTAAAGAAGATACGGGTGGTGCACGTGCTGGACGGGTATGACAAGCGGGAGATTGCGAAGGATTATTTGTGGTGAAACGCGGATCCGCTAATCTGCCGGGGAGAACTCACCATTAAGGCACAAAGGACGCGAAGGAGCGCAGAGTAGCCGTCCTCATTGCTCTTCTCTGTGAATCTCCCTGTCTTCCGCACTCTGTGTGACGGCGGTGTCCCCTCGCTTCCTGAACCGACTCTTCGGCGCGTTACAATAACGGCGCATGGCTGCGCGCCTCCATCCGGCTCTTTTACGGCCCCCGGAAATCGTCGACCTGCGGCGCATCGCGGCGCGGGACCTGGAGTCCCTGCTGCGGGAAGAGACGACGGCGTGGCGAGAGGAACTGGAGTGGGACTTCGAGAAATCGGCCGACCTGGTGCGGCGATTTGTCGATTTGCGGGCGTTGAGCGGCTGCGCGCTGGTGGAAGACGGTGAAGTGAGCGGGTACCTCTACTACGTGCTGGAGGACAACAAGGGGCTGATCGGCGATCTTTACGTGCGGCGGGAGTACCGCACAGCCGACCGCGAAGACCGGCTGCTCGGAACCGCGCTTGCCGAGATCATGGCGGTACGGCATGTGAGCCGCATCGAAAGCCAACTCATGATGGTGCGGTATGCGCCGGACCGCGCCATCCCGCGCCGTGACTGCCTGGCGGCCTACGAGCGCAACTTCATGCGGGTGGACCTGCGTAACGCCGCTCTGGCGGAAGGAAGGGTGCGGCGGCCGATGTACATCGAGAGGTGGTCCGACCAGTACCACGAATCGGCATCGCAACTGATTGCGGCGGCATACGCGGGGCACGTGGATAGCCGTATCAACGATCAGTACCGGAGCACAGCCGGGGCGCGGCGGTTCCTCTTCAACATCATGCAATACCCGGGATGTGGGGCCTTTTACCGTCCGGCTTCCTTCGCCGCATTCGAAGCGGCAACCGGGCGGCTGTGCGGCGTCTCGCTGGCGAGCCTGGTGGCGGCGTCGACCGGCCACATCACGCAGATCTGCGTGTCCCCGGCAGTGCGGGGCACGGGCATCGGCCATGCGCTGTTGCGGCGCTCGCTGACCACGCTGCGGGATATGGGTTGCACCTCGGCTACTCTCACGGTGACGGCAACCAATACGGATGCCGTGGACCTGTACCGGCGCGTAGGGTTCGAGACCGCGCGGCAGTTTGCGGCGTTTGTTTGGGAAGGCTGGCCGAAGCCGGGACTGCGCGGGCTGTAAGGTACTGAGCGGCTGGGGCTTTTAGCGCGAAGCCGCGGTGCAGAGCGCCCGAGGGCGCCCGGCACAATCTCCGTTTTCCGCGCGGACGCGTGCTGCAAATCCGCGCCCCGGCCTACTGTATTCCCTTCATATCCTTTTGCAGGTGGGAGAGGCCGTTCTTGATTTCATCGGTGGCATCCTGAATTTGAGTGGTATCCCAGATGATGCGCGGGGTCAAGAAAACGACAAGCTCGGTGCGGGCTGTGCTGTGGCTCTTCGAGCCGAACAGGTAGCCGAGGCCGGGAAGGCGGTCGAGAAAGGGGATGCCCTGGGTGGCATCGGTCTTGCTGTCCTGGATGAAGCCGCCGATGGCAATGGTGTCACCATCCTGCACCGTTACCTGGGTGCTGAAGTGGCGGTTCTGGAAGGTGGGCGAACTGATACTGCTGGTAGTGGTTGCCTGCGGCTCGCTCACGTCCTGGTCGATCACCATGGTGATCACGCCGCTTGAATTGATGCGCGCCATGATCGAAAGCGTGGTGCCGGTGCTCTGCGAACCGATCGAATTGAATGAGCTGCCGGTCACGGCGACGCCGCTCGAAGTGAGCACGGGGACGGACTGGCCCACGTTCATCACCGCCGGGATGCTGTCGGTGGCGATGATGCTGGGGGAGGAGATGACTTTCGATTTGTTCTGGGATTCGGCGAGAGAGACGGCAGCCATCAGCTCCGAGCTGCGCAGCACGAGCGCACCCCCGGTGGCGGTGAGGCCGCCGCTCGAGACGAGATTCAAGGCTCTTCCGAATCCTGCGCCACCCGAATTTGCTTTCTCGAGGAATGCTTCCACGCCGGATGCGAAGGCGCCGGAGAGATCCAGCTCGTAGATTTTGGCATCGATCAGGACCTGGCGCGGGGCAATGTCAAGCTGGCGCAGAAGGCTGCGGATCTGCTCCCATTCTTGCGGCGTACCCTGGACGAGCAGGGTGTTGTCGAAGGGATTAGGAATGACGTGGGGAATTCGCTCGACAGGGGGCGCAGCGGCGGCGCCGCCGCCGAGGTACTGTCCGGTAAGGCCGGACCCCCCGGTGGTGCCGGCGGCGGTAGTGGTCTGGGCACCGGTGGCGGCGGTTTGGGGGTAGGCGCCCATGCCGTA
>DATJMP010000123.1:0-76119 GCA_035508655.1 Bryobacteraceae bacterium
TCTACCTCGCCCGCAAGGGCGCCGCCGGCATCATCGACATCAGCCCGTTCACTTGCATGAACGGCATCGTTTGCGAAGCCATTTATCCCCGGCTCAGCCGAGACTTAGGCGGCATCCCCATCCGTAATTTCTATTTCGACGGCGCGCAGTCCGACTTAGACCGCGACTTAGGCGTCTATATGGAACTCGCCCGCAGCTACCGAAACCGAAAAAAAGGATCAGGGACCAGGGCTTAGGGATCGGGGCGCAGAAGCGCACGGCCTGCGCCACCTCCCGCGCGGCCCTCAAGCGTCGCTCCCGCTGAAAGCGATCCTCAGGCCCGCACGTACCTCTCACCGGGCGAGCGCAGCGAGCCCGCGCGACGAACCCATCTGCCCCAATCCCCGATCCCTGATCGCCAACCCCCGTTTCCTACGGGTACAGCCCGCGGATCTTGCAGGCTTCCGCAACGCGCCCGATGCCTAGCATGTTGGCCGCGAGCCTCATGTTGACGTTCCGCTCGCTGTGGATCTTGAGGACATCGCGAAACGCGCGCGTCATCACTTTCTCCAGACGCTTGTTGACATCGTTCTCGTCCCAGAACAGGTGGTTTTCATCCTGCACCCATTCGAAGTACGAAACCGTCACTCCACCGGCGTTGCAGAGAATGTCTGGAATCAGGAACACGCCCTTGGAGTCGAAGATGCGGTCGGCTTCCGGCGTGACCGGCCCGTTGGCCGCCTCCGCCACGATGCGGGCGCGCACGGCGGCCGCATTGGCCTCCGTGATGGCGTTCTCCAGCGCCGCCGGAATCAACACCTCGCACTCCAACGCCAACAGTTCCTCCGGCGCGATCTTGTGGCTCCCCGGGAACCGCACCACCGAACCCGTGCGCTCCTTGAAGGCGATTACCGCCGGGATATCCAGTCCTTTGTCATTGAAGATGCAGCCTTTAGTATCGCTAACCGCGATCACCTTGGCTCCCGCCCCGTGCATGAGCATGGCGGCGATGGACCCGGCGTTGCCGAACCCCTGCACCACTACCCGCGCGCCCTTCACCGGAATGCCCAGGTGTTCGCATGAGCTCAGGGTGGTGTAGAACACGCCCCGACCGGTGGCTTCGTTCCGCCCCAGCGACCCGCCCAGGCTGATCGGCTTGCCCGTCACTACGCCGTGCACAGGATAGCCCTTGTTCATGCTGTAGGTGTCCATGATCCAGGCCATGATCTGCGGCGTGGTATACACGTCCGGCGCCGGAATATCCTTTTCAGGCCCGATCAGCGGCAGAATCGAGGTGGCATACCGCCGGGAGAGCCGTTCCAGCTCGCCCATCGACATCGTCTTCGGGTTGCACGTCACCCCGCCCTTGCCGCCGCCGAACGGGATGTTCACCACCGCGCATTTCCACGTCATCCACGTGGCCAGCGCCTTGACCTCATCCACCGTCACGTTGGGGTGGAAGCGGATGCCGCCTTTGGCAGGCCCGCGCATGGTGCTGTGCTGAACCCGGAAACCCTCGTACCGGACGATCCTGCCGTTGTCCATCCGAACCGGAACGCTTACCGAGAGGATCCGTTCCGGATATTTGATCATCGCCCGCACGCCTTCCTCGAGCTCCAGCGCGTTCGCCGCCAGGTCGAAGTTCTCGAGTGCGACTTCGTATGCGTTCTTTTCTACAATTTTGGAGGTAGCTAACATGGCCAAACCTCTTTCCGGCCGGACCGCAAGGCCCGCCCACAGCGGATGGTAGATCGAAGCCATACACCACGTCAAGGGGGTGTAATACCATTTCGAGAACCCGCCGTGCCGTTTAGAACCCGCCGCTTAAAGCAGAGGGCCCTACGCCTGTTCCGAGTCCCACGGGACGCTGTGGTCGGACATGACAGCGCGAGTTTCGGCAGGACTGGCGATGTGAAACAGCGACCACGGACCGGGAACCCATGGGTAGCGTTCGATCACCGATTCGTCCACCGTCACGCCCAAGCCGGGTTTGCTCGAGACAACCAGGTCGCCGCGATCGAGTTCCAGCGGGTCACGCAGGATTTCCGACGCCAGGGGGAAGGGGTACATACCGGCGTGCGCCGGCGTGGAGTAGCACGGGTATTCCAGCCATTCCACAACCGTTTCAGGCCAGCAGATTCCCAGGTGCGCCGCTGCCACCACCTCCAGCGCCGTGCCCCAACTGTGGAACGCGAATCTCAGGCCTTCCCGCGAGATGGCGGCAAACAGGCGCCGTCCCAGCGTAAATCCGCCCTGGCAGCAGACGTCCATCTGGACATAGTCGACGGCCTGCGTGAGGATGAGGTCAAGATAGCTCTGCTCGTCTGGCTCGTGCTCGCCGCTCGCCAGGGGCACAATGTCCTTCTCCTTCAGGCACTGGTAGGCAGCGTGATCGTCGGGTGGTAGCGGCTCCTCCAGCCATGCGATCTCGAATTCGGCCATGCCGGCGGCCAGCTCTTCGATAGTCTCCAGACTGTAGCTGCGGTCGCCCATGCGCCACCAGGTGTGGGCGTCCACCATCAGTTCGAAATCGGGACCTACCGCCTCGCGCATGCGGCGGACGCTTTCCAGGTCCTGGTCCGGCCCGAGCGCGGGACGCATCTTATAGGCCTTGAAACCCAGAGCGGCCACGGCCGCGGCTTCGGCGGCGTATCCCTCGGGCGGCATATACATTCCGGCGCTGCCGTAGAGCCGGATCCGGTCGCGCACCCGCCCTCCCACCAGTTCGGATACCGACACGCCATGCTGCTTGCCGATCAGATCATAGAGCGCGATTTCCACCGAGGCGTAAGTTCTGGCCAGTTCGGGATCGGTGCCCGGGCCTTCCAGAAACTGGACACGCAGCGCGTCAGGGTCGGCCAGGATGCGGCCGGAGAGAAAAGGGGCGATCGTATCGTCTATGGCTCGATGAGCCCTCTCGCTGCCGGCGGCCGGGCCATAGCCGATCAGACCGTTGTCGCCTTCTACCCGGACGAGCATCGCGTCGCGCTTCAGGATGATGCGCTCCCCGCCGAAAAAGGGCAGATGAATCGGTTCCGGAAACGGGTAGGAGAGCAGGAAGGAACGGACGCTCGCGATCTTCATCGGCGTTCAGGATAGCATGCGACCCGTTACCTCTTAAATGGCAGGCAAGCCCGCTTGCGCAATGGTATAAAACAGCTTATGGATTTGCTTCGGGATGGGTGGCAGGAAGTGGCACATGACACGGGGCGCCTCCTGCTAGCCTATCTGCTGGCGTTGCCGGTAGGCTGGTACCGGGAGAAGGAAGCGCACAGCGTTGGCTTGCGCACCTTCCCGCTGACAGCCGTGGCCAGTTGCGGCTACGTGCTTCTGGCCAGCGCGCCGCACATGACCCCGGACGCGCAATCGAGGATCATCCAGGGCCTGGTGGCGGGCATCGGCTTCATCGGCGGCGGTGCCATTCTGAAAGCGGAAGGCAGCGTGCGCGGCACCTCGGCCGCTGCCAGCATCTGGAATACCGGTGCGCTAGGCGCTGCGGTAGCCTTGGACCGGTTTTATGTAGCGGCGATGCTCGCCTTGCTGAATCTCTTCGCGTTGCGCTTCTTCCACCCGGTGAAAGACAGAATCGACAGCGATAATGGCAAGAACGGAACGGCGGTTGTTCCTGAAAATGACCACAAGTGATCTGGTTGCCACGGGCCGCTCTCTAGCTCGTGCTTAGAGCGTTGAGCATGGCCCGCAAGGCCTTCCCGCGGTGGCTGACGGCGAATTTGCGCAGACCTTCCACTTCGCCGAAGGTGCAGCCGAACGGCTCGTAATAAAAAAGCGGGTCATAGCCGAAACCCTGCTTGCCGCACGGAGCCTCCAGGATGCGCCCCTCCACCGATGCCCGCCAGACGCCGCGGATTTCCCGGCCCTCGCCCAGCGCAATCGCGCAGGTAAAGCGGGCGCTGCGGTTGGAAACGCCGTCCAGCTTTTCGAGGAGGAGGCGGTTGTTGGACTCGTCGGTGGCGCCTTCGCCGGAGAAACGCGCGGAGTAAACGCCGGGGGCGCCATCGAGCGCGTCCACTTCCAGGCCGGAATCGTCCGCGAACAGCAGACCTCCGGCGTAGGGAGCGTAGTGCTGCACCTTCTTGATGGCGTTCTCTTCGAAGGTGTTCCCGTCTTCGATGACCGACGGAAGGCCTCGAAAATCGGGCAGAAGCTCGATATCCACCGGAGCGTGCTCCGCCGCCAGGCGGAATTCGCGCAGCTTGCCCGGATTGCCGGTGGCGCAATAGAGGCGGATCAAAGCTTGACCGCCAGTTTCTGCATCTCGATCAGCTTCGCGATGCCGCCGCGGGCCAGCGCGATGAGCTGGGCGAGCTTGGTATCGTCGAAATCGCCGCGCTCGGCGGTGGATTGCACTTCCACGAAGCGGCCGGCGCCCGTCATTACCACGTTCATATCCACTTCGGCCTGTGAATCCTCTTCGTAGCAGAGATCCAGCATGGGGGTACCGCCAACTACGCCGGCGCTGGTGGCCGCCACGTAATTGCGGACGGGCATCCGCTTGAGCGCGCCGTACTGCACCATTTGCCGCAGCGCCAGCGCCATGGCCACGAACGCACCAGTGACGGACGCCGTGCGCGTGCCGCCATCGGCCTGGAGCACGTCGCAATCCAGAATCACCGTGCGCTCGCCCAGTGCGGCGGCATCCACCACTGCCCGTAGAGAGCGGCCAATCAGTCGCTGGATTTCATGTGTGCGTCCGGAGGGCCTGCCCTTCGTCACTTCCCGCGGGGTGCGGCGGGCCGTGGCGCGGGGCAACATAGCGTATTCGGCCGTGACCCATCCCTTGCCCGTGTTGCGCATGAACTGCGGCACGGTTTCCTCCACCGTCGCCGCGCACAGCACCTGGGTATTGCCGACCTTAATTAACGCGGATCCTTCGGCGGTGGCGAGATATCCAGTCTGGATCTCAACCGGCCGGAGGTCGCTGTTCTGGCGGTTATCGCTTCGCATCAACCGGAACTCCTCATTGCAAAGTAGAGCAGGAGCATGAGCAGGAACATGGCGCCGATTACAACGATGACGCAGGCCAGCCCGCCGGGCGGCGGACCGGTCACTCTCGGTTTCCTGCCCCTGGCAGGCTTGAATTTAGCCATAAATGTCGATGGTAACAAGGGGCGCGAGCGAGAGATGCTTGGGGTACGCTGAAGGTTGAGAGATTCCCTGTGACACGAAGACGGTGGTTCTTCGCGGCAGCGTTGCTGGCTGGGTGTGCCAAGCCGCGCGCACCCAAAGTGGAGGTTTTTCCGGAGACCGTGGCGGGGGTCTGGCACCGCCGGGAGTTGCGTGACGTTCCCGTCTCGGACGCACCCGACCCGGTGCCGCGCAGCGGCGTCGAGCGCCTGGAAGTCGCCAAGTACGAAGGGCCGGGCAAGCTGGAAGCCCGCGCCTACCAGTTGAGCTCGAAAGAGATGGGCCTGGACGTGGCGCAGCGCTGGCGGCCTTCGGCCGACACCATTTTCTTCTGGGCCGGTTATTATTTCGTCGTGGTGAAGTGGCAGGAGGCGGATCGCAAAGCTCTGCAGGCGTTCACCACGGAATTGGAAAAGCGCTTGAACAGCCCGAACAACAAATAACGCGGCTAAGAGCGGAACAATCGAGCCACACGTAAGACAGCCCTTCCGGGCTGTCGTGCCAGGTTTCCGCCCGGCATGCGGACGAAGCCCGGCCGCGCCGAAGCGCCGCCCTATGCAGAGGTTTACGCTACAGGACCGCCGACGTTCGCTCTGCCCGCACGCGCTCGATCGCCCTCGCAAAACCCGGCAGCGATCGCTCCAGGCTCTCCAGTTCGATGGTGAGGGACAGCCGCATGTACCCCGCGCGCCCGAAGCCCCTTCCCGGCACGGCCAGGATGCCTTCCTCTTGGAGGCGGCCAATGAACGCCAGGTCGTCGGCGATCGGCGTTTTCGGAAAAACGTAGTACGAACCTTGCGGCCGCGGCGCGTCGTAGCCGGCTGCGCCGAGAAAGTCGCACAGCCGGTCGCGCTTGGCCTGGTAGGAAGCAACATCCACTGTCGCCTCTCCGGCTTCCGCTACTACCCATTGCCAGATGGCCGGAGCGTTGATGTAGCCGAGGATGCGCGTGGCGAACGTGCAGGCGTTGCGCAGCGCGGCTGCTTCCGGGATGTGCGGCGGAAGGGCAAGGTAGCCGATGCGCTCGCCCGGAATCGCCATGGCCTTCGACCAGCTCCAGGCCACTACGCAGCGCTCGATCAGGCGCGGCGTCTCCGGCGGAACGATACCGTCGAAAACGATTGGCCGGTAGGGCTCGTCGCTCAATACGAGAATCGGCTCACGCGTTATGCGGTCGAGGGCGCCCAGGATATCCGCGCCATAAACGGCACCCGTCGGATTGTTCGGCGAATTCAGAATGAGCGCCTTCGTGGTCGGAGTCACGGCGCGAGCGATGCGGTCGGGATCCGGCAAAAAGTTCTCGTCGGTCTCCACTTCCACCACCCGGCCGCCGTGGTTTTCGATGTAGAAGCGGTACTCGGGGAAGTACGGGCGCAGAACGATCACTTCATCGCCGGGGTCCAGCACCGCCTTGAGCACTGTGTTGAGCGCTCCCGCCGCCCCGTTACTCATGATGATGTCTTCAGCCGTATAGGCGATGCCCGTTCGTGCTCGCAGCCGCTCGGCGATGCGCGCCCGCACTTCCGGAAATCCCGCGTTCGGCATATACCCGTGGCTGTGCGGCCGGCGTTCCCCTGCCACGCGCTTCAGTGCATCGAGCACGGCCTCGGGTGGCTCCACGTCCGGATTCCCCAGAGAAAAATCGAAAACGTTCTCCGCGCCCCGCTGCCTGCGGAGCTCGATTCCGATTTCGAACATGCGCCGGATCCACGACGCATGTTCCATCTGCCCCGCAATCGCCCGTGAAATTGCCATCGACAGGCCGATTGTAGCGCCCGGCGCACCGCCGCCCAACAAAAAAGCCGGCGCGAAGCGCGCCGGCCTTCAAACCTGAATGGGATACATCAACGCCGGGCAGGGTCCCGCAGAGTAACCCCCCGCTCCCCGACCCCTGATCCCTGACCCCTATTTATTCAGTCCCCGCACGTAAATCGCCCGGTATCCATTCACCGAGGCTTCGGTGCCGTTCACCTGGACGATGTGTCCCATGTGCTCGGCCGCCATCGCGCGCGCATCCACGCCGCCGTCGCGCCTCGGATCGTGCTCTTCCGGCATGACCATGTACAGGGTACCCTCCCGCGTCAGCAGCCCGATCGGCTGCCCGTTCTGCACGCACTTCTGGCCGCAAGAGCGGTGCGCTTCGCCGTGCTTGCCAAGCTGGATATAACAGGAAAAATCGACAATCTCGCCCGTGACCGACATCGGCCGCCCGGCCTCCGGCTGATGGTTCACGCCCGCCGCCACCGTAGTCGCCGTCCACGCCTCGGCCGGCTTTTCTCCGATCACCGCCGCCGGCTGTTCATACGTGCCGGTGGCGACCTTCATCTCCGGATGCAGAATCTTGCCCGCCTGTGCCGCCAGCGTAAGCGCGGCCAGACCCGCCACTGAAAACAGAATCAACTTGCGCTTCACAGTCGCCTCCATTTCCCTGCCAGCATACCACGCACCGGCTTCTTTTCCAGGCCGCCTTAAACCCGGGTGTATGCCAGCGCCACCACCTTGCCCAGTTCCGGGGAAAAGACGGCCGAGGTCACGTCCACCTCCCGCTCGCCGATCATCTGCTTGCCCGGCAGGGGCAATTCCGTGCCTTCGATTTCCAGCCTCACCAGGTGGCGGTTCACGTGCCCGCGCGCGCGGATGCGCTCCACAATCTCCTGCCCGATATAGCAGCCTTTGGTGAAACTCACTGCCTGCATCTGTTCGGTTTCCTGCGGCAGCGAGGTTTCGAGAATATCCACGCCGTACCGAGGCCGGCCGTTTTCGATGCGCACCATGCGCGCCTCTTCCCCCGTGGCTGCGACCGCTCCGGCCGCCTCCACGGCCCGCATGATCTCCGCCTTGTCTTCCGCAGCCGCGTAGATCCGGTAGCCCGGCTGTCCGGTCTCGGTGATGGGCGGCATCTTCAGTCCGTGCCAGCATTCCGGCCGCGCCGCCACCGGCGGTTCGATCGCCTCCGACTGCGGCCCTTCTACACCGATGGCAACGGTGGTCTCGGTAACGTCTTCCAGCTCGATCTGGTCCGCAACCTTGTATCTCAGAATCTGCGCCCGCGCCTTCTCGCGCGTCTCCGGCTCGGTATCGATCAGGAAATGGTCCGCCCGGCACACGAGGTACAGGTCCGCCACGATCCGTCCCTGCGGCGAAAGCAGAAACGCGTAGCAACTGTCTCCAGGCGCCATCTTTTTCACATCGTTGCTGGTCACATTGTGCAGGAAGCGCACCCGGTCCCGCCCACGCGCGATCATCCTCCCCCGCGCCGACAAATCCAGCCACGCCGCTCCATGGCGAAGGGCTTGGTATCCGCTAGTCATGAAGACCAGTCTAGCGCCCGCCTTAGCTACCATTGGTGTAGGTGGCTGGCTGTGAATCGCCGCGACCTCCAGCGCGAAATATATGAACGGCGCGACCGATCCTTGCCGCAGCGGATCGCATTGGCGGCCTTTGCGGGGGCGTGGCTCGCGCTGGTGTGGTGGCTGTTGTTGGGACCGGGCATCGCAACCACGGCAGGCTGGTTCGGCGTCGGTTGGCGACCGGGTGACCCGGTGCGGCGCGCAGTGCTGGCCGCGGCGCTTTCCATCTACTACGTCCGCATTCTCTTCACGGAATTCGTTTTTCTGAAGCGCGGTGTGAGCTGGAGCGAGGTCTTTGCTATCGTCCCCTGGATCCTCTGTATCGATCTCCTGCTGGCCATCGCCGGCGGCACCAACCCCCACGCGATCGGAGCGCCGGGAGGATGTGGGCTCGTCCTGTTCGTGCTCGGATCGTGGATCAACTCGTACGGCGAGTACACGCGCCATGTCTGGAAACAGAAGCCGGAGAACCACGGGCGCCTCTATACCGAAGGATTATTCCGTTATTCCCGGCATCCGAACTACCTCGGCGACCTGCTTGGATTTTCGGGAATGTGCCTGCTTTCCGGCGCCTGGATCACGGCTGTGATTCCGGCGTTGATGGCGGGTGGGTTCGTTTTTGTGAATATTCCTCTGCTCGACGCCCACCTGCATGGGAAGTACGGCTCTGCCTTCGAACTCTACGCCAGGCGGACACGCAAGCTGATTCCCTTCGTCTATTGAGACCCCCGGAATGCGGGTTACCGCATCAGGGCATAAATCCACCGCTCCTGCTCACGCAGCAGTTGGAGCGCACGCTCGATCGTGATCAGTTCGAACCGCACCTCCTCCCGCGGCCGCAATTGGCCGAGCCGCGTGAAATCCGCCGAGATTACATTGGCGGGCTTGGGATAGCCGCCGGTGGTCTGATGCTCGACGAACAGGATGATTGGCTGGCCGTTGGGCGGCACCTGTATGGCGCCGAGCGCCGTGCCTTCGGTTAGCATGCCGCCCGGAGGACTCGGGATGGCCGGCCCGCGCAGACGCAGTCCCATGCGGTTGGATTCCTCGGTGACCGTGTACGCCGCCGCATACAGTTCGTCGCCGAAACGGTCTGCCTGCGGGCCGGTGGTCACGCGGATCGGCCCATCGGCCTCCGGCGGCCTCCACGGCCCCGGCCGCGGCTTGCGCACCGCCTCTTTTCCGATTTCCAGCAGGTCCCCGGCCCGAAGTGGCCGGCCTCCGACTCCCGTGGCCACGTGCATCGAAGCGCTTCCCATGATTTTCCGAGCCTTGAGCCCGCCGCGCAGTGCCACGTATGCCCGCGCCCCCGCGCGCGTCCGGCCGAAGCTCAGCCTCGTCCCGCCCGCAACTTCGACGGCGGTCCAGATGGGTACGGCCGCGCCAAAATCCGAACCGGTCACCGCGATCACGGCCGGGCCTTCGAATTCCAGCTCCGCGCCGGCCAGCGTCATTTCCAGCCCGGGGGCGTTCTCGGCGTTGCCCACCAGCAGGTTGCCCACGCGAAGCGCCACCACATCCGCCGCGCCCGAGGCCGAAACGCCATGGTGCGCCCATCCGAAGCGGCCCAGGTCCTGCACCGTGGTCAGCAGCCCGGGTGACAGCACGTGAATACGGTTCATGCAGGTGGGAACCGAACCCGGTCCCCCATTCTCAGAAGTGGTGGCGGCTCGCCGGCCGGATCGAACAGCGGGAGCGCGGTCCGCCCAATCAGGCGCCATCCGCCGGGCGAGGCCAGCGGATAGATCCCGGCCTGCGCACCGCCGATGGCCACGCTGCCCGCCGGCACGTGTTTCCGAGGCGTCGCCAGACGCGGCATAGCCAACTCCGGCGCCAGTCCTTCAAGATAAGGAAAGCAGGTGGCAAAGCCTACAAAGTACACCAGATAGTCGGCCGCGGAGAAAATCTTTACCACCCGTTCCGCCGCCATCCCGGCGTGCCGCGCCACGTCTTCCAGGTCTGGGCCGGACTCCCCACCGTACTGCACAGGGATTTCGATTGTGCGCGCCGATTCGACGGGATTGCCTGCCTCCAGGTCGACGCCCGCCAGCCGCCTACGCACGAGCGCTTCGATTTCTTCGTGCGTGCGGAAGCGCGGATCGAAATCGATCAGCACGGAAGCAAACGCCGGATGCAGATTCAACACGCCCCGTACGCCCGCCAGCGCCTCCGTGAGCCGCTTTACCCGAACATGATTCTCGACGCCGATTTCGTCGCCGAAGGAGACCAGAAGCGAGCGATCGCTCGCCGGACGGATACGCGGCGCCGGCGCTGTCTGCGCTTCCGTCCCGGAATCCTCGTCCATCCCTGCACTCTACACCGAGTCCAGAACCCGTTCAATGGCTTACGTGGAGCTGCTGATGGCAGCCATGCACCCGGGTACCAGGCGCTCGGCTACTTGGCGACGTTCGAGAGCGCAGAAGGTTTAAGTATCTCCCGTACCTTGGCCTGCATCTGCTCAAGCGTGAACGGCTTGGTAAGCAGGGCGTGTCCCTTTTCGACGACGTATTTCTGCACGACCTGAGTGTTGTCGTAGCCGGAGATGAACAGGACCTTCAGGCCGGGCTGGAGGGCGGTGAGCTGATCGGCAAGCATCGGCCCGCTCATGCCGGGCGCGACCACGTCGGTAATCAGCAGGTCAATGGCTTCCTTGTGGTGGCGGTACAGCGTCAAGGCGTGTTCGCCGCTGTCGGCCGTCAGCACGGTGTAGCCGAATTGGCCCACCATCGCGCTGACCAGCTTGCGGATTTCCGGCTCATCGTCGACGACGAGAACCGTCATTTTGCCTTCATCGGACATGGCACCCTGATTCTAGCCGCGTGCCGGGATCGTGGCAAGCCCTCCAGGGTGTCCCCCCACACAGCCGCGGCCGGATTTCAGAGTCGCTATCTCACGTCGATCCGCACGGGTTCCAGCCGGGGCGTGAGAAGCTGCACAATGACAAGCGCGGTCAAGTAAGCGGATCCGGCGATCGCGAACAGCACCACGTAGCTCACCCGTCCCGCGAGCAACTGCAAGAGCACCCCGCCCGCCGAACCCACCATGCCGCCGAATCCGACGACGCTTCCGATCGCCGCCTTCGGGAACAGGTCCGACGTAAGCGTAAAGAGATTGGCCGACCAGCCCTGGTGAGCCGCCGCCGCCAGCCCCACCAAAGCCACCACGGCCCACACGCTGCCCGCATGCGTCACCATCGCCACCGGCGCCACTGCCAGCGCGCACACCAGCATGGCGGTCTTGCGGGAGAAATTGACGCTCTTCCCCCGCTGGATCATCACCGAGGAGAGCCATCCGCCGCCCACGCTGCCGATGCAAGATATGGTGTAAATCGCTACCACCGGTCCGCTGCTCGCACCCAGCGTCAGGCCGAAGGTGCCTTGCAGATAGCGCGGAATCCAAAAAATATAGAACCACCACACCGGGTCGGTGAGGAACTTACCGATGGCGAACGCCCATGCCTCTTTCCGGCCTACCACGCCGATCCACGGCAGTCTGCCCACCTTCTCCGGCGGGTCGCTTTGGATGTGCGCCAACTCCGCCTCGGAAACCCGCGGGTGGCGCTCCGGATTGCCGTACAGCTTCAGCCAGAACAATAGCCACACCACGCCCAGCGCGCCGGTGGCGAAAAACGCGCCTCGCCAGCCGACCGAAGCGTAGAGCAACGGCACCACCGCCGGCACGGCGATCGCGCCAATCGGCGCACCGGCATTGAAAATGCCCGCGGCCAGCGCCCGCTCGTTCTTGGGGAACCATTCCGCCACCGTCTTGATGCAAGCCGGAAAATTCGCCGATTCGCCCAAGCCCAGAAAGAACATGGCGAGGCCAAAGGTGGCCACCGAATATGCCGCGCCCGGCGTCATCGCCGCCACGCTCCACACGCTGATGGCCACGGCAAAACCGCGGCGGGTTCCCAGCTTATCCGTCAACCAGCCCGCTGTCACCAGCCCGATAGCATAGGCGACCTGGAACGCCGCTGTCATGTAGCTGTACTGCTGCCGGTTCCAGCCGATGATCGCTTCGAGAGTTTTCTCGAGGTAAGCCAGCACCCCGCGGTCGACGTAAGCAATTACCGTGGCGAGCAGCAGAAGCGTGCAGATCGTCCACCGAAAACGCGACGATGCGGGCCGCTCGATGGCTGACGGTGCCATAGGGAAAGCTGATTATAACCGCGGTGCAGCTCCCGCGGTGACCGGCTCTTTGTGAAGCTCTATGGCAATCCGCCGCAGGCCTTCGCGCAAGAATTCCGGTTTTCCACCAATCCAGATCCGCAGATACCCTTCCACACCAAGCTGCGCGCCGGGCACGATGAGCACGCTCTGGTTCACGCGCATCCCTTCCGCCAGCTCGCGGCTAGGCCTGTCCGACCCGTAGCGGACCAGGCACAGCGCGCCGGCGCGCGGCTCGCGATAACTCAGGAACCCCTCGAGGCTTTCCACCCAGTGCCGCATCGTGCCGGCATTTGCCTGCAGAATGGCCCGCGTGCGTGCGTATAGCTTCTCCCGGTTTTCCGGCCGAACCGCCACCAGCGCCACGGCGTCCGAAATCTTGTTCGGTCCGATCGTCAGGTAGTCGTGCTGCGCCCAGCATTCCGCTACGAAATCCGGCGGCCCTACGATCCACCCGATGCGAACGCCGGGAATGCCGTACGCCTTCGAAAGCCCGCTGGTGACGATCACCCGCTGGCTCATGCCCCAGAAGCTGGGTGTGCGCGGACCCGAAATCTCCGCTCCTTGATAGACTTCGTCGGCCAGCAGCCACGCGCCGGCCTCTTCGCACCGCGCCACCATGCGCCGCATCGCCTCCTCGGAAAGCACCGCGCCGGTCGGATTATTGGGATTGGACACGTAAACCAGCCGTGTGCGCGCATTCACCGCGCGCTCAAACTCGTCCCAGTCCGGCTCCCAGTCGCTTTCCGGCCGCAGCCGGAAGCAGTTCACGCGGGCCCCCAGGCTCTCCGGCACGCCGCGGAGTTGCATATAATTTGGCGTTTCGAAAGCGACTTCGTCGCCCTCCCGTAGCAGCGCGAGCGCCGTAACGTAATTCGCCTCCGAGGTTCCGTTGGTAACTTCGATATGATCCGGCGTCGCGCCCGGATACTGCGCTGCCAGGTGTTCGCGTAACGGAATGGTCCCGTTGGATTGGCTGTAGCCGAGGGGCGTGCGCCAGATCGCCTCCAGATCCAGCCCCATCTCCGCCAGTTCCCCGAGCGTCACCGGACGCACGCCGCTTTCGCTCAGGTCCATTTCCACCACGTTCTCCCACGTGGACTGCATCCGCTCCATTTCGAAAACCGGTATCTTCAAAGCAAGCTCCTGCCGGGAACCCCTCATTTTACGGCAGCCGCACCACCGAGAACTCGCTCATCGCCACGCTGTCTCCGCCGGAAGCGCTGGCTTGAAAGTTGATGGTCAAACCGTTCGCGTATGCATCGGTTGCATTGCCGACGCCCGTCGCGAATCCCAGCACGGTCCCCCACGATTGCACGTCGAGCTGAGCACCACTGGAAAGAATGGCTGCATCCGCGCGGCCCGCTATTTGCGCATCGCTCGCCGCGCCCGTCCGGTGCACGATCGCGGTGGCTCCCCAATCCACCTCGAACGTGAAGCCGGCGGCTGTTCCCTGGTGCGACAGGTCGAAGTGGATCTCTACCCGGTCCCCGGCCTGCAGAATGCCACCCGGAATGGTGCACGCCCCCACGCTCGCAAGCGCGGAGGAGCTGACCGATGTGCCGTTACCGCTGCACAGCACCTGCGCGACCGGATACGAAGAAGTGGTCCCGGCAGATCCGTCCAAACGGTAGGAGGCCAGGAGTGTATCGCCCGGCTGTGGCACAGCACCGGCCGCAAACTGCAGGCTCTGGCCGGTCAATGTATAGTCCTGGCCGGCTTTCTGCAGCAGTCCGTTGCGGTAGAGAGAGAGGCTGGCCGTGGGAGCGGGGGTGGCGGAGAGTGTAAATGTGGCATTGGAGCCGTCCACCACGCCCGCCGGAATGTCGGCATCGGTAAACGAGGGCGCCTGCGCACCGCACGGGCCCGAAGAGCCGTCTACGTGCAGGCAATCGGTGGGAACTCCGGCAGCCGTCTCCAGCAGGCCGGAACTGTCCACAATCGCCGCACCCGCCGGCGCATAGCCCGGTCCCTTGACCGGGCGGGAGCCCAGGTCCGCCAGCAATCCGGTCACATCCGATTCCGTCACCGAAGTCGTGCCCGAGCTCGTATCGCCTGCGGCCGTCGAACTGCCGGCGGAACTCGTCGCCACCCGCACCTGGCTGACCCTCAGCGGCTGCTGGCTAACTGGAACCGACCAGGTTTCCCGAAACTGCACCCGGCCGTCACTGTTGTACACGACCGAATAAGTCGAAGGCGGAGTGGCCGCCGCCCCCGGCACCAGTTGCACGCGCAGGTTGCCGTCCAGCACTCGCACCGTCGTGCTCTGCATGACCACCGCTGAGCTATCGGCGCTTTGAAAACTGTGCCAACTGATGGTCAGGGTGCCGTTGAAGCGCGTGCCGTCGGCTTTGTAAAGGACATCCTGAATGGTAGTGAGCGCTGGCTCCGCGGACACCGCAGAAGCCAGCAAGACTGTCGCGAGAAGAGAACGCGGTAACATAGACCTCCGCGCACAGTCTAGTCGCCAGGCATCGCCCGGCTAAGTCGGACGGCTTCAGGCCCTCCTGCTCAACCCGCTGATACACCGTGGCTTAAGTAGCCCTGTTTTTTTTCGCTGTTGCGTTCACGGAAGCCGCCCAGGCGGTTCGCAGGCCTTCCATCACTTCCGCTGGAACGTGCAGGTTCCCATTGATCCCCGTCCCCAGACGCACGCCCGGCTTCACCGCGCCGTGGAAATCCGAGCCGCCTGTAACCAGAAGCCCGAACCGCCGCGCTAACCCCAGATAAACGGCCGTATCGGCCGCCGAGTGGTCGGTGTGATACGCCTCTATCGCATTCAGCCCGCGCGCGCAGAGCGATGGCAGCAGTTCCGCAAGGTCGGCGTTCACACGAATCGGGTGCGCCAGAGATGCGACTCCTCCCGCCCACCGGATCCGTTCCGCCGCCTCCGCCAGGTCCGGCTCGTGCCGGTAGACATATGCTGTCGCCGACTCGTCCAGGTAATCGTCGAACGCCTGCCGGAAGTTCGAAACGTAGCCCTTATCCACCATGAGACGGGCGAAATGTGGACGTCCCGTCATCCCGCGACCGAGCGCTTCGGCTTCCTCCAGCGTGATGTCGAAGCCAAGTTCCCGCAAGCGCGCCGCCAGACGAATGTTCCGGTCCCGTCGCGAAACTTGTAAGTCGAGCACCCACTGCCGGAAACCCTCGATGCCGTCCCCGCCTGGAAAGTATCCGAGCAGATGCACGGACCTCCCGTTCAGCTTGCTGGACAGCTCGATTCCGCAAACCAGCTCCAGGCTGGGGGGCGTCAGCCCGACGGCTTGGTCGTACCCCGCGAATGTGTCGTGGTCGGAAATGGCCAGCACGCGGATTCCACACTGGACCGCCTCTTCAATAAGCTGTGCGGGAGATAGAGTCCCGTCTGATTGGTTGGTATGCGAATGGAGATCGATCAAAACTGACCCGGCCTTGCATTCGTCCCGGCGTTGCGCCGAGATCGATTTTCCAGTTTAGCCCAGGTCCACGGCGCAATTTGGGGCTGGATGTCGTCCAGCCCCGTTCAAACGGCTAGCGAAGACGATACGAAAACTCCGCCCGCTCCTCGCGCAGCTTCTCGAGATCCAGTTCCTCGGCCAGAGACAGATCGAGCACGGTCACCCGCTGGCCCTCGCGAAGTTCCTGCAGGCGCACCTCTCTTCCGTTCTGGAACCGCACCGCGTCGCGATAGCTGTTCACAGCGGCCGTGATCTGCGTAAATGTCACTTCTTCCACAGGGCCGATGCTAAACTCGTGCTGCAGCCGCGCCGGAATGTCGGCTAGCCGCAGGCGCGCGCCCGGCGGAATGCAGACCGCCGGAACCGGCTCCGCTTTGGGCGGATTGAAGAAATCCTTCACCGCGCTCCAAAAACTGCGTTTTACCGGAGCCGGAGCGTCGGCAATCCGCCGCAGATCGCATGGGGAAGCCAGCCCCAGCGAACCCGTCGGAAACCGGTGCGCCACCAGTTCCTCCCCCTCTTGTGCCAAACGGTTGGGCACGTTCATCAGCGAGTAGTCACACATGATTCTTTAACCTCCTGTTAATTTTGCAAGTGGATCCCGCAGAGACCCACCCCCAATGCGCTACCTGGCGGACTTCGCCTCTTCGTTGATGTACGACTCTGCCAGGGCCGTCAATTTCTTGTCCGTCTCACCTTCCTCCTGAAGGGTCTCATGGAGCAGGCGAGCTTGACCGTCATATCCCAGACGCCGGGCATAGTTTCGCGCCGTGCCGTACGCCGCAATCTCGTAGTGCTCGACGCGCTGTGCCGAACCGATCAACCCGGCATCGCAAACGGCCGCCGGAGAATCTTCGCTCATCAGGTCTTCGCCTTCGTCGATAATACCCTCGACCCCTTTGCATTTGCGGCCTTTGGGTGATTCATCGAGTTGCTGAAAGATCTGCTCCAGCCGTTCGACCTGACGGCGGGTCTGCTCCAGATGGGTCTCGAAAGCGTTGCGCAGTTCCTGCGAACTGGCTGCTTCCGACATCTTGGGTAGGGCCTTTATGATGCGGTTCTCCGCGTCGTATAAGTCCTTCAGTTCCATAACATACAGGTCGTGCAGAGAGTTGATTTTCATTGATCCGCCCCCTCCTACTTTGAGTTTCGGTTTGGCGGCCGGAAATGACAAGGTATCGGGGACTATCGAGGTCCGATTGATAACCTAAAACGCGTGCGAAGCCGCACAAATCGGGCAGAACGTTAGCCTAAGGCTAGAACGTCGACGGAAGCTCCACGACAAAGGCTCGGCGAAACGTGCCAGGGACCCCCGTGGGAGTGCCTGCTCCCGTCCTCTTCCCTTTGTGACACGAGCGGAGAGCGGATCAAGCTAAGAAGGTAACTGATTCGACTTAGTCAGTAAGTTATGGAATAGGATCGCTCAAAGATCCACTTAACCGTAGCACACGCCCGCGCGAATAAGTCAAAATCCGCCTTAACTTATTGGCCGCATGCCTGCCCACATGACTTATACGAACTTATAATCGCCTGGAACGGGTAGTGGCGGTACACCAAATGAGGCCTTGTAATCGAAGCTCTTCGGCAGTAAATCGAGCTGCGACTGGAGCATCATCTCCCACGTCACTTTGCGGCCCGAATACGCGGCCTCTCGCGCCATCAGGCAGGTCATAGTGCTCTCGGCAACGGCCATCGCTTCGTTCAGGTACGGCCCCTTGCCAAGAATGCTGCCGACCATGTCGATGTGCTCCTGGACGTACGGATCGAACGGTAGCTGCATCCCCCGCAGCGCGGCCGAATCGACGACGCCCCGCGCGCACACGATCCGCTCGCTCACGTTCTGTTCCGCCGGAGCGCGGTATTGCCGGCATTGGCTGGACATGTGGACGCCGTTGGGGTAAACGAAATCGGCGTGCAGGTGGTCATAGATATTGCCGTACTCCTCTTCGCGCGGCCGCCACGCTGCGCCGCCGCTGGCGATGACCTCCACCGGATGAGTCCCCATGAACCAATTGCATACGTCGATATTGTGCAGGTGCTGCTCCACCACCTGATCGCCCGAGAGCCAGGCGAAGGAATACCAGTTGCGGTGTTGGAATTCCATGTCGCCCCACTGAGGATCGCGCTTATGATTGGGGAACATCGGCGCCATGAAGTTCAGCACCGGCGAGCCCACCCAATTCGCGTCCAATGCTACGACATCGCCGTATTCGCCGCCCTTTAAGCGCTTGTACTGGTCCAGATACCACGTCTGGGAGCGCCGCTGCGCCCCCGATTTCACCGTGAGCTTACGCTGCTCCGATTTCTTCGCCGCCTCCATAAAACGCCGCAGATTGACGGGATCGGTGGCGAACGGCTTTTCGCAGAATACATGCTTGCCGGCTTCGATAGCGGCTTCGAAGTGCATCGGCCGGTACGCCGGATAAGTCGCGAGCATGACGATATCGGCCGACTCGATCACTTTCTTGTAAGCGTCGAAGCCCACGAAGTGATGCTCGGGATCGACCTTTACCCGGCTCGAAAGCGCCGGATCGAGCGCCTGGGATTTGCGCAGGCAGTCCTCCAGCCGGTCTTCGAAAATATCTCCCAGCGCTACAATCTCGACGTTGTCGCAGCCGGTGAGAAGATTCTGGATGGCCTGCGTGCCGCGGCCGCCGCAACCCACCAGTCCGGCTTTCAATTTCTCATTGCCCGCGCCCCGCACCAGTTCCGGTTTGACAATCTGGAACGCGGCGGCTCCGGCGGCGGCGGAAGACAGAAACGACCTGCGCGATACGTTCATAGGCAGACCTCGAATTCAGAATCATTTTATCCGAATTCAAGGCTCCCTACGCGTACCCGGTCCGAGCCTGTCGCAGCAACATGAGAAGTTCCGGTATGAGCAAAGTAGAAAGTTCCTGTTGAGGTCGGCGACCCTGGGGGGTGGCCGAGGAACAGGAGCAGTTGTTGCTGACGCAGAAGGAACGGGATCGGCTAAAGGTGCTGCACGAAGTGAAGCAGGGCCATTTGACGCAGATTGCGGCGGCCGAGCAGCTCGGGATCAGCGAGCGATGGGTGCGGGAAATGGTGCGGCGCGTGCGAAAGAGGGGCGATCGGGCAGTGGTGCACGGGTTGCGCGGCAAGCCGTCGAAACGGCGCTGGAAAGCCAAGGTGAGGGATCGGGCGGTAGCGATCTACCGCAAGGAATATGGCGATTTCGGGCCGACACTGGCGGCAGAGTATTTGACGGAAAAGCATCAGATCACCGTCAGCAGGGAGACTTTGCGGAAATCTCTGATCGAGGCTGGGGTATGGAAAGCGAAGCCACGGCAGGTCAAAGAGGTACACACGTGGCGTCCGCGGCGCAGTTGCCGCGGCGAGTTGGTGCAGTGGGATACCAGCATTCACGACTGGCTGGAGGGGCGCAGCCGGGAGCCGTTGAAGCTGATCGCGATGATTGACGATGCCACCAGCGAGCTGTTTGCCTGCTTTGTGAGCGAGGACTCGACTGCCGAGCATATGCGCGTGCTGCGATGCTACCTGGAGCGCAACGGCCGGCCGCTGGCATTTTACACGGATAAGGCTGGATTGTTTCGGGTGAACGCGCGGCGCAAGGGGTATAGCGAGGAGAGGACCGAGGAGGGGGAAAGCCAGATCGGACGAGCCCTGCGGGAGTTGGGCATCGAGCTGATCCACGCCCATTCGCCGCAGGCCAAAGGACGGGTGGAGCGATGTTTCGGGACACTGCAAGACCGACTGGTGAAAGGGTTGCGGAAAGCTGGAGTGAGAAGCCTGGCGGAGGCGAACCGATATCTGGAGAAGGTATTTCTGCCGGCCTGGCAGAAACGGTTCCGCCGCGCGCCGGCCAGCCCGGTGGATGCGCACCGGCCGGCGGCAGAGCGGCAGGATTTGGACAGCACCCTCAGCCACGTGGAAAACCGGCGGGTCGCCAACAACTACACCGTGAGCTGGGACGGCAAGGCGTACCAGATCCCCCGGGAGGCGGTTCGGCCGGGACTGCGCTCGTCATGGGTACGGGTCGAAGGACGGCTGGACGGCACGGTATGGGCGCGGATCGGCGAGCAGGCGATGGAATTGCGGCGATGCGAACCAGCGCTGCCGGAGGTAAAACTAAAAACCCCGGCGGACGTACGCAGAGATTACAACCGCGGTGGGAAGAGCGCGTGGATGAAGGACTTCGATTTGAAGACCGGTCCGCCGGATTGGGCGGTCGCCCAGGCAGTGCGGCGGGCCGGATGAGCCGACCGGTTTGGCGCCAACTCCAGTCGCCCTACGGGCTCCTTCCGTCGGCGCCAAACCGGAAGCTCTTATTTTGCTGGAAACAGGAAGTTTCTACTTTGCCTTGACAGTCCGGCGCCAGTCCGGCGCCAAACCGGAAGTTTTCACTTTGCTGGAAACCGGAAGTTTCTACTTTGCCTTGACACGAAAGCGCCGCGACACGAAGGCGCCGCGGCTAGACGGCTACGGCGTGCCGAGCTTCGGTGCGAGGGCGCGGAGCCGGGCGGCGGGAGGCGGCGCGGTGGAGTTCCTCGTAGGATGCGTGCATGAAGTCGCGCAGGCGCTCGACGTCGGGAACTACTTTGGCATCGGCGGTGAAACCGCAATAGAGCTGCCCGTCATAGCTCTGCACCGCGCAGTTTACGCCGAGTTCATAGCCGGTCGGAACGTGCGGATAGGACGCGATCATACGGCGGCCGACGGCGTACAGCGGCGTGGGCGAGCCCGGAACGTTGGTGCAGATCATGTGGAGGAGCGGTACCGGCAGCGGAAGTTGGGGGATGGCCTTCCAGAACAGGGCCTGGAGCGGCGGCGGCGCGGCGCCCAGCCAGCTTGCCAGTAGCGCGATCAGGTGCGCTGCGTGGGCATTTTTCATGACCTCGGTGCGGGCGGAAACTTCGCGCAGGGTGCGGATGGGACTCGCAATGCCGAGCGGGAGCGCCACGGGGAGGAAAGTGATTTGGTTGCCCATGGTTTGGCCGCCATCCTGGCGGACGTTGACCGGGCACATCACGCGCAGGAAGCGACCGGCCGGGGACTCGCCGTGAAGGCGCACATACTGCGAGACGGCACGGGCGAGGATACTGAGCAGGACGTCATTGGCCGTGCCGCCGGCCCGCTCGCGAATGGCCTGCACACCGGCGAAGGGAAATTCGGTCCAACAGAATTTGCGCTCGTCCGAGCAGGGCCTGTTGAAGACGAACCGGCCGGACGACGCCGCCATTTCCGGCAGCAGAGTGATCAGCTTTTCGAATGCCTCCCGCGTGCGGGGTTCCGTCAATGTCTGGGAGAAACTGAGCAGAACCGCTTCCGCCGAGATCATACTTTCGAGCGAACTGTGCACGCCGCTAGCGAGGGCATCCACGATGGATTGGCTGGGCGCGACGACGCCGGCCGGCTTGCGGCGCGGCTTGCGCAGGGCGTGCGAGCCGGCGGGCGTGGCGTCCAGGATGATCTTCATGATGGAAGCACCGGCCACGCCGTCGGCCAGCGAATGGTGGATGCGCACGATGGCAGCGCCCTTTCCGCCCTCGAGGCCATCGACAAGGTGTATATCCCAGAGCGGCTTGCGGCGATCCATTACCTGGCTGAGAATATGGCCGGCCAGCGCTTCCAATTCGGGCTGGCCGCCGGGATGATCCAGATGATGCCGGAAAATGTGGCGGCGGATGTTGAAACCGGGGTCGTCCTGCCAGGTGGGGTAGCCGAGGTGGAAGGGTGGATCGGCCACCACCTGGCGGTAGCGCGGCAGCAGGTGAAGCCTGGAGTCGATGGCGCGCACGAACGGCTGGAACGGGATCTCGCCCTCGAAAATGCAGACGGCGGCGATGTGTAAGGGTATCTCCTTACGTTCGAGATAGAGAAAAGCAGCGTCTACCCCGGAGAGGCGCCGGGCCAAATCTGGGGACGGCATGGAGTTTGATCCTCTGGCGACCTTCCGGCCGGCTCAGAAGTTAGTGAGTCGGCGGTCGATACGGATTACTTACCGCTTACAATCCGTACTCATCCGTACGCATCAACAGCTAACTTCCAGTATTCATTCCTAAACGTATTAAGATCGATATATCCGATTTAAGAGTAGGATGTATCCTGATGCATGTCAATGCGGGCTGAGGCGTCCAATCCGGATTTGTGGAAATATTTACAGAGCGATGTCGCGCTTGGCGGGGAATCTTACACACGGTTACCCGTGCGGGCTCCGTTCACCGGCGCGGTGGTGGCGCACATTCCGTGCGCGAGCGAAGCGGACGTGGACTCGGCGGTACGTCGGGCGCGCGAAGCCCAACCGGGGTGGGCGGCGGCCTCGCCGGCGGAGCGGGCGCGGATCTTTCTCCGCTTCCACGATCTCCTTCTGGACCGGCAGGACGAAGTGCTGGACCTGATCCAATGGGAAACGGGAAAGGCGCGCCGGCACGCGTTCGAAGAGATTCTGGACGCGGCCGTGGTAGCCCGGCACTACGCGCGGCACGCGGCACAGTTGCTCCGGCCTCGACGGCGCAGGGGCGCCATACCGTTCTGCACCAAGACCTGGGAGATCCGCCACCCGATCGGGGTGGTAGGTTTCATCGTGCCGTGGAACTATCCGCTGAACCTTGCGGTCACGGATGCGAGCGCGGCACTGATGGCGGGGAATGCCGGCGTCCTTCGGCCCGATCCGCAAAGCAGCCTGACGGCGCTCTGGGCGGTGGCGCTGCTGCGGGAAGCGGGGCTGCCGCGAGATATCCTCGCTGTGGCGACTGGCGAAGGTGTTCTGCTGGGCGAAGCGCTCGTGGCGCGCGCCGATTACGTGATGTTCACCGGCAGCTCGCGGACCGGGCGGATTGTCGGGCGGCGGGCTGCGGAGCGGCTGATCGGATGCTCGCTGGAGCTCGGCGGCAAGAACCCGATGCTGGTGCTGGCGGACGCGGATGTGGACAAGGCGGTGGAGGGCGCGGTGCGCGGCTGCTTTGCCGGCGCGGGGCAGGTGTGCGTTTCCATCGAGCGGATCTACGTGCAGGAATCGGTCTTGCCGCGGTTCCTGGAAGGCTTCGCGAAACGGGTCCGTGGAATGAAGCTGGGGCCGGAATTCGATTATTCGATCGAGATGGGCTCGCTGGCTTCGGACCGGCAACTGGCGCGCGTGGAGGAGCACGTCACGGATGCGCTGGCGAAAGGAGCGAAGCTGGTGGCCGGCGGGCGGCCGCGGCCGGACCTCGGGCCGTGGTTCTATGAGCCTACCGTCTTCACCGGCGTCACTCCCGCGATGAAGCTGTTCGCGGAGGAGACGTTCGGGCCGGTGGTATCGGTCTATCCGTTCCGGGACGAGGAGGACGCGGTGCGGCTGGCGAATGCGAGCCGTTACGGGCTGAACGCGAGCGTCTGGACGCGCAATACGCGCCGAGGCGTGCGGCTGGCGCGCCGCATCGAAGCGGGCAGCGTGAATGTGAACGAGGCTTACGCGGCGGCATGGGGATCATCGGATGCACCGGCGGGAGGGAGGAAAGAATCCGGGCTTCACGCCCGCCACGGCGCCGAAGGCCTGCTGAAATACACGCAGCCGCAGACGGTGGCGGTGCAGCGGATCTTTCCGCTGGCGCCGCGGCACGATGCCGCCCGCTATGCGCGGGTCATGACACGGCTGGTGCGTTGGATGAAGTGGGCGAGGTTGTAGGGCTGGGAGTTCCCGGCCCTACGGCCCCGGCCACGATGGCGCCGGAAGGTTAAGCGGTGGCCGGCTGTGGGGCGGTGTGGCGGCGCGCCGTTTTGTGGGGCCGCGCTTTCTGCTTTTCCGGAGCATGCGCAGCTTTCGGCGCGGGACGGCCCACCATGTCGAGCATCGCCTTCTGGGCGTCGACGAAGCTATCGACGGCGCTGCGGGCCACGCTGGAGAGCAGAGCGCCGGGCAGCGGATTTAGCGCATCGACGGTCTGGCGGACGCCCTTGGCCTCGACGGCCATCTGCTGCGCTGCAATATCGAGCAGCTTCTTCTGGGCGTCGATGAAGGCTTCCGCGCCTTCCCGCGCCAGCTCGGCGAATTCGGCGTGCTTGTGGCTGGGCTTTTGCCCGTTGCCTTCGCCGGTGGCGTGGGCGGTCTCTTCGGCCAGCACGTCCAGGAATTTCTTCTGGCTGCGAACGAAGTTCTCCATGGCCGCCCGGCCGAGCTCGGCGAGCTGATATCCGTCCAGGCTGCGGCCTTCGCGGGCGGCATCGATCCAGATATCGGTCTGCTTGGCGGCGATGGTGAGGAAGTGCTGCTGCATGTCGATGAAGGTGTCGATGCCGCGGCGCAGCAACTCCGCCATAGCGGCCACTGGGGCCGGGCCGGCGGCGCGCTCGCTCACCGCTCCCATGACGATTTCGTTCTGGCGCTCGGCCAGTTGCAGCAGGACGCGCTGAGCGGCGATGAAATTGGAAATACCTTCGCCGGCCACCTCGGTGAGCGCGTTGGCTGACGCGGAACCGGCGCTGGAGAGACGGTCGCGGACGACTTTGAGCGTATTTGTGTTCTGCCGCACAACCAGATCCAGGAGGATGCGTTGGGTGGCAAAGAAGCTTTCGGTCCCCTGACGGACCCAATCGGAAAGAATGCCCATGGTGGATGATCCCCAGCCGCGCGCTGCGGCCGCGGTCTTCGGCTTCGTTGGCATGATCTACTCCTCGATTGCTGCATCGCAGCAACTATCGGTATACTAGACCTGAAACTCGTTTGTGTCAAGATGGAGAGAATGGCTGAGCCCACGGTAATCCGCAAATATCCGAACCGGCGGCTGTACAACACGTCCTCGGGCCGGTACGTGAACCTCGAGGAGCTGGCGGGGATGGTGCGGAGCGGAGCGGAAATCCAGGTGCTGGACGCGAAGAGCGGCGAGGACGTGACGCGTGTGGTGCTGACGCAGATCATTGTGGAGGATGCCAGGGAACGGCCCGCCGGCCTGCCGCT
The DNA here is from genome assembly GCA_035508655.1 of Bryobacteraceae bacterium. GTDB lineage: Bacteria > Acidobacteriota > Terriglobia > Bryobacterales > Bryobacteraceae > DATGMB01. The sequence continues at coordinate 24,998 of DATJMP010000123.1, forward strand.
GGAACTGCTGCGGCAGCTCATTATGGCGACCGACCGGGCGGGGCAGGAGTTCCTGATGTGGTATCTCCAATCAGCGTTCGATGCGTACCGCAAAGTACAGGAGCGCGTGCAGACGGGGCTGAGCGACGTGCAATCGGCGGCGCTTTCACCGCTGGGAATCGTGCGGAGCCTGTTCGCGCCGCAACCGGCATCGTCAGAGGCAGGAGAAGTGAAGGAGCTGCGGCGGCGCGTCCAGGAGCTCGAGATGATATTGACGGCTTCCGGGCGGCGGACAGGCGGAAAAAGAGCACGGCCGAAAAAGAACAGGCGTGGCTGAAGGGAGGTGACCCGTGGGGGCGGCGTGGGCGCCTTGGATGATGGCGTTGGGGGGAGCGCCGGCCGCGGAGAAGGTCCGGCTGATCCGTGAGTTGCTCGCCTCGCCGCCGGGGCAGGCGTGGCGGCGCGAAGCGGGTGCATGGGTGACGGCCCTCGCGCCTGTGGAAGCGCTGGTTCCGGAGTCCGCGCGGCAGTGGCGCCCGCTGGTGGCCGATGCGCTGCACTTTTTCTTTTCCCGCCTCTCGGATGAGCGTCTGGCCGTCAAGATCGCCGAGCAGATCGAGATGCCGCCGGATACGCCGCCCGAGCGGCGATTGCTTCGGCTCATTTCGAAGATGCCAGGACTGCAGAAGATCGGGCAGGTGCTGGCGCGCAACCGGAGCTTGACCCCAGCTCTACGGCAGGAGCTGACCCGGCTGGAGAACGGCATGTCGGACGTAAGTGCGGAGGAGGTGCGCGCGCGCATCGAAGCCGAACTCGGCCGGCGGCTGCAAGAATACCAGGTGGAGATGGAGGGCCGCATCCTCTCCGAAGCCAGCGTCAGCGCGGTGGTACGGTTCACCTGGAAGAACCCCGACCGCGAGCGCGAGCGCGGCGTGTTCAAAGTGCTCAAGCCCTACGTGCCGGATTGTTTCGCGGAGGATATGGCGCTGCTGCAGGGGCTGGGAAATTACCTGGCCGGGGGCGGCCACGAATACGGATTCGCTCTGCGCGATATCGACGAGATGATTACCGAGGTGCGGCTGCTGCTGGAGCGCGAGCTGGATTTCACGCGCGAGCAGTCCACCCTGGCCGAGGCGGCGCGCACGTACCGGTCGACGCTGGGCGTGCGGGTGCCGCGGGTCATCGCACCGCTTTCGACGCCGCGCATCACGGCGATGACGGAAGAGACGGGGGTCAAAGTGACGGACGCCTTCCGCCGCTCGCCGATTCGCCGCAGCCGCATTGCAGGACAGATCGTGGAGGCGCTGATCGCGGTACCGCTGTTTTCCGGGCAGCGGGTCTCCATGTTTCACGCCGACCCGCACGCCGGCAACCTGCTCTACGACGAGCCGAACCGCGAGCTGATCGTGCTCGACTGGGCGTTGGCGGAGAGCCTCAGCCGAGAGGCGCGGCGGGGTTTGGTGATGCTGGCGGTGATGACGGTGCTTGAGAACGCGGGGGGCGTGCGCAAAGCGGTGCGCAGCCTGCGAAAGCCGGGCGCGGGACGGCGGGCGGCGTTACGCATCATCGACCGCGCCGTGGATGATTTCTTCGCATCGATTCCACCCGGCCGGATGCCGGGAGTGCTGGACGCGATGCATCTGCTGGATGAAATCGCGCTGCAGGGGGTGCATTTCGCTGCGCCGCTCTTCCTGTTCCGCAAGAGCCTGTTTACACTGGACGGCGTGCTGCAGGATGTGGCGGGCGAGGAAGTGCGTATGGATACGGTGATGGTACGGCATTTCCTGACGCGATGGGCGGCGAGCCTGGGTCTACTGTATGCTCCGCTGGAAATGGCCGATTTCCTGAAGCTGGAATGGAGCGCGCTGCTGTACGCGGCGCGGACGTGGATACCGGGCCTGCGGGCGGGTGATGCCAGTGCCGGATGACGTGCAGTCCGCAGCCCGCGCCTCGGCATCAGGCGACGGCCCAGACAGGGCCGGATGCGCCCCACCGCGGAAGCTCAATCGGCTTTAACTCAATTCCGCTTTAAGATGTTCCCGCCGAAATTGAAACAGGGGCCGGCGGCGAATCGAACCGTGAAACGGCCGTCCTTGAGCAAATCGTTGAACAAATGATCGTAAACCAGGTCCGCCTGGGTGCGCCAGCCGAGATGCTTGGTAAAGAGCACGTCGAAGCCGCCCCCGAAGCCGTAAAACACGGTGTTATCGGTTTTGGTTCCGGAAGCTGGCACCAGTCCCAGTTGCTGAAAACCGGACACGACCAGATTCTGAATTGCATCGACGGGGTGCGGGGTGGCGCTTTCGTGAATCACGCCGGCAAATACCGGGCGCAAGAATAAAGTCACGTGCTTCAGGTGCCGGTAGGCAAGCTGCGGGCCGGCGGCAAAGGTCTGAGTGACGGAATGGGCCGGAATCACGAGCGAGTATCCTGCCGGGACCAGTCCCGCGGCCGCCAGTTGCTGCAGTTCTCCGCCCAGCGTGGTTTGCAGCGACGTCAGGAGCAGGTTCGGTGTGAGGGTCAGATCGCCCGACGAACGGGTGTAGTCGAACCCCAGCGACAACCACTGGCGCGGCCTGACCCCGAATTGAAAGCCAAAACCATTTTCGAAAAGACCGATGTGCGGGCTATCGAGAAAGGAATATCCCACGAAAGAGTCAAAGCGCTGCACATCCGTCTGCTGGGCATGCACCGGGGCTGCAAGCAGAGCGAACGCCAACAGCACTGCGGAAACAAAATAGGTGAGAAACCGTATTCGGGCATCGGTTCCAGCGCTCCGAAGTTTGGGCATGAAGACCTTCCTTCCTCTGGGTGCCATGATTTCAGCCGGAATTTCCATTTGCGATGCTTGGCCCCAACGATTATATATCCCGATTGCAGATTTTGACATCTTTTTTACGCTTGTCCATCCTGGATCAATTGAACGTCACCCGGCGGCTGCGCGCGCGGGATGAAACTCATGGCGCGCTCGGTCATGGCGAGAATGGTCAAACTGGGATTGACGCCCAAGTTATCCGCGATCACCGAGCCATCACAGACGTAAGCATTGCGGTAGCCGAACAGGCGCTGGCGCGCATCCACCACGCCCGTGCTCGGGGAAAAGCCGATGGGGCAGCCGCCTAGGATGTGGGCTGTGGTGGGGACATCGAAGAGAATTTCGGTCAGCATACTCATGGGCATCCCGCCGGTAAGGCCGGCAATGGTGCGGGCATACTCATTGGCCCGGGGAATGAAGGTGGGAACACGCGCGCCGCGGCTCATCAGCATGGAGTGAAAAGGCCAGAACCAGGGCCGGCCAAGCCGCATTTCGATCTGCACGTCGCGCGTCTGCATGCACAGCAGGATGAGGGCTTCGCGGGCGAAGCCGAAGGGATGCAGGCAGCGCAGGGTGCGCAACGGATGACGGGCCAGGGCGGCGGCCAGCGTACCCACCCAGAAGAGCAGGCGGGCACGCCCGCGGCGGCGGGTGAGCGGCGTGGCGAGGAGTCCCATGGCGTCGGACCCGGAGGGGTAGCGGACGGCCTCGACGTGCGTCTCGTGGTCGAGGTAGACGCCGGAGCCGATGGCGACGCCTTGCGATAGGTCCTGGCGGAAACCCGGGGAGCGCACGCCAATCAGCGATTCGGCGTTGGTGCGGACGTGCGTACCGAGGCAGTCGCTGACAGCCGGCATCGAACCGCGCCGCTTTAGCCGGAACAGGAGGTCCATGGTGCCCAACGCGGAGGCGGCGAACACCACGCCGCGGCAGGTGAAGCGGCTCGGCCGTCGGCGCATCCACGCGGTGGAGCAGACGGTGCGAAGTTCGTAGCCCCGGCTGCCGTCCAGGGTGCCGTCCAGCGGTTTGACATCCACCACGCGCGTGGCCGGGAACACGCGTGCGCCATGTTTTTCCGCCAGGAATAGATAGTTCTTATCCAGGGTATTTTTGGCATTGTAACGGCAGCCCATCATGCAGCCGCCGCAGCCGATGCAGGTGGCGCGATCCGGCCCTTCTCCGCCGAAATAGGGATCGGAATGGGTCTGGCCCGGCGGTTCGCCAAGCGGCGCGAAGTAGGTGGCCACTTGCGTGGGCCGGAAGGTCGCAGCCGCACCGGAGGCTTCGGCGGCGCGCCGAAGGAGCTCGTCGGCCGGGCCTGGGATGCAGTTTTCGACCACACCGAGCATGCGGCGGGCTGTGGCGTAGTGCGCGCGCATTTCGGCCCGCCAGTCGGCCAGGCCTGCCCAGCAGCCGGTCTCCCAGGCGGAATCCGCAGGAGCCAGCAGCGTGTTGGCATAGGTGATGGAACCGCCGCCCACCGCCGACCCGTGCAGAATCAGGACGTGGCGGAACGGCTCGATATTGAAGAACCCGCGCAGGCCCAGATGCGGCCGCCAGATCCAGCGCCGGATACTCCAGTTGGTTTTGGGGAGGTTTCGGGGTGCCCAACGAAGGCCCATCTCCATGACCGCCACGCGGTAGCCCTTTTCCGTCAGCCGGTGAGCGGCCACGCTTCCACCGAAACCGGAACCGATCACGATGTAGTCGTAATCGAATGCGCCGGCCATTGCTTTTTGCCTCCGAGTCTATTATTAAGTAATTTCAGATTCTCTTGACAGGAAAATTACATGCGTAAGTTGCCGGCCGTGGAAGAGGCGAAGCAGTTATTCGAAGAAGCTAAGGAGTGGGGCATGTGGCGCTGGCTGGCGGAAAAGCGGCGGGCGCGGCGCACGGCCGATTCGGCGTGGGAAGCCCTGGAGGCGTGCGAAAAGAAAGTGAGGGACGGTTGGGATACCGCGACACGGGAAGCGTTTCAGCACGACAAGGCGCTGCACGCCGCCGACCGCAAGGCCCACAAAGCGCGAATGGATGCGGAAGCACACTTCGACGAGGCCGACCGTCGCATGAGCGCGGAGATGGCGCGGGAGGGTGCGCAGATGGCGATCGACGCGTGGGAGATGCGAGAGCAGCTTATCCGGAGGCTGGAATCCTTAGGCCGCAAGTAAGTAGACGCAGCCCTAAATCACCGCGTTCCACATCGAGCTGACTGTTAAGTTAACTTCTAGTGCTGCAGCTTACAGTTTGCGCGAGCGGAATGGGCAAATACGGCGACGATTGGGTGTAAGTGCTGCAGACTCCAACAGGTTACACGTTGGATCGCGAACCATCCGCATTGACAGTCCGGGCAAATAATTGATATGTTACCGGTGGGTAAGTTTCGATGAAGATCGCCCGGGAAGATCTGCCGCTCCAGCGAGTCTACAGCTGGGAGCGAGAGCGCTCCGGCCGCGTCTTCCTCACGCAGCCTTCGGGCGGCGGCCACGTGCGGAACTGGACTTGGGCCCAGGCGCTGGACGAAGCCCGCCGGATGGCGGCATATCTTCGCGCGCAGGGTTGGGAGCCGGGGTCGCGGGTTGCCATTTTCTCCAAAAACTGCGCGTGGTGGATCATGAGCGACTTGGCCATCTGGATGGCAGGCCACGTTAGCGTACCCATCTATCCGTCCCTGCGCCCCTTCTCTGCGCGTCAAATTCTGGAGCATAGTGGTGCCAAGGCCTGCTTCCTCGGAGCGACTGAAGAGAAGCAGCCGGCCGGATGGCCGCTGCCGGATGGCGTGGCCTGGATCGAGTTCCCGAACGCGAATCATGATGGCGACCCGTACGGACCTGGCTGGGATGAAGTGATGCAGGCTCATTCGCCCGTGACCGGTTTTCCGGAACGGTCCGCTGAAGAGCTGGCAACCATCATCTACACCTCCGGCACGACAGGCACGCCGAAAGGTGTCATGCACCGGTTCGGCAGCTTGGCGTTCGACGCCCGCATTCTGGCCGACGCGCTGGGGCTGAGGAACGGCGAGCGGGTTTTGTCTTACCTGCCGCTGGCGCATATCGTGGAACGGGCGGGAATCGAGGCCAACGCGTTCCTGCTGGGCTGGCATCTCTTCTTCACCGAAAGCCTGGAGACCTTCCTTGCCGATCTGCGCCGCGCTCGTCCCACGCTCTTCGTCTCCGTGCCGCGCCTGCTGCTGAAGTTTCAGCAAGGAGTATTCGCCAGGATCCCGCGAGAAAAACTCGCGCGGCTGCTGCGCATACCAGGCGTCCGCGCCCTGGTGAAGCGGCGGATTCTGCGGCAGCTCGGCCTGGACACGGTACGGTATGCCGCATGCGGCGCCGCGCCGCTTCCGCCAGATCTGCTCCACTGGTACCGCAACCTGGGGCTCGAACTATTGGAAGGCTACGGCATGACGGAGACCATGATCACCCACCTGCCGCGTCCGGGCGGGGTGCGGGTCGGGTACGTGGGCGCTGCGCTGCCGGGCGTCGAAACCAGGCTCGGGGAAAACGGCGAGCTGCTGGTTCGCAGCCCGATGAACATGGCCGGCTACTACCGGGAGCCGGAGATGACGGCGGTGGCGTTCACCGAAGACCAATTTTTCAAAACCGGCGACATGGTGAGCATCGACGAAGCCGGCCAGGTAAAAATCATCGGACGCCTCAAGGAGCAATTCAAAACCAGCAAGGGGAAGTACGTGGCGCCGGCGCCGATCGAATCGCGGCTGATGGAGCATCCATCGGTCGAAGCCTGCTGCCTGATGGGCAGCGGGCAGCCGAGCCCGTTTGCTGTGCTGACGCTGTCGGAAGGCGCCCTGCGGCAATCCAGCGACCCCGCGGCGCGCGCAGCGATCGAGCGGTCATTGCGAGAGCTGATGGAGTCAGTGAACGCCACGCTCAATCCGTTCGAGCGCCTTTCGATGATCGTCATCGCCGAAGGCCCCTGGACGGTGGCCAACGGGCTGGTCACGCCCACTCTTAAGCTGCGCCGCAGCCTGCTGGAGGCCCGCTACCAGGAGAGAATCGACGAATGGCGGGCAGAGGGTGCGATCGTGGTGTGGGAATCGAATCCCGCTCGAGCCGCCGGTGTGCCGTCGAACCCCGCTCCGAACCCGCAGGAACAGGGTGCGCCTCCCGTACGCTCTTGAACGGTTCGGTTCTCTTTTGCCTTCGTGTCAAGCGGTCGCCTGCCCGCGGGACAGCGTGAATTGTTTCGGATCTGGCAATCCGTTATCCTTGTGTGTGGAGGGTGTTGCTTCGATGGGCGCCGTGAATCTGCTGGTATCGGGAATCAGTTACTTCGGGCATTTGATCGGTGCGGGCTGGCAAGGCGCGGCGGAGGTGCGGCCGCCGGAGGAGAGGCGGCCGGATGCGGGCTTGTGGACCCCGGCCGCGGTCGGCGCCGCCTTGGGGCTTTTGAGCGTGCGCGTTCTCGGGAAGCGGAAATCCGCCGCCATGGTCGCCCTGGGCGGCGCGATCGGAACGGTTGTCGGCTTCAGCGCGGCCGCGGCGTGGGCATCGCGCGGGATGGTCGGTCCGGCGGTGCGCGGTGCAGTGCGAAACATGGGCGCCGTGCGGGACGCACGCTGGCTGGAAACCAACCCTATCGATTACGCCTGAGGGCGTTTCGAAAACCTGTCGGACGGCTGAAAAGAGCGAAACTACCGCTCTCTCGAAAGTCAGCGCGCAAACCCTTCAGCATTCAGTGAAGTGCTACCAACCCGACCTTCATTCCCTTTGGCGCACCACGCTCAGCGCGCCTTCCTTCAGGTAGTTGTATACCTCTGAGCGCTTTCCGGCGGCTCGCCGCCTAGACAGATCATTCAGACAGCTTGTTTGACTTCGGCGCGGCGAGAGGGACCGCGCTACCACGCCAGCGCGTATGCCTCTACGCGCGGATCGGCTCCCGCGCTGAGCGTACCGGTCTTCTGGTCGAGGTAAATCGCGCCGATCGAGCCCATTACCCATGGGCCGCTGACCGTCAGCTTATGGCCGCGCGCGATCAGCGCCTCCCGCACCGAAGCCGGAATCCTGCTCTCCACCGCCATCGCCGCCGGCACCATCACGTGCGGAAAAGGCGAGGCGGGGAAACTGGTGGTGTTGTAACGCGGCGCTTCAATCGCCTGCTGCACGTTCATTCCGAATTCCACCACGTTCAAAAATGTCTGGATGGTGCGCAGCACCTGGTCGTCGCCGCCCGGGCTGCCCAGAACCATCAGCGGCCGGCCGTCGCGCATCACGAGCGTGCTTTGCAGCGTGCTGCGCGGACGCTTGCCGGGCGCGAGCGCGTTGGCGTGACCCGGCACCAGCGAATAATAATCGCCGCGGCAGTTGAAGATGAACCCCAGGTCGCCCATCACCACGCCCGTGCCGAAGGCGCTGTGCAGGCTGGGCTCGAAGCTCACCATGTTGCGGTCCCGGTCCACCACGGCCAGGTAGCTGGTGTCGCCCGTGTGGTTGGCCGGGCCGCGCATCTGGACATCCAGCGGCCGCTCCACTCCTTCCGCGCCGGGCGGCACGCCGGGCCGGAACTCGGCTGACGCGTGCAGCGGGTCGATCAGCTTCCGCCGCTCGGCCGCGTAATCCTTCGAGAGCAACCCGCCGAAGGGCACGGAAATGAAGTCCGTGTCTCCCAGCCAGGTGTCGCGATCGGCCATCGCCAGTTTGATAGCCTCCACCGACGTGTGGATGTAATCCGCCGAGTTCAGGCCCATGTTCTTGAGGTCATAGCCCTCCAGCAGATTCAGAGCGATTAGTTCCGCCGGGCCCTGTGTCGACGACGCGTTCTTATAAACGCGGTATCCGCGATAATCGATGGAAGCTGGCTCCTCCACCTCCGCGTGGTACGCCGCAAAGTCCTCGTACCGGTAGAGACCGCCGTTCTTCTCGGAAAACTCGCCCATTTCGCGCGCGATGTCGCCCTTGTAGAACCGGTCGCGCGCCGCCCGCAAACCGGCCGATCGCCCCTGCCCTGCCGCCTGCCGCTCCGCCTCCACCAGTTTTCGGAGAGTAGCCGCCAAGTCCGGGTTGCGCCAGATTTCGCCTGGTTCTGGCTGGTGCGTGTCCAGGTGGAACAGTTTGACCGTCGTCGGGTATTTGTGGATCTTCCGCGAGCCTCGCAGATTGTGAGCCAGCGCGTCGCTGATGGGAAATCCGTTCTCCGCCAGTTCAATCGCCGGCTCGAGCACCTGCGCGAACGTCATCGTCCCCCAGCGGTCCAGAAGCGTGTACCACGCATCCACCACGCCGGGAAGCGACGCCGAAAGCAACCCGTCGCTCTCCGGAATACGGCCATCCGCATTTTTCCGGTACCACTCGATCGTGGCCAGCCGCGGCGCCGTGCCTTCGGCGTTAATCGAATAGACCTTCTTTGTCTTGGAGTCGTATACCAGTAGAACGGCGTCGGAGCCGACGCCGTTCATTGGGAAATCCACCAGTCCGAGCACCGCCTGTGCAGCCACTGCCGCATCGAACGCGTTGCCGCCGGCCCGTAGAATCTGCTCGCCTACCTGCGAGGCTTGCGGCTTCATCGCTACCACCGCGTACTGAGTACCGCGAATCACCGGACGCGTCGTCCGGTTCGCCGGTTGCGGCGGATCCTCCTCGGCCTGCCCGGTCAGGACAGCCACGGAGAGAATCAAAACGGCCCACAGACGGCACTTCATGACGAACCTCCTTGCCTGGGATGGTCAGGAACTACAAATTGCATCACAAACCGGTCCCACAGACAAGGTCTGGCAGGATTCGTTTACATCGGACCCCGTCCTCCCGAGGGTCCGGCAGGTGCGCTAGGAACCGGAGACGCCAGAAACGGCGTCGAACCGATCGCCTTCCCGCTCACCGAAGAGCATCCGCCCGTTGTCCCCGGTCCGCTCGCGCAGCCGAAGTAGTTCAAAGTCGCATCCACAGTGCCGGTGCCCAGGTTCGCCACGCCCACCGCCCCGCCAAGCAGGTTGTTCAGGTGCACAGCGCTGCCGCCGGGATTGTTGATCACCACGTCCAGCGCTTCGTTCTCGATGGTGTTCTCGAGAATTTGCGTCGCATAAATGGGAGCGACAGCGTAAATGTTGATTCCCGCTGTTCCCGGTGTCGCGGAGTCCTGCACGTCCGCGCCGTTGCCTGAAATGTAATTGCCCAGAATTACCAGATCGTTCAAATTGACGCCTGGCGCGCCCGGAGGCGCCGCATGATTGTGCACGGTAACTCCCGGCAGCCCGTTGTCCAGGATTACGTTGCCGATGATCTTGTTTTCAAACGCCACATTTCCCGGTCCCGGCGCGAAAACCCCAATGCCGGCGCCTTCTCCCGCAATCCCGTTCCGCGACACGTTGTTGCCAACGATGTTATTGCTCACCACCCCGTAAGGCAGCTTGGAAGACGCCTGCGGCGACGGCGGATGCGACGCCAGCGTGATCCCGCAATCCAGTGCGTTGTCGTGCACGGAGTTGCCGGTGATCAGGTTTTCGAACGTCTCGCCAGTCTCATCGCTGAGCAGAATGCCGCCCGAGTTCAATTCCACGTCGTTGTTGGCGACGTGGTTATTCGAAATCACGCTGTTGATGGTGTTGGTGACCAGAATGCCCTCATAGTTCGCGTTGGTCACCGTCAGCCCCGTCACCAGCACGCCGGAAAGCCCACCGTTATCCAGTCCGTCCACGTAGATCCCGTTGGCCAGTCCGCGCGCATTAATGATGGTGGAAGACGCGCCCGATCCCACCAGCGCCAGCGGTTTGCTGATGACCACGTCTTCCGCATATTGGCCCGTCCCAATGTTGATCAGGTCGCCGGCCGATGCCGCCTTTACCGCCGCGCCGATGGTGGAATAGCACCCCGACGCGCCGCTCGGATTGACGCACAAAGTTGCTGCCGATGCGGCAGAATCGAAAAACAAAACTGCCAGGCCGCACAAGACGATCACGTTAAGGGCGTGCGGCGCCCCTCTTCTCCAGAACGACATAATCCCTCCATGTATTGGAACCGCGCTCGCGCTTCGATCGTTCGATCCCGCTGCGCGCTCCGAGATTATACCTTGCACTCGGGGCAAAACAAGTCGGGCCAAACCCGTAGTTTTGGGAGAAGAGTTGAATCCTGAACAGTTTCGTCCCGGACGCACATATTGGAGTTATGTTGGGCTCTCGGGAGCCACCCGCTCGCTAACGGAGGCGCCCGATGCCCGAACCTACTATCGGATATGAAACAATGAAATTTCATCGCCCGGTGGGAGCGTCCGGCAAACCGGCGTCACCCATCCCTTCTGGTTGATTCTCATGACCAAGCCATCCATCCCGTTCCATTTCCTCTGCCTGGCGGCCGCTGCGAGCCTGGCTTTCGGCGCGCAGGCCGCGCGCCAGGAGGAACCTGTCGATTACGTAAATCCGAATATCGGCACCATCGGCCATTTGCTGACTGCCACTGCGCCCTACGTCCAATACCCGCACGGGATGGCCCGCATTGCGCCGGTCACCACTCCGGGCATCGAAGACCGCTACCTGGCCGATCGCATTTTCGGTTTCCCCGCCGGTCCGGCCACCCTCATGGCCTATACCGGAGATCTTTCCATCGATCCCGCCCGCACCGCTTCCCACTACGACCACGATTTCGAAACCGCCACGCCCTACTGGTACAAGGTCCGCTTGGACGATTCGGATGTCGAGGCGGAAGCGACAGCCACGCCGCTCGCGGCCTATTACCGCTTCACTTTCCCCGCCGCTTCCCACGCCCATCTTTCCCTGAACCTCAGAAATGGTGAACTCGAAGCCACGGGCCCGGATTCGCTTTCCGGCTCGGGCAGCCTCGGCCGAGGCGAAAGCGTGCGCTATTACTTCTATGCCGTATTCTCCCGGCCCATCGCCGGCTATCGCACCTGGAACGGCGGCAATCTGTCCTCGGAAGCCCGGCAGTCCGGCAATGTCATCGGCTTTGTCACGGATTTCGCCGCCCGCACCGGAGAGCGCATCGAGGTGCGCGTCGGCCTCTCCTACATCAGCGTGGAGCAGGCCAGGAACAATCTCGGAAACCAGATTCCAGGCTGGACTTTCGATGCCGTCAAGGCCCGCGCTCGTGCAGCCTGGAATGCCGCGCTCGGCACAATCGAAGTGACCGGCGGCACCCGCCGCCAGCGCACCATTTTCTACACGGCCCTCTACCGCACTCTCAGCCGCATGACGGACATCACCGAAGATGGCCGCTACTACAGCGGCTACGATCATCAGGTGCATGCGGCCGAAGGCCACGATTTCTACGTCGATGACGGCCTCTGGGACACGTACCGCAGCGCCCACCCCCTATCTCTGCTTATTGAACCCGGCCGCCAGTTGGATATGGTCCGGTCTTATATCCGCATGTACGAGCAGAGCGGCTGGATGCCCTCGTTTCCCTCCGTCGGCGGCGAACGCGCCGTCATGATCGGCCATCACTCCACCGCGCTCATCGCCGACGTCTACGCCAAAGGCTATCGCGCCTTCGACATCGAAAAGGCCTATGAAGGCATGCGCAAGAACGCCACCGAAGCCACCATGCTGCCCTGGCGCCGCGGCCCGCTGACCGCCCTGGACAAGGTCTACTTCGAAAAGGGCTTCTTCCCTGCGTTGGCCAAGGGCGAAGCGGAAAACGTCGCGGAGGTGCATCCGTTCGAAGCCCGTCAGGCGGTCTCTGTCACTCTGGAAAACGCCTACGACGACTGGTGTCTCGCCCAGGTGGCGAAAGCCCTCGGCAAGCAGGACGACTACGCCTATTTCCTGAAGCTCGCCCACAATTACGTCAACGTCTTCGACCCAAAGACCGGCTTTATGGCGCCCAGAAGCGCCGATGGCCGGTGGGTGGAGGGCTTCGACCCACGCCTCGGCGGCGGCCAGGGCGGCCGTGCATGGTTCACCGAATGCGATGCCTGGGTCTACCTCTGGCACGTCCAGCACGATCCCGCGGGCCTCATCGCCCTCCTGGGCGGTCCCGAAAAATTCGCTGCCAGGCTGAACCAGCTATTCGAGGAGCCGTCCGGAACTTCCAAGTTCACCTTCCTGGCACAGTTCCCGGACATGACCGGTCTCATCGGTCTCTATCCGCAGGGCAACGAGCCGGCCTTCCATATCCCTTACCTGTTCGATTATTGCGGCCGGCCGTGGGAAACCCAGAGACGCGTCCGCCAGATCATGGATGTGTGGTACGGCGACGGTCCGCTCGGCATTTGCGGAGATGAAGACGGCGGCGCCATGTCTTCCTGGTACGTATTCAGCGCCATGGGCTTCTACCCCGTCACACCCGGCGAACCGACTTATGAAATCGGAAGTCCGCTGTTCGGCGAAACGCGCATCCGCCTCGAAAATGGCAAGGTCTTTACCGTCCGCGCCGAAAATGTTTCCGCACAGAACAAGTACATCCAATCGGCCACGCTCGATGGCAAGCCGTGGAACCAGCCGTGGTTTCCGCATTCGGCCCTTGCCAATGGCGGCACCCTTGTCCTGGTCATGGGCCCCAAACCGAATCGCGAATGGGGCAGCGCGCTCGCTGCCGTCCCCCCATCCATGTCGCGCTAGTGTGGTATTCCGGTCACCGGTCACCGCCCCTTACGTACGCCACGAACACAGCCGCGACCGTAAGGGAGTTCACCATGGCCGTGCCGGCCGCCAAGAGGATGAAAGTCCGCCTGGCTGGCACCCGTAGAGCCGGCCTCCTGGCCGGCCATGCCGGCATCCGTGCCGGCATTCCGGACCAGCCGGATACCAGTCCGGCATGACTTTCAACGGAGCGGTCGCTCGGTGTCCGCACTAGTCGCAGCAACGGATTCGCTATCGCGCCGCCAGCACGTCGGCGTAATGCCGCTCGTACTGCGGAATGATCTTCTCCGTGCAGAAGCGCTCGTTGGCGTTCCAGCGGCCGGTCTTGGCCATGCGGTAATGCAGCGTGTCGTCTGTCAGCAGCTGCACCACCCGCGCAGCCTGCGCCGCGATGTCGCCGACAGGTTCCAGAAAGCCGTCTTCGCCGTCCGTGATCAGCTCCGGCACGCCGCCTACCCGCGTCGCCACCGGCACCACCCCGCAAGCCATCGCCTCCAGAGCCACCAGGCCGAACGATTCCAGTTCGCTCGGCATCAGCAGCACGTGCGCCAGCGGAATCAGCCGCTCCACGTGATTCTGCTTGCCCAGGAAGGACACGTGGCGTTCTACCCCAAGCTCCCGCGCCAGGTGTTCCGCCGGGCCGCGCTCCGGCCCGTCTCCCACCATCAGCAGGTGCGCGCCCACGCTGCGCCTCACCTCGGCCAGGATTCGCACGCAATCCAGCACGCGTTTCACCGGCCGGAAATTGGAAAGGTGGATTAGCAGCTTTTCGCCGCCCGGTGCATAGTCCGCCGCACGCTTCTTCTCGTTGTCCGGATGGTAAAGCTCGCAATTGACGAAATTGCGGATCACCCGAATCTCGTTCGGCACGCCGAACACGGCCACCGTCCGCTGCCGCAGGTATTCGCTGATGGAGGTAATGCCGTCGGATTTCTCGATGGAAAACTTGGTAATCGGGAAGTACGAAGGCTCGGTCCCCACCAGCGTGATGTCCGTGCCGTGCAACGTGGTGATGAATGGCAGCCGCTGTTTGTGCCCCGAATGCTCAAGCATCTGCTGCGCCAGCAACGCCGAAATCGAATGCGGAATGGCATAATGCACGTGCAGCAGATCGAGCTCGTACGCCTCCGCCACTTCCGCCATCCGCGAAGCCAGCGCCAGCGTATAGGGCGGATACTGAAACAGCGGATACGTCGCCACTTCCACCTCGTGATAGTCGATGCGCGGAATGCCCGGATCGAGCCGGATGGGGTTGGCGTAGCTGATGAAATGGACGTGATGGCCGCGGTTGGCGAGCTCCAGGCCCAGTTCCGTGGCCACGATGCCGCTGCCGCCGTACGTCGGGTAGCACGTGATGCCGATATTCATTTTGCGGTTATGTGCAGTACACCGTAGCCGATTTGCCCGTCCAGGTTCTCGTCGGGCCGGGGGATATCCCCGCCGCCGAACCATACCCCCACGGTAGAGTCGTCCAGCGGTTCCACACTAGGATCGCATATCACCTTCGCATCCCACGCCGAAGCGCCTGAGATTACCTGCGGAAGCTTCATCCAGTGGACTCCGTCGGTAGATTGTGCCAGCCCCAGCCGCCGGATTTCGCCCGCGCCTCGGCCGGTGTAGAGCATCCAGTAGAAGCCGTGCGCCTGCCACACGGCCGGTTCTCCCAACCCGTTTTCGTCGAACGCGCCGGGCGCGCCCAGTTCCAGCACCGGATTGGAGATCAGCTTCTGCCAGTGCACTCCGTCTTCCGAACGCGCCATGCCGATCCGCTGCCGCGTCGCGCGATCCTGCCCGAGATAGTAGAGATAGAAATACGGGCCGACGCGGATCACGTCCGGATCCGCCACGCCCTCCTCATCCCAGCTCATGTACGGCCCGGGCTCGAACACCGGCTCAGGCAGCTTGCGCCAGTCTTGCGCCAGCCCTATCCGTGGGGTCTCGCGCGGTCCGGCCACGTACCAATACCAGACCGCCCCGTTGAATTCCAGCGCGGAGCCGTTGGCTGCAATATAGGAACCTTCCCAGGTTCTCGGATCCGGCGAGAGCACTGCACCCAGATCCTGCCATTGACGTAAATCGCCGGTAAACGCGTGCCGCGTGCGCCATGTCGCGCCGTCCCATGCGGAGTAATAGACGTGCCACTTGCCGGTGACCGAAGGGTTTAATACATCGCGCGCCTGTCCGCGGCTCAGCACGGGCTCCGGGCGTTCCTCGAAGGTGATCGAAAAATCGGAGTTCCCGCCGGGCAGTTGGGGAAGAGTGAACGTGGTGTATCGGCCGCACCCCGGCAACGTGAGACTAATCGCCGCCAGCGCTGCCGCCCATCCCCCCCGCCTCATGATGGAGTCCCGATCCCCGGTCCCGGGTAGCCGGCCCCTCGCTTCATGCCAGCGGAACTCTGTATTTCAGGCTGGCGCCGCGGCCCGGCCGCGATTCGAGCAGCAGTTCCGCATTCAGGGCCCGGGCGCGACGCTTCAGGCTTGCCGGACCGAGGCGCAACAGCTCCAGTTCTTCCAGCGAGTAGCTGCCCGCGAACGGAAAACCGTGGCCGTTATCGTCCACAGAGATCTCCAGCCCCTTATCCGTCTTTTCCAGCGAAACCGCCACCCGCGTGGCTCCGGCGTGCTTCTGCACGTTATGCAGCGACTCCCGCAGCATCTGCAAAACTTCGAGCGTCGTCTCCCGCGGCAGACCGACCGGCGTTTTCTCTCCCTGGAATGTCACCGGGATGCTGCTTTCCTTCTGGAAGGTTTCGGTCAGGCGCCGGACCACCGCCACGAAATTACCCCCGTCCACGTCGACCGGACGCATGCTGTGCAGGAAAGTGCGCAGGTCCCGAACCTGGGTTTGCGCAAGCACCTGGAGATCTTTCAGGTCCTGCAAGCCTGCCTGAGCGTCCCGATCCAGCAGCTTACGCACGATCTCCAGGCGCATCTGCAAGCTGATAAAACTTTGCAGCGGGCCGTCGTGGAAATCGGAAGCGATGCGTTGCCGTTCCTCTTCGCGCGCCTTGGCCGCGCTATTCTCCGCATCGGCCAGCCGGTGGCTCAGCCCATCCGTCTCCCGTTTCTGCCGTTGCTGGGCGAGTGCGCAGCCGATGGCCAGCACGCCGGTGGTGATCACCACCGGTTCCAGCGCCCGTGTCGGCGGCTTCGAGATCGCCCCGCAGAAAACCGCGCAAATGCCTACGATCACCGTCAGTTCCAGCGGGGCATAAAATGCCAGGGTTTCGCCCAACAAGTATACGAAGGCGGCTGGGGCGATCCACATGGCCGCCCCCGGTGCATTGGCCAGAGCCAGAAAGAAAACCAGGTCCGCGAACAGCACCAGCAGCCCGGAGATCCCGCGCAGGCCCCTCGATCGGAAGGCCATCACCAAGGCCACAATCAGGAAGACGGCAATCGCCGCGCTTAGCAGCAGCGGCGACTTCAGCGCCAGGTTCACGGCCAGCGCAACGGCAGCGAGCACCACCCGCCCCCAGCCGCTATAGCGCAACACGGTGGTTCCAGTCACGGCTCATTTCCGATACAGGTACAGGGTGTGGCTCCGCCCTTCGCCGTCGTCGGCTATGTCCTCCACTTTCTCCGGCGTCCACGCCTGAAACGCGAAATCGTGAGCCACCACACGCGCGCCCTTTTTGAGTTTCCGGGCCAGCATTGGCTCCACTTTTGTATCGATGGATTCGGGCAGCAAGTAAACGGTTACAAGGTCAGCCGAGCTATAATCCTGCTGGAGAAGGTCCCCGCTGATAATGTGCGCCCGATTGTCCAGCCCAAGCTTGTGAATCCGGCTCGTACTCTGCCGGCACAGATCCGGCATCAATTCGACGCCGAACGCTTGTGCATGGTATTTCTGGGCCGCCATAATCACGATGCGGCCGTCGCCTGAGCCAAGATCGAACATCGTCTCGCCGGTTTTGAGCCCACCCAGTTCCAGCATCTTTTCCACGATGCTCTGCGGAGTGGGGTAGTAGGGCGCAAGCTTTTCCTCCGCAGTGCTTTGGGCGCACACGGGGAGAAAGGCTGCGAGCCAGATGAAGCAGATCTTTCGCATCCGAACCCCGTTCGTTATCTAACAATTTAACATTTTTGGTTTGGGAACAAGACGGGGATTCACCTCACCCCTACCCAAATTGGGTACTGTCGCCCGGCCATTTCCTGCACGAAATCATCCCCGCCGGACAACCGTGCGGTGGCACCCACCGGAAGCGCCCAAACCGGGTGGATCGCCACACGGTGCCAAGGCGGTGTCCAGGCCGGATATGGTATCCCAGGAATCGGAGCTTATCATGGCAAGCCGAGCATTGAAAATCGACCCCAAAAAGACGGCCGCTACGCAGCGCGAGGCGGTCTCCACTCAAACCACGGAGCAGTCCATTGCGGCCCTTGCTTACCAACTTTGGCTGAATCGCGGCTGCCCTATCGGGTCTCCGGAAGCGGACTGGTTCCAGGCCGAACGGGAACTGAAAGCTAAAGAGCCCGCATCGGCAACCTCCTAGCCTTTAAGCCGTTGCCGAAGCAGGGGTTTCGTCCAGTACGCAGACGGCATCCAGATTCCGGTACCTCTCCGCGTAATCCAGTCCATAGCCAACCACAAATTGATCCGGAATGCGGAATCCTACGTAGCACACCTCCACCGGTCGCAGGCGGCGCTCCGGCTTGTCCAGGAGCGCCGCGATGCGTAGCGAACGCGGTTTGCGCTGCTGTAGCACGTGCACCAGGTAGGTCAGCGTCACGCCGCTATCCACGATGTCCTCGACAATTACCACGTCCGCCCCTTCCAGCGAGATGTCCAGATCCTTGGTCACCTTCACCTCGCCGGAGCTGGTTTTACCCTTACCATACGTGGAAATGCCCATAAAATCGACGAAGACGTCGCGGGTCATCGCACGCGCCAGATCGGTCAGGAAAAAGCAAGCTCCCTTGAGGATGCAGATGAGGTGAAGGTTTCCCGCCGGATAATCGCGGGAAATTTCCGCCCCCAGTTCGCGAATGCGAGCCTGGATGCGATCGGACGAAATCAGCACGCGCAGATTGGGATCGGTCATGAAACACTCATCTTAACGCGCTATGCTGGAGTTCCATGCGGACCACCCTCGCGGGCGCGGCGGTCACGGCAGTGGTGGCCCTGCTGGCGCAGCAGCCCGGACTTCATCCCCACCTGAAAACCAACGCCTTTCTGGGCCGTCAGACGGAAGGCTTCTACCTGGTCCCCACCAACCAGATACTGGAACCCTCCGGCGAGCAGACCCGCCTTCCGGGCCGTCCCGTCGACATGGTCTTCGATTCCCGGAAGCAGATCCTCGCGGTACTGAACTGGCATAGCGTGATGCTTCTCGATGCCAACTCCGGTGCCACTCTGGCCGACATTCCGTCCCGCTCCACCTCGTATGCCGGTGTCGCGTTTCGCCCCCGGAGCCGCGAAATCTGGGCCAGCGAAACCACCCGCAACGGACCCGACAGCATCCTCGTGGCGACGCTCTCCTCCGACGGCAAGTCCAGCGAAACCGCGCATATTGCTCTCAAGGGTCATCCCGTGCCCGCCGGCCTGGCCTTTTCCGGCGACGGCAAATCCGTCTACGTCGCTTTCAGCCGCAACAATACCCTGGCAGTCATCGATGCTGCATCCCGGGAGATCGTCCGGGAAATCGAGGTTGGGGTGGCGCCGTTCGGGGTTGCGGTCGCGTCGGCGCGAGGCTTGGTCTTTGTGAGCAACCGAGGCGGGCGCCGGGCTCATGCGGGCGATACCACCGCGCCTTCCAGCGGAACCGCGGTTGTGACCGATCCGGTTACCGGATCCTCCGTTTCAGGAACCGTCAGCGTAGTGGATGCCAAAACTCTGGCCGTGCGCGAAGTCGCCACCGGTCTTGCGCCCTCGCAACTGGCGCTCAGCTCCGACCAGCAGCACCTGGCTGTCGCCAACGGCCATTCCGATTCGGTGACGGTCGTGGACACCGAGACTCTCCGCACAACCGAAACCAAAATCCCCACCTTCCCTGAAGCCCCCCTCGGCAGCCAGCCCATTGCCGTCGCCTTTGCACCCGATGGCGCCACGCTCTACGTCGCTTGCGGCGGCAACAACGCCATCGCCGTCCTTCGGCGCGCGGGTGCGGCGTGGCAAGTAGCCGGTGCCATGCCCACAGCCTGGTTCCCTTCCGCCGTCGCCATCGATGGCGAGGGTGCGCTCCGTGTCCTCAACCTCAAAGGGATGGGTAACACCGCGGACAAAAAGGGGACGTTCAATTCACGCCAGTATGAAGGCTCGCTCGAGCGCATCCCTGCGCCCACCGGTGAACAACTCGCCAGCGGCACCCGCGCGGTCGAAGCTGCCAACAGCCCCGTCTATGAACCCGCCGGCGGCATCGCCAACCTCTCCTCGCTGGGCATCCAGCACGTCTTCCTGATTGTTAAGGAGAACCGTACCTACGATCAGGTCTTCGGCGATATCGCCAAGGCCAATGGCGATCCCAAACTGGTCATGTACGGCCGCGATATCACCCCCAACCACCACGCCTTGGCCGAGCGTTACGTGCTGCTCGACAATTTCTACACGGCTGGCGCAATCAGCTTCGACGGCCACCAGTGGTTGATGCAGGCCTTTGTCAGCGATTACACCGAGCGGGCCTTCGCCGCCTCGCCCCGCGGCTACGCCTGGAACATGGCGGACGCGCTCACGGTTGCGCCCACCGGCTTCTTCTGGCAAAGCGCAACCCGCCCCCTCGATGTCCGCATCTACGGCGAATTCCAATTGCCCGCCCGCTGGGACCCGGCGAGCCGAAGCGCCGTCGACATGGACGAAAGCCAGGAGCTTTCCTGGCCGGAATATCTCAAGCTTTACCGTGAAGGCAAATGGCAGACCGCCGTGGGCGCGCGCAGCGGCGTACCCGCCCTCCAGCCCTATTGCAGCCAGCGCTACCCCGATAATTCGCTCGCCATTCCCGACGACATCCGCGCCGAGGAATTCCTCCGCGAACTGGGCGAGCGCGAAAAGAGCGGCAGCATGCCCAATCTGAACATCCTCACGCTCACCAGCGATCACACCATGGGCACGCGCCCCGGCGCGCCCACTCCCCGCGCCATGGTGGCGGATGATGACCTCGCCCTCGGCCGGATCGTGGAAGGGATCTCCAAAAGCCGCTTCTGGCCGCATAGCCTCATCCTGGTCGTCGAGGATGACGCGCAAGACGGTGTGGATCACGTGGACGGCCATCGCACGCTGGTGCTGGCCATTGGACCGTTCATCCGCCGCAATGCCGTCGATTCCAACAATTACAATCAGCTGAGCCTGATCCGCACCATTCAGGAGATTTTCCGCATTCCTCAGCACACCCGCTATCTGGCCGCCGCGCGGCCCATGACCAGCATCTTCACCGCCCAGGCCGATGCCACGCCCTACCAGCACGTGGTGCCAAAACCTTCGCCGGACGAAACCAATCCGCCGCTCCGGGGGCTGGCTGGGCGCCGTCTTTGGGCGGCGAAGCAGTCGGCGTCCATGAATTTCCGGGATGTGGATGATGCGCCCGAAGATACTCTCAACCACGTGCTGTGGTGGGACGCCAAGGGATACGACACGCCCTATCCCGGCGAGGGCAAGTAGGGTAGGCTTCCCGGCCTGCCCGCGCGCCGGAGGCGCGTAATTACTCGGCTGCGCCTTGTCCTTCCGCCGGCGGTGCCTCTTCCTGCCGGAGTCGCTCGTAGACGCCGCGCGCCGCCCGCTGCGCCGCTACTTTCTTGGTCCTGCCGTCGGCCTGCCCGAAACAGTCACGGCCGATCCGCACCTCCACGGTGAACACCTTGGCGTGTTCGGGGCCGCGCTCGCGCACGATGGCATAACGGGGTTGCGGCATGCCGCGGCTCTGTGCCAGTTCTTGCAGCGCGCTTTTGAAGTTCGCAATGGCGGGCTGGATGTCCGTCCCCGCCTCCTCGTCGCCCTCGAGCGGTGCGTCCAGCACGAAACCGCGCACCAGGCCGCGCGCCGCCTCCAGCCCGCCGTCCAGGTAGACGGCCGCAATCAGGGCTTCAAACGCGTCCACAAGCAGGGTTTTCTTGGAGCGTCCGCCGCTCATCTCCTCGCTGCGGCCCAGGTCGAGAAACGCCCCGATATCGAGCCGCCGCGCCACACCGTGCAGGTGCGCGGCCGAAACCAGGTGCGCCTTCTGGCGGGAAAGCTGACCCTCGCTCTGGTCCGGGAAGCGCTCCACCAGAGCCTCGGCAACCAGAAAACCCAGCACCGAATCGCCCAGGAATTCCAGTTGCTCGTTATCGTTCACCTCGATGCCGCTGCCGCGGCTTTCGTTGGCGAGCGAACTATGGGTGAGCGCGCGGCGCAGCAACTGCGCATCCGAGAAGCGGAAAGCAATCCGCTCCTCCAGCGTGGACGGCTCCGCGCGCATCCCGCCTATTTCTTCGCGGATGAGGCGGCCTTGATGTTCTGCGCCACCTGCCGGATCTGCGCATTCAGTTGCGGATTGGCCAGAAGCTTGTCGCAAACCGCAATCGCCTCCGCGTTCTTCCCGCCCTGCATATACGCCGAGGCCAGCCGTACCTGGAATGCCGGCTCGTCCGGCGCATCATCGGTCGCCGACTTGAATTCCGCTATGGCGGAATCGAAGCTCTTCTTGTCGAGCTCTACCAGTCCCAGCCCATTATGGGCTTCCGCGGTCAGATACTTCTTCGCCTGCGTCCACTGCTCGTCGCTCATTTGCTTGTTGGGCTTCTCGGCAGACTTCAGGTCGTCGAGTGTGAGGTTGAAATACTTCTGCGCGCTCGCCAGCTTGTCGTCGCGGTCCAGGTCGTGCTCGTGTGTCTGCTGCACAATCAGAGTTCCAAGCATATTCGGAACCTGGAAATTCTTGGGGTTGACCTTCAGCACCTGTTCGCCGTATACCTGGGCCCTGGCCTGGTCGCCCTTCTGCTGGTAAGCATTGGCCTCGATGACCAGTGCCGTTTCCTTGTAATACGTGTCCGAGTACTTCGTGATCAGGTCCTCGGCCGCCTTAATCTCGGCGTCCGGGCCCGCCTGCTGCGCCTGCATCAGCGCGATGACCGCCTGCGATTCGCCCTGCGACTTGGTGTTTACCACCAGTCCCTTCTGCGCCTGCGCCAGCGGGAGGGTCATACCGGCGGCCAAGCCCAGGACGCCGGTGAGAATCAGTCGTTTCATTGCCAACTCACTCCTTCTTATTTCGAGGTTTGTGCCACACCCTGCTGGGCGGCTTTGCGCGCCATGTCAGACGCACCGGTCACCTGCAGAGCATCGCTAAAATATTTGCCCGCCGCGTTGTTGTCACCCGCCGCTATGGAAAGCCGGCCCAGGTAAACCAGGGTCCATGCCTTCACGGGGGCTTCCGGCTCCAATTCCAGAACCTTTTGAAACAAGCGCTCCGAAGTCTCCGGATCCTTCTGCAGCGCCGCAATCCGAGCCAGTCCGTAATATGCCGCCGCGTGCACCGGTTTCTGGTCCGTTTGCTGCAAAACCTGCAGATACAAATTCTTGGCCTTATCGAGATCGCGCTGCGAATAAAGCTGCTCAGCCTCGTCCAGCGTCTTCGCCGCTCCGGTTAGAGGCGGCGGAGCGGGTGCCGTCACGGCCAGCGTGTGTGCCGGCAGCGGCTTGCTGTCGAATTCCACATTTCCCAGCCGCGCCTCCTCCTTCGCCATGTCGATGCCGTAAATCAGGTCGCGATAGTAGACCACCATGGCCGCTTCCTGCTTTTCGTAGACGGGCAGCGCCTCCGCGAAATACGGCGTCAGGATATACCCCTGTTTCAAGGATTGCTGGACGAATGCGGGCTGCTTGTCCAGCCGCGCCTCAATCGCCTTCACCAGCGATTCCGTCGTCAGCAGCAGGTAATCGAACCGCAAATGCTCCGGCAGCGCCTCAGCCCGCTGCGCATGATCGAAAATCGGCTTCTTCCGCGCGATCGCTTCCTGGTATTTTGTCGCCAGCGGATCGAGCAGGTACGTCAGGTATCCGTGGCGGATGTCAAAAATCCGGAGGTCGGGCGACGGCGTCACCACCACCGTGAACTCGTTCCCGTAACTCCGCGTCTGGATCTGGTTCGGCGGCGCCTGCAATTCGATATAGATCTGGAAGCGCCGTCCGCTGAACCCCGAAGTCTGCTGCCGCAGATACAGGTTGCATTGAAGCACGGCCTCGGATACCGGATCGTGATATCGCTCGATGGCCTGGTCGATAGCCCGCTGCGCGCGCTTCCACAGGTCTTCAATATTGGCTTCCTTGTAGAATCGCACCAGTAGCGGCTGCAAATCGCTCAACTCGCTCACGTCCGGCGGAATGTCTGCGCCCTTTTCCTTGAACTCGAAATTGGGCGGCGGTCCCACGCTCAGAGCGAACGAAATATACTGGCTCAGCTCGGCTGTCGGATTCGCCCGATGATGCTTGGCGACGAACGACTTGAGGGCCTCCAGAGAAGGGATATTGCGCTTTGCCAGCTCCTGCCGGATCTCCTTGCGGATCGGATGATTGTTCGGCGAATCCAGATCGGCGTCGTACCCGGCCGCGTTGATGGCGGCCATGACCGTGAACAAGGTAGGGCTGGCGTCAAGCTGGCCCGTTTCGGCGGGCGCGGCATGGGCCGCCGCAGCCGCCGTTAGAATTGCTGCTAGGGTAAACCGAAACAATCCTCCTCAGTTTAACATCGTGAGCAAAAGCCGGGCCGGAAGCCGGACAGCGGGAATTTAGGAGTCAAAAGACAGGAGCCAGAATGCAGAATGCCGCCCCCATCGCCCATTCCGACTCCTGACTTCTGACTCCTTCCGCATTCTGCTACCCTCCTTTCATGGGCATTCGCATCGTGCAGGTGGACGCGTTTACTGATCGTCCTTTCGCCGGCAATCCGGCTGCGGTCTGTGTCTTGCGCGAACCGAAGCCGGACCAGTGGCTCCACGACGTCGCGCGCGAGATGAACCTCTCCGAAACCGCGTTCCTTTGGCAGCACGAAGACGGCTATCAACTCCGTTGGCTCACCCCCGCGGTTGAGGTGGACCTCTGCGGCCACGCCACCGTGGCCAGTGCCCACGTCCTCTGGGAAGACGGCCACCTGCCGGAAGGGCGCCAGGCGCGCTTCCACACCCGCAGCGGCCTGCTCACCGCCGACCGCCGCGGCGCCTGGATCGAGCTGAATTTTCCCTCCAAAATCGCCCAGCCCGCCGATGCGCCGCCCGCGCTCCTGTCGAGCCTGGGCGTAGAGCGTGCCGCCTTCGTCGGTCGCAATGCGTTCGATTACTTGGTCGAAATCGAATCCGAACAGGCCCTTCGCAGCCTTGCGCCGGATTATTCCAGCCTCCGCCGAATCGAGGTGCGCGGCGTCATTGTCACTGCCAAAGCCGAGGGCGGGGAATTCGATTTCGTCTCGCGTTTCTTCGCCCCGGCGGCCGGCGTCGATGAGGACCCGGTCACCGGCTCCGCCCACACTGCGCTCGCGCCGTATTGGGGCGCCAAGCTAGGCCAATGCGAGATGACCGGCTACCAGGCTTCGCCCCGTGGCGGTATTGTCCGCGTCCGCCTCAAAGGCGAGCGCGTGATTCTCGGGGGCCAGGCGGTAACGGTGATGACGGGGGAATTGGTAGCCGGGTAGAACCAGAAGTCAGAATGGGCGGCTCAGGTACGTCCCCGGCCTTCTGAATTCTGACTTCTGACCACTGTCCCCCGCGCTTCGATCCTCCCGTCCCTCCTCAGCCGCAGCCGCTGCCCGCGCCATTCCACCTCGCTGCCGAACGCACCCGCCAGCCATACCGCAAACCCGAACAGGTCGCGCAACGGCATCATCCACCAGTCCCGGGCGATCCGCTTGTATCCGAGCACCCCGCCCGCTACCGCCGCCCCCGCAGCCATCCGCATCCCCAGCGCCGCCGCTCCCGCCCACCACGCACCCGTCGCAAATGCCGCCAGCGCCCACAGCGTCGCATGCGTCACTACATATCCGTAATAACCTGAGGGCCGCGACACGCGCACCGTCCGCGACCACCGAACCTGGTGCCGCCAAACCTGTGCCCACGTTCCCTCGCCCAGGTGTGTCTCCACCACCGCCGGTGCAAACTCGATCCGGTATCCCAGATCGTGGATCCTCCGGCCAAGCTGGTAGTCGTCAGCCAGGTAATCGGCGATGGATTCGAAGCCGCCGATTTTTTCCAGCGTCTCCGCCCGAAATGCCATGGTCGAACCCAGCGCGAATTCCGCCACTCCCAGCAATCGCGCCACCACCACGCTGGGCGCGAACTCCGTAGCGATCCCGAGAGCCTCGGCCCTCGCCGCCGGCGATTCGCCGTTCGCCCGGTACAGGCACGTCACCAACCCTACCCGGGGATCCGCAAGCGATGCCGCCACCGCCCGCAGATAACCCGGCTCCACGGTAATGTCGCTATCGTTTACCAGTAGCACCGGGTGCCGGGCTTGGCGCGCCAGTTGGGCCAGCACGCCCGCCTTGGCGTTGGGCGCTTTGGTGGCAACCGAATAGAAGGAGATCGGAACCCGCGGGAATTCCGCTCGCAGCCGTTCGATATCGGCCGCGGCGGGCTCGTCCGGATCGCTGCAGCCGAACAGGATTTCGAATTCTGGGTAACTCTGTTCGGCGTGAGAGCGCAGAGCCTCATAAAGTCCGGCGTCCCGGCCGCGAATCGGCTTCAAAATGGAAATCGAAGGGTAAGTGAGTGGGATAGGCTTCCCGGCCTGTCCCCGGGCCGAAGGCCCGCTTCTCCGCCACCGCACCGCCGCGGCCAGCGCCAGCGCGTAGTAGCCGGCTGCCGCCAGCGCCAGGGCCGCCGCCAGCCAGCTCATCAATCGCCGGAACTGGCCGGCGCCGGGGCCGTCTTGGCGGCCGCCTTGTGCTGGGCCACGAACTTCTTTCGCTTGGAGCGCAGCGCCATATACTCGCGCGCTTCTTTCGTCAGCCGCCGCCGCTCGTCCGCGTCGAATGCCGCCTTCTTCACAATCCGCCAGATCACCCGCGGACGGAAGAAATATTCGCCGTAAAAACGCTCCACCCAGTCCACCAATTCGCCCCGGTCCAATCCCGGATACGTAATGTTGGGGAGCTGGTGGCCGGTTTCGTCGGTCATGGAGTCGATCGTGATCAGTCCGTTCTGCTTCACGTGCTCGTAGAACTCCGTGCCCGGATACGGGTGGGCGATCGAAACCTGAATGGTTTCCGTGTCCATCCGCTTGGCGAAATCGATCGTCTTCCGGATGCTCTCCCGCGTCTCCCCCGGCAGCCCGATAATGTAATCCCCGTGAATGACGAGTCCCAGCTTCTTGCAGTTGGCCGTGAAACGCTGCGCCATGTCGATGGTGGCGCCCTTCTTGATGTTCTTCAGAATCTGCTGGTCGCCCGACTCATAGCCCACGATCAGCAGCCGGCAGCCGGCTTCTTTCATCGCCTTCAGCGTGTCGTAATCGGTGGTGACCCGCGACGTGCACGACCACGTGAAATTCAGCGGCTTCAACTTCTTGCACAGCTCGATCGTACGTTCCTTGCGGTAATTGAAGGTATCGTCGTCGAAGAAGATTTCCTTGATGTTGGGGAATTGTTCCAGCGCGAACCGCGCCTCGTTGGCCACGTCGTCGCTTGAGCGCAGCCGCCAGCGGTGCCCCGAATGTGTCTGCGGCCACAGACAGAACGTGCACAACGCCGGGCAGCCCCGGGATGTGTAGAACGAGAGGAACGGGTTCAGCAGGAACGGCACATTGTAGCGGGTCACGTCCAGGTCCCGCTTGTACACCTTTGTCACCCACGGCAGCTCGTCCAGATTTTCGATCACCGGCCCTTCCGGATTGTGCCGGATGGTGCCATTCTGCCGGAAGCTCACGCCCGGCAGTTCCTCGAGCGGCTTGCCCTTGGCATAATCCGCAATCTGGTAATCGAATTCGCGCCGAACCAAAAAGTCGATAGCCTTATTGGTGCGCAGCGTCTTCTCCGCATCCACCGTCACCGGCGGTCCGACGAACGCCACCTTCAGCTTCGGGTTCGAATCCTTCATCATCTCCGCCATCCGGACGTCGACGTGAAAGCCGGGCGTGGAGGTGAACAGCACAAGCAGCTCGAACTGCTTCGCCATCTCGACCGTCTGCTCGATGGAGATTTTGTGCGGCGGCGCGTCCACTACTTTGCTGTCCGGCAGCATGCCGGCGGGATAGCACAACCACACCGGGTACCAATACGATTCGATCTCTCGCGACGCCGGCCACCGGGAACTGGCTCCGCCATCAAAGCCCTCGAAAGAAGGAGGATTCAGGAAAAGCGTTCTCATGCACTCTCCGACTGAGCAA
Source organism: Bryobacteraceae bacterium (assembly GCA_035508655.1). Taxonomy (GTDB): domain Bacteria; phylum Acidobacteriota; class Terriglobia; order Bryobacterales; family Bryobacteraceae; genus DATGMB01. The sequence continues at coordinate 52,624 of DATJMP010000123.1, forward strand.
ACCGCCTGCCTAGGAAACCGGGCCGAACGCGGGGTCGTGACCGGACCTACTGGTCCAGGTCCTCGTCCGCGTGTTGATCCATGGAAAAATGTGCGAAGTCGACCGTCAGCTCCGCCTTGCCGAAAAACCACACCTCGGTCTCGCTCTCCATTCGGCGCGGAACCGCGATGCCGTTCTCGATGTCGTACTGCCGCACAAATGTGACCGTGCGCACCCCCATCGGGGTCTTCACCAGCCGCCCCGACTCCCTGACGGGGAGATAGGTCGCGGCATCGATCCAGATTTCGCCCTTGTACAGCTTCTCGCGCTTCTTCCGCGGCGAAACCTGCAAAACATAGGTGTCACGGCCTTCCACTTCCGCCGTGCCCTTGAATTTGAATTTGTAGTTGTCGGGAGTCACCGCGATGGAAGCATCGCCCAGGCTCTGCGCCTCTTGCTCCAGGTAGCGGTTAATCACTTCTTTTTTGATGGTATTGTCGCCTTGGAAACGAAAAGCCCCATAGGTGATGCGCCCCAGCCGGGTAATGTGACGCAGAGCGTGCAACTTCCCCTGCTTCTGCAGTTTGGGCAGTGAGCCGGAAATCTCGACTTCCATGGACGCGCCACGCACCAGTTCATCCTGCCGCCTGGCGGCCGCACAGTAGTTAGCGACGATAATGTCGCCGTTCACACGGCCGGACCGCGTAACGGCATCCTGAAACTCCGCCGGTCCGCCGGAAGCATCTTGCTGCCCTGTTGCCGGCGCGGCGGATTCCGAAGCGGCTTCCACCAGCACAGACCAGCCCACCAGGCCGGCGAATACCAAAAGGACGACCTTCAAACGAGCAACCCCAATTGAGAATTTCAGTCCAGAAAATATAAGTCTAGCAAAATCAGGCTCTCCCCGGCAATCGGGCAGGCCCGCGCCGTTTCACACACATGCGATTCCACGAACGTGGGGACAATGAATCATGCCCCGCAAAATAACAAGCATGGGAGAGGCGAAGCAGGAGCGCAAAACTTCGCAGAAGCGGGCCATGGGGGCCAAAGGGCCAAGCGGCCGCAATACCCGCTCCGGCGTCACCGACGGGGGGAAATGGGCCGGTTCCGGCCGCAAAACCGTGGAGCACGGTGAGGGCCCTGCAATCGCCCGAAAGCGCCAGCCCGGTCGGGGTCCGAAGAGCCATCCGGCCATTCGCACCCTAAGGGCGAGTCACCCCAGCCACGGTTGAGTCGCTAACCCAGGTAGTCGAACAGACTCTTGTGCGGCATCTCCGCCTCCATCTCGAACGAGGCCTGAAGTTGCGTCTGGCTCTCGGTCAGCTGCGTCGCCGCGCTGGCGATGTCGGCGTCCTGAATCCCGCTGATTTCCGTCTGCAACTGCGTATCATAATTCGTAGAAAAGCTCTGCGCATTCTGGATGCGGTTCTCGGCCTGCCCGTAAAATGCCTGTTCCTGGTTGAGGTAAGCCGAGGCTGTCTTGACCGAATTGATCGCCTGCTCGACGCTGACGGTATCCCCGCTGGCCAGCGCGCTTTCCAGGCCGCTCAGAGCCGCGAACACGTTTCCTGAGGCGGTGGTTCCATCGGCGTTGCGCTCATCGAAAATCTGCTGCGCCGTCAGCGCCGCCGGAAACGATCCGCCGGCCGGGTTTTCCATCTGCTGGGTAGCCAGGGCATCGGAAACCTGCGCCACACCGTCCGGTGCGGCGGCATCGATTTCGTATGTCGGATATTGGCTCTGGTCGCCGCTGAAAATGTACTGTCCGTCCACCACCGTCTGGCTGTAGGACACCATCTCGGACAAAATCGTCCCCACCTGCTGCGAGAGCGTCGTCATGTCCGTGCCGCTGGCGGCCGAATTCGCCCCCTCCGTGCCCAGTTGCACCGCCTGGTCCATCAACTGGATGGAGGAGCCGAGGGCGCCGTCGGCCGCCTCGGTATTTGTCTCGGCCAGCTTCAGGTTGGATTGGATCTGCTGATTGTGCTGCTGGTTGGCGCGCAACTGCAACAGATCTTCAACCTGGTCCGGAGCGTCGGACGCCTGGTTTATCTTCTTTCCGGAAGATACTTCTTCGCTGGCTTGGTTTAACCGTTGCTGGATCCGGCCCACGTTCGCTAGAAAGAGTTGCGCTGCGGGATCGAGATTGGTAGTCACGGCGTCTCCTAGGATGTCGGCAGCATGTTGATCGTATCTTGGACCAGTTGGTCGAGAACGGTCAGCATCCGAGCATTGGCGTCATAAGCGTTTTGAAACTGGATCAGCAGCGTGGCTTCTTCGTCCAGCGATACACCCGACATCTGCTGCTGGATATTTTTGGCCTGGGCTACGGCCGATTGCTGCACGGTGAGGTCATTGTTGGCGGTGTCCAGCGCATCGCCTACCTGCGCTGCCATGCTGCCGTAGAACTGGGTGAAGCTTTCGCCATCGATTTCGTCGGCGCTCGCGGTCGGATTCTCCAGTCCCGAAAGTGCCAGGGCCACGCCGTTCGAAGACGATCCGTCGCCTGCCGCCAGTTGGTCGGCCGTGATCTCCGGGTTCACCGCCAGGCTGGCGGCAGCGTTGGTCGGGTCGCTCGCATTGTAGGTGAACAGCGCCGCCCCTGCGGCCCCGGCCGTTGTCTGCCCGCCCTCCAGCAGTTGGTTCACGCGATCCGCAAACTGTTGCGCCATCTGGTTCAACTGCCCCTGCTGGTACCCGTCGCCGATGAAAGATGGCAGCACCGAGTCGCGAAAGTTCACCAGCGCTCCCAACTGCCCGCCCGTGGTGGCTGAGGTGATGTCGGTTCCGTCGCTCGCCAGAATCTCCACCGGCGGTCGGCCGTTGCTGTTCACCGGCGGCGGCGAGGCCGGCTGCTCCATACCGGCCGAAATCTGGTATTGCTGATTCTCCACCAGCAGCGGTGTCTGGCCATTCAACAGCAGCGAAACCGTGCCATCCGGATTGTTCAACGTGGTGAAGCTCACGTACTGCGCCAACTGTTCGAGCGTGGAATGGACCTGCGCGTCCAGCCCCGAGTCGCCACGGTCCCCCTGCATGATCTGGCTGTTGTAGCTTTGTAACTGCCCCACCAGGCTGTTTACCGTGCTGACGGTTTGCGTGATCCCGTTTTCGGCATCCTGTTCTGCCAGCGTCAGACCCGTGGCGGTCTGTTGGAAGGCTGTGGCCAGGTCGCTGGCGTCATTCAGTACGCTCTGTTGCGACACTGCATCGTTGGGCGATTGTGCCCATCCCGAGAAGCTATCCAACAAGTTATTCAGCGCTACCGAGATGCCCGATGTGCCCGAAATATCGAACAGGCTTTGGAGGGAGGTCAAACTGTTGACCTGCTGTTGCGCCTGGCCGAGCAGCGTGGTCTGCTGTTGTACCTGCTGGTCCGCGTACTGGTTCCGCTCGCTTTGGATCTGCCCCGCCTCTACTCCGCCGATCAGCCCTCCAGAGGGGTCGAGAGGCATTGCCTCGAGCGTCTGCACTTGAGCGGCATAGCCCGGTGTCTGAGCATTGGCGACGTTGTTTTCCGTTACATCCAGCACGCGCTCGTAGGCGCGGAGCGCGCCTGCGGCAACCGTCATCGAACTCAGCAGGCTGCCCATTTGGCTATCCTTCCACCCAGAATCGGCTCGGCCGGGCCAGCGGCGCGGGTTGCCCGCCGGCTCGATAGCCGCCGGTCCGCGCTCCCAGGTACCCGCTCCAGCCGGAATGATATTGTTGCGCCTTCCGCAACAGAGCACCCGCCGTCTGAATCGCCCGCTGGATCCGCTTTAGCTCCCGCGCCTGCCCCACGCCGTCGGACGCACATCCGGACCGGTCCCGTACCGCCGTCAGACAGGCAATGGCCGACTGCAAAAGCAGGGCAGTCCGGTCCAGCACTTCCGGCGCCGGCGAGACGGCCAGAGCCGCCACTTCCTCCACCGCCGCCCGCGCCGTCTCCAGGGTCCCGGCACCCTCGCCCGCGGCGGTAAATTTATCTTCGGTTTCGCGCTCCATCGCCTTTTCGGCCAACCCTCCGCCCCGTCGATAGTCAGATCCCGCTGGGGCCGCCCGCGAGGGCTTCGGAAATCATCCCCCGGCTGATCGCCTGGGAGTTCGGCTGGTAGGTCCCGTTCTGTACCTGCTCTGCCAGCGCCTGGATCCGGGATGCGTGACTGGTCTGGTCGGAAGCGGCCGCGCGCGCCAACGCCCCGATAGTGTTGGAAAAGTCTACGCGGTCTTCCCCACTGCTCGCGGTTCCGGATGCCTGGGCAGAGCTGAAACCGGTGGAACTCTGACTTTCCCGCACTCGGGACGATTCCTGGCCGGAGCTGCCCGACACGCTGCTGTCATAAATTCGCATAGTGAGGCTTCACCTGTGCAACATATCGGCAGCCTTCCCCCGTTGCTTTAGCGCCCGTGTCACGTCCTCTAAAGTTTTCCATGCGCCTGTCGATTGCTCTCGTGAAAACCCAATGGAAATGGATTGGGAACGCCTGCTCGTCGGGAAAAGTCCGGAAATCCGCCAGGTGGCGCACATCATTGAAATGGTGGGATGCCGCCGCGCCACCGTCCTGATCACAGGCGAAACGGGCACCGGTAAAGAATTGGCCGCCACGGCCCTCCATCTGGCGGGTCCGCGGTGCCACGGCCCCCTGGTCGCCGTGAACTGCTCCGCCATTCCCGGCAACCTGTTGGAATCGGAACTGTTCGGCCACACCCGCGGCGCTTTCACCGGCGCCGTGCAAAGCCGCACCGGTATGTTCCAGCGGGCCCACGGCGGCACTCTGTTCCTGGATGAAATCAGCGACCTGCCACTCGACCTCCAGCCTAAGCTCCTCCGTGTCCTGCAGGAGCGAACCGTTCAGCCGCTGGGCAGCTCGGAGGCCATGCGCGTGGATGTGCGGGTGGTGGCCGCGACGAACTGTGACCTCCTGCGCCGCGTCGAGCAGGGCCGCTTCCGCGAAGATCTCTACTACCGCCTCAATGTCGTGCCGGTCGTGATGCCGCCCCTGCGCCACCGGCCCGGCGATATCCCCCTCCTGGCGGAGCATTTCGTGGAAAAGATCTGCCGGCTCGAAGGCATCTCGCGCAAACGGCTGAGCCCGGATGCCCTGGACCGTTTGTCTCGCCATTCCTGGCCAGGCAACGTGCGCGAGTTGGAAAACGTCATCGAAATGGCGGTGGCGCTGAGCGGTGAACGCGACTGGCTTTCCGCCGCGGATTTCCCCGACCCCCACCGCGCCGGATCTCCGGCCCCCGTCTCCGCAGCCGGCTCCCCCGTCATCGCCCTGCCGGAGGGGGGCTTGGACTATCAGCAGACCATGGCCTTCATCGAGCGCAGCATCCTGGAGCAGGCTCTCCGCAAGACCGGCGGTAATAAAAAGGCCGCCGCCCGTATGCTCCGCCTCAAGCGCACCACCCTTTCCGCTAAGGTCCGCGCTCTCGAGGCGCTGGCCCCCGCATCTTAGTCCCGTTCCAACTCGTTTCGGCTAAGCGCCGGCAGCTTTGAGAAGCTTAGGCTTCGCCTGGCGCCAGCTGATAAACTCGGGGAGAAATGAGCGATGCCCCATTTGACGAACCCCGCCTGGCAATCACTCGCGTGTACACCCGGCAGGGCGACGCAGGCAATACCATGCTGGCCGGCGGACAGCGGGTGCCCAAGGACAGCCTGCGGATCTCGGCATACGGTACCGTAGATGAGTTGAACGCATTCGTCGGCGCGGCCCGCGTGACCGCCGCTACCGACCCCCGGCTGGCAGAACTCTCAGGAATTCTGCTGCGTGTGCAGCACGAGCTGTTCAATCTGGGTTCGATCCTGGCTACTCTGCCCGAGGACGTGCATCCGCGACAGGCCCGCGTCACCGAAGCCGAAGTCGCGCGGCTGGAAAGCGAAATCGACCGTATGAACGAAGTGGTTCCGCCGCTACGCTCGTTTGTGCTCCCCGGCGGGTGCCGTTTGAATGCCGAGCTGCACATTTGCCGCACGGTTTGCCGCCGCGCGGAGCGGCAGGTGGTCACGCTGTCGCGGGCGGAGCCCGAGCCGCCGGAGGCCGTCCGTTACCTCAATCGGCTCGGAGATGCGCTGTTTGTCTGGAGCCGCTGGGCCAGCCACGCTTCCGGCGCCCCAGAGACCCTGTGGGAGCCCAACCGTGCGGCCTCGGGAAGACCGGAGGGGTCTTAGCGTCAGCTGTCCGCTATTCAGCTTTCGGCTCGCGCGCAAAGTTCTGGTAGGGGCCACGCATGCACGACCCGCGACGGGACGTCGGGAGATTCGCATCGCCTCGCACTGGAAGACAGCGGCCCCTGAACCAACCCAACCCAAGCTGATAGCTCACGGCTGAAAGCCGATCTCTTGTTCCGCGATATCATGAACGTGTGACATGGCGCTGATCGCGATCTCGGGCCATCCCGGATGCCGCTTCGAGGAAGTGGCGCGCATCACCGCGCAGCGTCTGGGGTTCGAATTGCTGACCCAGGCCCGCATCCGGCATCTCACCGGTGAGGAGTTTGGCGCGGAAACCGCCATCCCCCATAAAGCGTGGGCGAGCCTGGCGACGTCTGTGCTTGCCCGTATCGCCACCGAGCATCACATCGTGTACTGCGCACTGGGCGGCGAGCTGCAGGCGCGCCACTTCCCCGGTATGCTGCGCGTCCACGTGGTCGCGCCGGAGAGCGTGCGCATCGGCAACCTCATGCTGGACCGGCGCCTGGAGCGTCCCGCCGCGCGTGAGCTTTTGCTTCAGATGGAGGCCGCGGAGCGCGAGGATCGGAAAGCCAAATTCGGCAAAAGCAAGGCGACCGCCGAAATGTTCGACCTCGTATGCAACGCCGAATCCCTCAGTTCCGAACAGATTGCCGGTCTGGTGGCAGCAGCGGTCGAATCCGGCGGCTTGAAGGAGCGAGGCCTGCTCTCCCATGCCGCCGAAGCGCAACTCCAGTTTCAGATGCGCCTGAATCTGGCCCGCTACGGCATCGTTCCGCCGGATAAAATCACGCTGCGGCAGAAGATCTTCGCGCATCAAAGCGAGGAGATGTTCGCCAATCTGCTGGATTTCTACCGCATCGCCTGGGAGTACGAGCCGCGCAGTTTTCCCATTCAATACGATCGGGATGGCCACGCGCTCGAGTCCTTCACACCCGATTTCTATCTTCCCGAATTCGACCTCTACGTCGAACTCACCACCATGAAACAGGCGCACGTGACGCGCAAGAACCGCAAGGTCCGCCTCTTGCGGGAACTGTACCCGCAGATCAATATCCAGGTCTTCTATCAGAAGGATTTCGAAAACCTGATCTTCAAGTATGGGCTGACGGAACGGACGGTTCGGGTATGACAGGCGCGCCCCCTCCCGGTCTGGATCGCGTGCTCTTCACGGAAGAGCAGATCGCGGCGCGCGTGGCCGAAGTGGCGGCGGCCATCTCGCGAGATTATCAAGGCCGGACGGTGAAACTGATCGGAGTGCTGAAGGGATCGGTCTTCTTTCTCACCGCGTTGGCACGCCACCTCCGCGTGCCCGTGAAAATCGACTTCCTCGGCATTTCCAGCTTCTCCAACCGCAGCGGCGCGCCCGGCGTGGTGCGCATCGCCAAGGACCTCGATGACAGCATCGAAGGCGAAGACGTGCTGCTTGTGGAGGACATTGTCGATACCGGCTTCACCCTGCGCTACCTTCTGCAGACGCTGGCCGGCCGCGCCCCCAATTCGCTGGCCGTCTGCACCTTCCTCGACCGCAACTCCCGCCGCATCGTTCAGGTTCCCGTGGACTACCGCTGCTTCGAGATTCCCGACCGCTTCGTGGTCGGCTACGGCCTCGACTACAATCAGCTCTACCGGAATCTGGGGTATGTGGCCGTGATGAAGCCCTAGAACCAGGGATTGGGGATTCGGGATTAGGGATTGGGCCGTTGAGGACCGCGGCGGGGCGCCGCGATGAACGTGCACGTGCGGTCCTCAGGCAGGTGGTTCTCGACCGGGCCGCGCGCACAGGTTCGGAGTGCCTTACACTCCATCGCCCTAATCCCCAATCCCTAGTCCCCAACCCCTTCCGTTTAGGCCCCTGCCCGCAGGCCCGCCACCTGTACTACGCTTTCCATCGTGTCGGCACCCACACCGCTGGCGGGGAGCTTTACCGTGAACTGCGTACCCTCTCCCGGCGTGCTGGAAACGTCGATGGTGCCTTTGTGTGCCTTCACGATCCAGGCCACAAAACTAAGGCCCAATCCCAAGCCCTGCTCCGGGGCCGTCGCCGCGCCTGATCCGGGCACGCGATAGAACCGGTCGAAGATATGTGGCAGCGATTCGGTGGGAATGCCTTGGCCGGTGTCGGCCACTATGATCTTCACTTCTCCATCTCCCTCCTGCACGGATAGCCGGACCTGGCCGCCGGTGGGCGTGAATTTGATGGCATTGGAGAGCAGGTTGGTGATCAGACGATCGATCTGCACGCGGTCGGCCAGCGCGAAGCAGTGCTCCGGCAGGTCGGCCGTTAGCCGGACCCCGGCCTCCTCGGCCGGAATCTGGAACTGGTCCACCAGGTCGCGCGCCGCCGCGCAGAGGTCCAGCCGCGATTTTTGCAGCGCCAGCTGTCCCGATTCCGCCTGCGAAAGCAGCAGCAGCGCGCGCACGATCTGCGAAAGCCGGTCGATATCCTGAAGCGCGTTGAACATCGCTTCCCGATACTGTTCCGTGGTCTGGGCCGTGAACAGCGCCACCTCGAGCTGGCCGCGGATGGCGGTGATGGGCGTCCGCAGTTCGTGCGAAACGTCGGTAGAGAACTGTTTCATCTGCTGGAAGGAGGCTTCCAGCCGTTCGATCATACGGTTGAAGGTGAGGATCAGATAATCCAGTTCGTCGCCCGCGCGCCGCGTCGGAATACGCAGGCTAAGGTTGGAGCCGGAGATGCGCTGCGCTGCCTGTGCCACTTCCAGCACCGGCGTGAGCGCGCGTCCGGCCATCACCCACCCCACCACAGAACCCAGAATCAGCGCGACGGGAATGATGCCGAGGTAGACCAGCGTGAATTCGCGAAGCACGCGCTGGTTCGGGCCGAGCGGCGCGCCCAGTGAAACGTAAAACGGCGGCCCGTGCCCCTTGTCGTATTTACCGACGGCATACACGATGCCCGAGCGCATCAGGTAGCGCTCCCCGCTCGAATCGCGCCGCTCGCGGAAACGAGGCTTGTTGTCGGCCAGCGCCGCCCGGACCGTGGCGCGAATATAAGCGGGGTCGATGCCGATGTCCTCGTATTCCGTGGAGAGTTCCTGCTCTTTGGTGGTTGCGTTCAGGACGATATTGCCATCGGCATCGGTGATGACGTATGTCTTCTTGATATCCAGTACGATCGTCGTTTCGTCGGGGTCCTCTTTGTCGTAATACCAGGAAGCGGCGTATTTACCGGTGTCGGGAATCCGCTCAATTTGCAGGTAGCCCTTCATGGCGGCCCATTCCTGCCCGAGAGTGTCCCGCACCTCGTTCGTCTGCACCGAATCCAGCCGCTGCCGGAACAGCGCCGCGACGCCGATCAGCACCACCGCAAAGACCAGCGCATAACTGGCCATCAGGCGGAAACGCAGGCCGCGCGTAAATCGGCGAAGATCGCGCTTGCGGATCACGTTCGTACTCTTGTGAGGCAGGCCCTGAATCTTTCCGCTCCGCGCATAATTTATACTTGCCGTTCCAGCGGCTGTTCGGCCGCAGACCGGTCCGCCGGTTTATCGGGCGCGTCGATCATATAGCCGATGCCCCGCACGGTCTGGATCAGCTTCTGCTGGTAGCGGTCGTCGATCTTGCTGCGCAGGTGGCGGATATAGACGTCCACAATGTTGGTCAGGCCGTCGTAATCCATGTCCCAGACGTGCTCCACGATCATGGTGCGGCTCAGGGGCCGGCCGCGATTGCGCATCATGTACTCGAGGATGCCGAATTCCTTGGGCGCCAGGTCGATGGTCTCGGCGCCGCGCGTCACCTTGCGGCGGATGCAATCCAGGCTCAGATCCGAAACCTGCAGCCGCTCCGGCGCCGGCTGGCCGCGCCGCAGCAGTGCGCGCACCCGGGCCAGAAGCTCCACAAAGGCGAACGGCTTGACCAGGTAATCGTCCGCGCCCTGTTCCAGTCCTTTGACGCGGTCGTCGAGCGCGCCCCGCGCGCTCAGAATCAGGACCGGCGGACCAGTCACGCGGTTCCGGATCTTCTCCAGAACTTTGAGACCGTCCATATCGGGCAGCATGCGGTCGAGAATTACCAGGTCGTAATCCGTGGCGTGAATGTTTTCAATGGCCGCACCGCCTGTGGGAGCGGCGTCTACTGCGTAGCCGGCGCCCTCCAGGCCCCGGCACAAAAAATCGGCAATCCGCTTCTCGTCCTCGACCACCAGAATGCGCATAGATTCCGTATACAGCTTAGCGCACGGCGGCAGCTCACGCGCCCTTGCCCGCTATGGTTTGAAGCGCAGGCTGATGCGGTTCTCCCGGCCGCCATACTGGAGTTCCAGGTCCTTCATCTTCTGCTTTTCCATGGGGAAATAGAGCATGCCGCTCACCGGTTTGCTGGTTTTACCTTCCGGAAGAATCTTGCCGTCCAGCAGCTTCTTCAGGGCGCTATCGCCGCCCGCATTCGCCTTCTGCACTACGGGTACGGTCGTGTCCGTCCACCCAGGTGAGGCGATGCCCTGCGTGCGTGCCGTCTCCTGAATGACGAGACCGCCGCTGCCGGCAATCTGGCTGGCCGAATACGGTGTGGCCTTTTCGCCATCCTTATCCGTGCGGAGGACGAAATCGTCACGATCGATCAGGATGTCCTTGCCGTACTTCGGCTCCACCTTGACCTCGGCCACAAAATAATGGCCGCCCAGGTCGTTGCCGACCACCTGTTGGATATCCTCAGGGTCGATATGAAGCGTGACCGTGATGGCGAGGTCTTCATTTTCGCCGTGGGCTGTGGCGAAGACCGGTTTTTTGGCGGCCGGCAGCAGGAGCGCCGGCAAAAGGAGAAGCGCAAACAAACGGACTGGCATAGAAACGCGCCTTCTCTGATTATATAGGTCCAGGACGATGAGCCCTGCGTTTCAGACAGCGCTGTCTGAGCACACTCGCGAAAGTGATTCATTCTAAAAGGGGAGGCTGTCGCAGGTTCAGACATCCTGTCTGAACCTGGGAAGCGAAGGGCGTGGTCCGATTTCCTTTCTGAGGCTTTCTCCCTCTAGCGCACATACCCGCTTTGAGCCATCCGTTTGCCGCCGGCGCGATGGGCCTCCTCCGACATCGGATGGACGCCGGTGGCGTCAATCCAGCGATTATAGAAATTGAACAGCGAGCAGACGGTGATGGCGTAGAAAATCGCATCATCCTCCCAGCCGGCCGCATGCAGCGCCTCGATATCCGCCGGGGTAATGTGGCGGGAATCCGCATTGACCTTGGTGACGAATCGGAACAACGCCTTGTGGCGATCGTCCAACGGCGAGTTTTCGAAATCGCGCAGGACCGCCTCCACTAGCGTCTCGCTACCCAACAATTCCGCCGCGACCGCGGCGTGGGCCTTAATTCAAAATGGACAGTCGTTGCGGTAGGAGGTAAACGCCGCGATCAGTTCCCGGATGCCCGGGCTGAGTGGCGCATCGCCCCGCATGATCTCCTGAGTGAAACGGGAGAGGTGGTCGCCGGCTGCCTGGCGGAAGGCGAACAGGCGCCAGATCTGGGGGTACTCTACGCCGGCCTTTTGCAGCATCTCGATGGTGTCGCGGTAGGGGCCCGGCTGCGAACCGTTTTCGACTCCGGGAAGGAACAGCGGATCCATGACTATTTCCCATACCAGTCGCGCAGGCGAACGTCGATGCCGGTGCCGTTGAGCGCCTGCGCGAAGATCTTGGTGTCCTGCCCACGGTAGTGATAGGGATAGACCACAGCCGGATGGAAAGCGCGGACGGCTTCGGCTGCCGCCTGAGGCGTCATGGTGAAGGGCAGGTTCATGCAGACAAACGCAACATCGATGTTCCGGAGGGCCTTCATTTCCGGAATGCCCTCGGTGTCGCCCGAAAAGTAGAAGCGCTTGCCGCCATACGTCAGGATGTAGCCGTTGCCGCGTCCTTTGGGGTGGTAGAGAGTGCCGTCGGCGGCCGGCTTCATGTTGTACATGGGGATGGCTTCCACCTGGAAGGGGCCGATTGGCTTCGTTTCGCCATTTGTAATGACGGTTGCTCCCTTCACGCTGGCGGCCACGGCCTGCGGCGCGAGGATGACCGTGTCGGGTTTGCGGAGTTTCTCAACCAGCGGCGGCGCCATGTGGTCGCCGTGGATATCGGTGATGAGGATGAAGTCGGCCTTGGGAAGACCGTCGTAGGAACCTTGGGCGGGGTCCACGTAGAGCACCTTCCCGCCGGCCTGGATCATGAGGCTGGCATGCTGGATGGGGGTGAGACGGAGTTGGCCGGCAGAGGTCGGGAAGTCTTCCGTGGCGGCCGCTATAAGCGGAACGGCGCAGCAGAGGGCAAGGGCGAATCGGTACATAGCGGAGACATGCTAACACAGGGGCTGGGGGGCTTGGGGCCAGGGGCCGGAGAAAAGCGCCTCTCCTCGGGCGCCCATCGGGTGGATAGGAGTGGGCCTGCGATGACGCCTTTCCACTCCCTGGCCCTGATCCTGATCCCAGACCCCTATTCCCTGTTACGATGCAAAGCATGACAAGACGTACGGCTTTGCACGTGGGCGCGGGAATCGCAATGGCGGCGTCCCAGGCGGGCGCGGCCGAGCCAGGGCCGGCGGGACGGCTGCATCAGTCGGTCGCACGATGGTGCTTCAACAAAATGTCGCTGGACGATCTTTGCCGGCAGGCGGCCGAGATGGGAATCACCGGTATCGATCTGGTGGACGCGCCGGATTGGCCAACGGTGAGGAGGTACGGCCTGACGCCGACGGTGACGCAGGGCAAAGGGCGCATTCCGGACGGATGGAACCGGACCGAAAGCCACGAGCGGCTGGAGGCCGATCTGAAAGAGCTGATCGTGGGCGCGGCCGAAGGCAAGGTGCCGAACGTGATCACGTTTTCAGGCAACCGGGCCGGTATGGCAGACGATGTGGGCAAGGAGAATTGCATCATCGGCCTGCGGCGGGTGGCGAAGTTTGCCGAAGATCACGGTGTCACGGTGCTGCTGGAACTGCTGAACAGCAAGATCGACCACCACGATTACATGGCTGACCACACGGCGTGGGGCGTGGACGTGATCAAAGCGGTGGATTCTCCGCGGGTGAAGCTGCTTTACGACATCTATCATATGCAGATCATGGAGGGCGACATCATCCGCACGGTGCGACAGAATATCCAGTTCATCGGCCACTTCCATACCGGCGGCGTGCCCGACCGGCACGAACTGGACGATACCCAGGAATTGCAGTGGAGGACCGTCTCAAAGGCGATCGCGGACCTGAATTTCCAGGGATTTTACGCGCACGAGTTCGTGCCGGTACACGATCCGATGGCGTCGCTGCGGCAGGCGGTAGAACTGTGCACGGTCTGAAGGGCGGATTACCAATCCGCCGCAGGGGTACAACCTGCCCCACGGAGAACAACCAGTGATGCTGGCGGGAATCGAAGCCGGAGGCACGAAATTCATCTGCGCGGTAGGAGCCGGGCCTGGCGATCTGGAGACGGTTCAGATTCCCACCACCACTCCGGTGGAGACGGTAGCGAAGGCGGTCAATTTTCTACGTAGTTTTCGCGCGGAAATGCGTGCGGTGGGGATTGCGGCGTTCGGACCGGTGGACCTGCATCCGGCCTCCCGGACTTACGGCTACATCACCACCACGCCCAAGGCGGGCTGGCACAATTTCGACCTTGCGGGCACGGTGCGCGAGGCGCTCGATCTGCCGGTGGGATTTGATACGGACGTGAATGCGGCCGCCCTGGGGGAAGCGCGATGGGGCGCGGCTCAGGGGCTGACGGATTTCCTCTACCTCACCGTGGGAACCGGGATTGGCGGCGGAGCGCTGGTCAACGGGCGGCTGGTGCACGGGTTGGTGCATCCGGAAATGGGACATATCCGGGTGCCGCGGGACAAGGCGGAAGACCCGTTTTCCGGCTGCTGTCCGTTTCACGGCGACTGTCTGGAAGGCATTGCCGCCGGACCGGCCATTCGGGCGCGATGGGGCATGGACGCGCGCGAGTTTCCGGTGGATCATCCGGGCCTGCTGCTCGAGGCGCGGTATCTGGCCCTGGGGCTGGCGAATTGGGTATGCACGCTTTCGCCGCAGCGGATCGTAATGGGAGGCGGGGTGATTGAACAGCCGCTCCTGCTACCGCTGATGCGAAAGGAACTGCTCCGAATCCTGAACGGATATGTGCAGGCGCGCGAACTGACGGAGCGTCCGGAGCAGTATGTGGTGCCCGCGATGTTGGGTTCCCGGGCGGGCGTACTGGGAGCGTTGGTGCTGGCGGAAGAGGCGAGCGAACGTTCTTCGTAAATCGGGCGCCCGGTACGGCGCTTACATCACGCCCGCGTGCCGTTTGAATAACTGGAGCAGATTTTGCGAGAAAGCGGAGCGAGCCAGCACCATGTCGCAGCCGGCCTCTTGCGCCTGCTGCTTCAATTCGGCCTGCACGTGGGAGAGATAGCCGATCAGGCGCACGCCTTTGGTGGCGGCCGAACCTTTAATCTCCCGGATCACTTCGAGGGGCTGCACGGCATCGAAATTCAGATCCATGACAATGAGGGAAGGGGCAGTCTTGGCCTTCTCAATGACCTGGTCGTGGTCCTTGACGAATTCGAGCGCCAGGCCTGAGCGTTTGGCAGCTTCGGATAGCTTGACCGAGAAAAACAGATCGCTCACAACAGCGAGCACCCGCTTCGATTCCTGATTTGGCATGTAGGAGGCTGAGTAGGTTCGATTTTATCATGAAAGCGCGATGGATCTTCTCGAACTGCGGGCGGAAGGGGTCTACTGCGCGGCGGGAGATTTCTATATCGACCCGTGGGAAACGGTGGAACGGGCCGTGATTTCGAACGCGGGCCGCGCGCGGGCCGGGTGCGGCGCCTATCTGACGGCCCGCAGCGGCGCCGGTCTGGTGGCGCAACGAACCGCGGCCGGCGCGGGCATCCAAACGGCCGCGTACGGGGAGCGGAAAGCCATGGGAGACGCGATGGTGTCGCTCCATCCCGCAGGGTATATGCCCGGTTCGGCGCAGGTGCGGATTGAGTTGGGAGGAGAGGTGTGGGTCTTCGCCAGCGATTTCCGGCCGGCGGTGGACGGGACGTGCGAACCGTTCGAGCCGATCCGCTGCCACACGCTGCTCACGGGAGCGGCGTTCGCGCTGCCGATCTTCCGCTGGCCGGCGGTGGAGGAAACCATGGCGGCCATTCACGAGTGGTGGCGGGCGAACCGGGAGGCAGGGAAGACGAGCGTGCTGTATGCGGCGCCGCTGGGGCTGGCACAGCGGGTGCTGGCGAGGCTGGACGTCTCGATAGGCGGAATCTGGTTGCACGAGGAAGTCGAAAGGTATTGCGCGATTTATCGGGCCGGAGGAATCGACCTGCCGGCCGGAGGCGAGGAGCGGAGCGCGACGCTGAAGATCGTACCGCCGGGATCGACCCCGGGATCGGGCGAGCGCGGGGCGCGGGTTTCCACGGCGATGGTTTCGGGCTGGATGCGCATTCGCGGCACGCGGCGGAGGCGGTCGCTCGACCGCGGTTTCGTACTTTCGGGGCAGGCGGATTGGCCGGAAATTCTGGGCGCGATCGATGCCACGGGCGCGGAGACGGTCTGGGTGCTGCACGGGTTCAGGGCGCCCCTGGGGCGCTGGCTGGAGGAGCACGGGCGGCGGGCGCGGGTGGTGGAAACGCGCTTCGAGGAGACGGAAGGGTGAAGCGCTTCGCCGAACTTTACGCCGCGTTGGACGAGACCACCAAAACCAGCGCAAAGGTGGCCGCCCTGGAGCGTTACTTCCGCGCGGTGCCGCCGGAGGACGCGGCTTGGGCGCTGAGCTTCCTGATCGGGCGGCGCCCCAAGCGGCTGCTGGAATCGCGCAAGCTGGCGCAATGGGCGATGGAAGAGGCCGGCGTTCCGGACTGGCTGTTCGCCGAGTGTTTCCATGCGGTGGGCGATTTCGCCGAGACCATTGCCCTGCTGCTGCCGAAGGCGGGAGCGTCCACCGCCCTGCCGCTGCACTACTGGGTGGAAGAGAGGATGCTGCCGATGCGCGAAGCCGATGACGACATCCGGCGCGCGTGGCTGGTGGAGGCCTGGCGAGCCATGGACGACGGGCAGCGGTTCGCGTGGAACAAGCTGCTGACGGGCGAATTCCGCGTGGGCGTTTCGCAGAGGCTGGTGGTGCGAGCCGTGGCGGAGGCGAGCGGCCATTCAACGGATGCTATTGCGCACCGGCTGATGGGCGACTGGCAGCCCTCGGCCGCATTCTGGGCGCGGCTCATCGAGCCGGAGCGCAGCGTTCCGAGCCGCGACCGTGAGGGCGCGGTCTTGCCCGCCGAGGTCGAAGCCTCAAAATCGCCCATTCCCAGCACCGATCTCAGCCGGCCGTATCCGTTCTGCCTGGCGTATCCGCTGGAAGGCGCGGTGGACGAATTGGGCGACCGGCAGGAGTGGCAGGTGGAATGGAAGTGGGACGGCATTCGGGCGCAGCTCATCCGGCGGCGGGGGCAGACGTTCCTGTGGTCGCGCGGGGAGGAGCTGATTACGGAGCGGTTTCCGGAGATCGCGGCGGCGGGCGCGCGGCTGCCGGATGGGACGGTGATGGATGGCGAGGTGCTGGCCTGGAGGGACGGTGTGCCGCTGGGGTTCGCGCAGATGCAGCGGCGGATCGGGCGCAAGGAGCTGACGAAGCGGATTCTGGCCGAGGTGCCGGCGGTGCTGCTGGCGTTCGACCTGCTGGAATGGAACGGCGAGGACGTGCGCGAGCGGCCTCTCGAATGGCGGCGGGCACGGCTGGAGGAGGCGGCGCCGGCGGCGGCCGAGGCGGTAGTGGTTTCGCCGGTGGTGCTGGAAGAGAGCTGGGAAGAAC
This sequence comes from Bryobacteraceae bacterium, assembly GCA_035508655.1. Taxonomy (GTDB): domain Bacteria; phylum Acidobacteriota; class Terriglobia; order Bryobacterales; family Bryobacteraceae; genus DATGMB01. The sequence goes on from DATJMP010000123.1 coordinate 69,578, forward strand.
TGAAGAAGGTGCGGGAAGAATCGCGGCTGCGCAAGGTGGAAGGCTTCATGCTGAAGCGGCTGGGCTCGCGGTACGGCGTGGGGCGGCGGCGCGGCGATTGGTGGAAATGGAAGATCGATCCGTACTCGGTGGATTGCGTATTGATCTACGCGCAGCCGGGGCACGGGCGGCGGGCAAGCCTGTTCACGGATTACACTTTCGGCATCTGGGACAACGGCAAGCTGGTGCCGTTCGCCAAAGCCTATTCCGGGCTGAGCGATGAAGAGATCCGGGAAGTGGATGCATTCGTCCGCCGGAACACCATCGGGACATTCGGACCGGTGCACGCGGTGAAGCCGGAGCTGGTATTCGAGCTGGCGTTCGAGGGGATTCAGAAATCGGGACGGCATGCATCGGGGATCGCGGTGCGGTTCCCGCGCATGGCGCGCTGGCGGCACGACAAGCGGCCGGAGGACGCGGATTCGGTGGATACGATCCGGGCGTTGCTGGGAGCGTGATTCGGACAGTGGGCCGGTTTCGTTACGAAGGGTGGGCTCACCGCCTAGCCTGGCTGACCCCAAAGAGCCAGGCGATAACTTCGGGAATGGTATCGACCAATATGGTATCGGCTGACAGAGTTCGGTACGTAACGGACGGCAGGCGGCAGGCAGGGGATCATGGACGTATGTGAGGCAGCCACAATGCGGCAGGCGAGGGCGAGCACCGTTCCTCCGGAAGGAGTCCGGTCTTCGATCTCGTTGCCTCGCGGCTAGTGGACTGTCCCGGTCAATTCGTCACCGGCCAACGTTCCCTTACGGTGGCGGCTTCGTTCGTAGCGTGGCCTCGATTCGGAGCCGCGACCGTAACGGAGCGGTCATGATGTGACCCGGACACCTCACTAGAGATGGAGGGACCGCTGATGCGTCGTGTTGCGGTGATCACTGGAGCAAGCCGGGGAGTTGGTGCGGCGACCGCATCACTTCTCGCGAAGCAGGGATTTCGGGTGGTGGTCAATTATCACGCCAGCGCGCAGCAGGCAGAGGAGGTGGTGGCGGCCATCGGGAAGGCTGGTGGCGAAGCCGTGGCAATTCGGGCCGATGTTACCGCACCCGGCGATGTCGCCGCCATGGCCGACGAAACCGAAAAGCGGTGGGGCCGTGTCGACGTGCTCGTGCACAACGCATTGATCCCTTTTGATGTCACTTCGTTCTCCGATCTGAGCTGGGAGCAGCTCGGCGGCAAGCTGGACCGCGAGCTGCACGCCGCATTCCTGATCACCAAAGCGGTTGTGCCGGGGATGATTTCCCGCCGTTATGGCCGGCTGGTGTATCTCAGCACGGGGTTGTCCCGCCAGCCTCGCGCCGGGATGATCGCGCTGGGCACCGCCAAGGCGGCACTGGACCAGTTTGTCCGGTACATCGCACTCGAGATGGCGCCGCACGGGATCACTGCGAACCTGGTCGCGCCCGCCACGGTGGGCGAAACAAAGGTGACCGAGCAGTTGACGGCCGAGCAGGTCCGGGAACTCGGCGCAGCCAACCCCATGGGGCGCCTGGTCCGCCCCGACGAGGTGGCCGGGACGGTGGCTTTCCTGGCGAGTGAGGATTCCGGTTTCACCACCGGCCACTACCTTTCGGTCAACGGCGGCCTCGCCATGGATTGAAACCAGTTTCCGCCGCAACGGACGTCACCAGATTGGGGAAGGAACTTTTGGCCATGCACACGATCGACCTGGCCTATGTCGGGCGCGGCATTCACGAGGAATTGGTTGCCTATGTCGCCGACCAGCAGGGCTATTACGAGGAGGAAGGCGTCCACGTCGCCATCCGCGACGGAGTCAGCTGGAAAACAGAGCGGCTGCGCCGCGGCGCGACGATCGGTCTGGGCCGGGCCCTGTTGTCGCGGCTGACCGACGGCATCGATTGGAAAGTGCTCACCGTCAACACGCATCGTCCGCTGTTCTGGTTCCTCGGCAGCGCCGATGTGAAATCCATGGCGGATCTTCGCGGACGCCGCATGGCGGTCCACGCGGCTCACACGGCCCCCGGCTGCTTCGCCCGGATCGTCCTGCGCAAGCACGGCCTGGACCCCGACCGCGACCTGGAATGTGTGGTGCGGGCTCCGGGCGACTACCAGATGGACCTGCGCCGCCTTCGGGACGGCTCCATCGACGCCGCTTACGTAGGCAGCACTCTCTCACCCGAACAGGTTGCCGAGGAAGAGGGGTTCCACGTGCTGGCCTGGGTGGGCGATCACTTTCAGATTCCCACTGTGGGCGTCGCCGTGGACCCTGCCCATGTCCCGCTGGACAGCCCGGCGCTCCGGGCGCTGGTGCGGGCCATCCAGCGGGCCCTCCGGACGATCGCCGAACAACCCCGCCTGGCGGTCGACTATGTCGCCTCGTTCCTCAACCGGCTGACGCGCGAGGAAGCGCAGCTTTACTACGAACGCTACATCGGCCCGCACTTCACCCCCGGCGGTCAGGTGGACCTCAACATCGCCCGGCAGGCGGTCGACGCGGTGGCCGCCGAACTCGGCGTCGCCCCAGTAGCTGCCGACGAAATCTATCAGACGGCCCGGTGAACACCAGACGGGTCGGCCTCATTACCGGCGCTATCTACGCACAGTCTGCTTGAGAAGCGTCGGCAGCCACCGGGATCAGGTGCGGTTGCCGCGCACGGCGCGCTGGGCGGCGGGACAGGCGGCCGGAGTATGACCTTCTCGCGGGTTGATGTTTCGAACCGGCTATATCGGTTGCACCCGAGCGGAGGGTAGGGCTCCGCGGAGACGCAGGCTGAGCGCCGCCTCGGCGGCGGGATTCGCCGATCTAACGTTACTGAGACACCAGCGGCCGCGCAGTCGGTATTCCGACAGACGCAGAGAACGTTATTGGCCGAGTGCGCAGAACAGCTTCCGGTACTAATCCTTCCCGGAACAGGCATTTCGTCGGCGATTCTCGGCAAAAGTTCGGTTGCGATGGACGAGCACCGGGGAACTTCGGGTTCCCTTAAGGTCAAGGACGGGCAGATCAACGGGCCACTGATGTTGAGCGAGCGGCCTTCAGACTGACGATCCTTCTGCTAGATTTGCCGGAGGTCGCACCTTGTTTGGGCTCAACACCCTTGCCGCGCATCCAACTTGGAAGGCGCTTCGCTTCAGCAGCTAGCACGTCGACATCGCTCCAGAAGCGACGGCGTTCAGCGGTGTCCATTCTTCTTTCGACGGTCACGGCGTTTGGACTCCAGGCCCTTTATTGTATCGCTAAACAACTCGGACGCAAGTTGTTCTCGATACAAATACGACATCGGCAACATTGGGATTCTGGGCGCTGAAACCAGCGGATTCCATTTAACCGTTTTGCCATCCTTTTTTCTGACGAGCTCATATCCACCCCCGAGCGTCGTCGAGAAAAGTTGAAAGAACCGGCGTGGCCCAACTCCAATGAACGATTCGAAGGGAACCTTTTCTGTGGGTGTACCGTCCCCGGCACGTTCAACCTCGATTGCGTCCGAATGCAGCTTGGCGGCCTTGCTCTTCGGATATGGCTCGATGTAGACGACACGTTTTATGCCGGCCGCGATGATGTGCCTCGTGCAATTGTGGCAAGGAAAGGTGGTAGTGTACAGAGTGGCATTTCGGGGGCTTGCGTTTGATCGTGCGCAAGCCAGAAGGGCGTCCATTTCGGCATGGACGGCGCGCCCGTATTCGGTTAGGTCAAACAGCCCTGAGTGTTTTAGTAGCCGCCTGCCTTCGACCAATCGGTTCGCCTTGCTCATGCGCGGCCGGAGCGCTGCCATAATGCCATCGACCATCGCATCCCTGCTTTCATCGTTCGAATCGAAGCCTAGAATATGATCTCTTTTGTCACGCGGACCGGGCCAGTACAGCCCGCCTCCGAAACTGGGCACGTCGTTGCATCCAATTGAGATCAGGTCTCCCGAGTCGCCGACGATCGCGGCACCGACCTGACGGCCAAGTTGACATGATCGCAGCGAGGCCGCATACGCGAGGAACATTGAATATTCATCGATATTCGGCGTCGTATAAGGATGGCCGAAAACCAGATCGAGAAGACGTCCAAGCTCTGGGTCGAAATTGTCAGATGTGACGAAAAAGTCTGCCAGCTCGAAGGTCTTCCTCGTCTGCTGGCCGTAATCAGCCTGCTCGCCCTGATCCCTGCCAATCAATCGGAGAGCCTCGCGCTTAGGAACATCCAGGGAGTGCATCAAATGATGCAGCCGTTTATGCTCGAGTGAAAAGAAGCCAATCAAATAGAAGCCTGAACCATAAACTCGTCGTAGGGCGGCGACCTCATCCTCGTGCTTTAGGGAGTACAAGATGTAAGCGACTTTGCCAAGTGGCTTCGGGTTTTTCGTCCGAAACTTCCGGTGGCGATCTGCCGCAATTTTCGCGATGGCGGATAGCGCGACGACATCGCCTCGCCCCGATTGCCTCCTAATCATGTCGCCGATATCCATCAGGACATCTATTCGCTCGTGCTCCGTGTTCCAGACGGCTGATGTCATCGCCGCGAGATAATCACTCATCCGTAGCTCGATCGGTTCATACCCGAACCTTCGGATCTGCCCCGCAAGGCAATCCACGCCTTTTCGGTACTCGGTACCAACTGCATAGACAAGACCGAAGACCAATTCGCTCGCCGTATACTCGATCAAAGGGCGAACGCTCGGAAATGCCGTTCCTTCACGGGAATGGTCAGTTATCACTCTGTTGGACAAGTCCAAGCCTCCGTGCTATTACTCGATATTTGTAGGGCTCGAATCCAGCAACCGTGAGCACGATACCACCCCTCATGCGCCGGCTCAAGCAAGCCGCTTCTTAGTGACCTGCGCCATAGGGCCTAAATGACTTCTCTTTGAATCAAAGCCAGTTCGTTTTTAGCTGGTGGATAAATATCCTTTATCATCGGTGGCCATCGTCCCCAAAAAGCGCCGCCTCATCAGTACCGATAACTCGTTGAGCATCTCCGTAAGCATCAGAAGGGCGGTGACGCTCTGCTTCCGCGCTCCGGAGGCCTCGCGCACGGCCGCGTAGGGTTCGGTCTCCCAACCAACCCGCCCGCCGGCGATCTGCCCTCGCCCGATACAATAGGGGCTCGGGCCCTGCGCGGGGGCTGCATCCGAAATGACCAAAGTTCTGATTGCAGGGGGAGGACTGGCGGGGCTGGCGGCGGCGGCGGCGCTGGGTGGTGCGGGGTGCGAGGTCGAAGTGTTCGAGGCGCGGCCGTTCGCAGGGGGACGGGCAACGTCGTATGCGGCGCCGGGCGGGGATGAGGAAGAGCCGGAAACGATCGACAACTGCCAGCACATCCTGCTGCGCTGCTGCGTCAACCTGCTGGATTTTTACGGGCGGCTGGGCGTGCGGGACCGCATCCGTTTCCATCGTGAATTTTACTTCCTGGAGCCGGGCGGGCGGATCTCGGTGCTGAAGCGCGGAAGGCTGCCGGCGCCGCTGCATTTCACGGGCGCGTTCTGGCGCATGCGCTGCCTGGATTGGAAGGACAAGGTCGCAATCGCGCGCGCGCTGCTTGCGCTGCGGCGGGAGCGGACGCGCCGGACCGACCTGGACCGCATCAGCATGCGCGACTGGCTGCTCCAGAAACGCCAGACGCCACGAGCCATCGATCGCTTCTGGCGGCAGGTGCTGGTGAGCGCGATCAACGAAGACCTGGACCGGATGGCCGCGATCCACGGATTTCAGGTATTCTGGCTGGGCTTCCTGGCTCGCGCCGATGCCTACGAGATGGGCGTGCCGTCGGTGCCGCTGGGCCAGCTTTACGACACGGCGGCGTGGAAGCGAACCGGCGAGGTGGGGATCCATTTCCGCAGCCCGGTGGAGCGGATCGAGGCGGGCGGTTTCCGCGTCGGGGGTGAATTACGCACGGCGGACCATTACATCTGCGCGCTGCCGTTCGAGCGGCTGGAGGCGGTGGGGCTGGAAGCGCCGAAACTGGAGCACTCGCCGATCACCGGCGTGCATTTGTGGTTCGACCGCGAAATTACGACGCTGCCGCACGCCACGCTGCTCGACCGCACCATCCAATGGGTTTTTAACAAAGACCGGGGGCGATATTTGCAGTTAGTCGTAAGTGCCTCGCGCGACTTGACGAATTTGTCGCGGAAGGAGATTATCGACCTGGCGATCGGCGATCTGCGCCTGTTCTTTCCCAAGGTGCAGGAGGCGCGGCTGGTGAAGGCGCACGTGGTGAAGGAGCAGCGGGCGACGTTTTCGGCCGCGCCGGGAACCGAGGAATTGCGCCCCACCGCCGAGAGCGGGCCGCCGAACGTGTTTCTGGCGGGAGACTGGACGCGCAGCGGATGGCCGGCGACCATGGAAGGGGCGGTTCGCAGCGGCTACCTGGCCGCGGAAGCGGTGACGCGGGCCGCGGGGCGGCCCGAGCGATTTCTCCTGCCGGATCTGAGTTGAGGGCAGGGTTAGGGATTAGGGATCAGGTCTGCGGCGCGCAGCTGGGTTCGCGCGGTCCTCGACGACCGCTGAGAACCGCGCGAACACGTGCTGCGTGCCGTGCGATTGGCCGCCCC
>DATJMP010000124.1:0-30454 GCA_035508655.1 Bryobacteraceae bacterium
TGCAGCCGTTGCAGAGCTCCAGCTTGGCCTTGTAATGCTCTCCCTTGGGGAGTTTCACGAAGCAATTGTTGGTGCAATACATCCAACAGGTTTCGCAATCCATGCACATGCCGCAGGACATGCAGCGCGCGGCTTCGCCGAACGCTTCGGCTTCGCTCAATCCGAGCTCGATCTCGGTATCGACCCCGCGCTCTTCGACAGCCACGTGCCCGCGCTCGTGGCGCTCGGCAGGCTTGTACCAGTCGAGCTTCACGCGCTCCGGTCCGATGACGGGAGGACCGGAGGGGTTTTCCACGGTCTTGCCTTGTAGATGGGCGTGGATGGCCTCGGCGGCGAACCGGCCCTGGGCGATGGCAATGGTGACGAGACCGAGACCGATGTCATCGCCACCGGCAAAGACACCGTCCATGCCGGCCACCTGCGCGCCTTCGGCGGGAATCCACGGCTTACTGTCGCTGGTGAGGCCGAGGCCCTCGCTGGCCGGTTCCTGGCTGATGGCAGCCACGATGAGGTCGGCTTCCAGATCGAATTCCGAGCCGGGACGCGGCACGGGCCGCGGCCGGCCGGAAGCATCCGGCGCGCCCAGGTCCATGCGAATCGCGCGCATTCCCACGGCTGCGCCGTCCTTCACCAGAACCTCGACCGGCGCGGCCAGAAATTCGATTTTCACGCCCTCTTCGAGGGCTCCTTCGATTTCCGGCGCGATGGCCGGCATTTCGGAGCGCGAGCGCCGGTAGAGAATCGTCACGTCAGCGCCCAGGCGGCAGCTGACGCGGGCTGAATCGATGGCGGTATCGCCACCGCCGATGACGATCACCTTGCGGCCGACCTCCACTTCCTCCCCGCTGTTCGCGCGGTTCAGAAATTCCGTGCCGGTGAGGACGCCGGTGGCATCTTCTCCGGGAATCCGCAGCCGCAGACCGCGGTGCGCACCGATGCCGACGAATACGGCTTTGTAATCCTGCCGGAGTTTTTCCAGCGAAATCTCCCGGCCGATGGCGGTGTTGCACTTGAGTTCGACACCCAGGTTGAGGATCTTGCCGATTTCCCCATCGAGCACCTCGCGCGGCAACCGGTACTTCGGAATGCCGTACCGCAACATTCCACCGGCCTCGCCGAAGGCTTCGAACACCGTGACGGAGTAGCCGCGGCGCGCCAGTTGATAGGCGCAGGAAAGGCCGGCCGGGCCGGCGCCAACCACGGCGACGCGCTCCGCGTTGGCTTCGCCCGGAAGGCGCTTCAATTCGAGGCCGTGAGTCAGACCGAAATCGCCGACAAAGCGCTCCATCGCGTTGATGGCAACTGCTCCATCCTTTTCCCGGCGGTTGCATGCATCCTCGCAGGGATGCGGGCAGACCCGACCGCAGACAGCCGGGAACGGATTGCGCTCGGTAATCTTTTCCCACGCCAGGCGGTAAGCCTCGCCGGTTGTACGTCCGTAGGCTTCGGCTTGGGCGATGGTGGTAAGCCAGCTGCGAATATCCGTGCCGCAGGGGCAGCCATTGGCGCAGGGCGGAGTCTTGGCCACATACGCCGGCCGCTGCGAACTGATCTCCGCGCCCGCGGAGGCGGCTTTAATTACCGGCTTCTTGACTGCTTTAAATAGCGCCATAATGAAGACCCTTTCCATTCACCGCTGAGACGCCGGGGCGCCGGGAATCATCTTGTTTTTCCCTGCGCCTCCGCGCCTCGGCGGTGAATCATTCCCGGCTCAGAACCTCAAGTGCGCGCTGCGGGCGTAGGTCAGGCCGGCGTGACGGAAATCGTCGATGTGGTACCGCGTGAACGGAATTCCGGTCAGCTCGAAGAAGCGCGGCCAGCCGATGCGCTCCACCCATTCGCCCAGCCGCTCGAACGGTTTGGCATGGGCCGCATAGACCTCGACGATATTCTTCACCGCATCCACCACTTCCGGCCAGCGCGGCGGATTGTTGGGCAGAAATGGGATGGCCAGCTTGGTGAATTTAGGCTCGCTGCGGGCGTTGCTTACCTTGCCGCCCACCCAGATGGAAATGCCGTCGTTTTCGGGATCGTTCAGCGGCATGGCCGGGCAGACCGTGTAGCAGTTGCCACAGTACATGCACTGCTCCTCGATCACCTCGACGGATTGCTTGCCGTCCACCGTCGCGGGGCGGATGGCGCCGGTCGGGCACGAGGCGATGAGCGTCGGGACCTCGCACATCTTCTTCAGCCCGTCGTGATTGATCTTTGGCGGCTTGCGGTGCACGCCCAGCACGGCGATATCGGAGCAGTGGACCGCGCCGCACATATTCAGGCAGCAGGCCACCGCGATGCGCAGCTTGCCCGGCAGCTTGTCCTGGTTGAAATACGGGAAGAGCGCATCCATCATGCTCTTCACCAGGCCGGAGGCGTCCGTGGCGGAGGAGTGGCAATGCACCCAGCCCTGCGTGTGGACGATGTTGCTGATGGTGTGGCCAGTGCCGCCGGCGGGATAGCCGGCCTTGGCCAGATCGGCCTTCAGGGGCTCGATGTTGGTTGCGTCCTCGAGCAGGAACTCCACGTTGTTGCGGCTGGTGAAGCGCAGATAACCGCCGCAGTATTTGTCGGCGAGGTCGGCAAACAGCCGGATGGTCAGCACGCTCAGAAGGCGCGGCGATGCGGCGCGAACGGTGTAGAGCTTCTCGCCCGATTCGGCGACGTGGCAGAGCACGCCCGGGGAAAGAAACTCGTGGTATTTCCACTGCCCGTAATTGCGCTTGACGACGGGCGGCAGGAACTTCTCGTAGCTGGGAGGACCAATGTCCGTGATTCGTTTCGGTCTGGGTGTCGGTGTCATTTTGCCTCCTCTTTCTGCAGGAAGATGTAGGGGTTGTCGCGGGGCGCGTTGACCATTTCCGGCGCCGGGTCAAGCCCGATGGCATCCAGGAAATTGGCCAGGCCCACGCGCTGGATGAGCTCGCCGACGCGCTCGCGGTTCTTGCCGTATTCGTCCCAGAACTCCCAGATGCGCTTCATGAGCTCCTGCAGGGTTTCGAGCAGCTCGGCTTCGGGCACGAAGGGCACCAGCACGCTGGAGAGCAGGGCGCCGTGCACGATGGGCGCCTTGGAGCCTATGAGGATGGCGGCGCCGCGCTCCTTGCCCGGCTGCAGCGCCTTGGGCATCACGTTGATGCAGTGCATGCAGCGGACGCATTCGCGATTTTCGATTTCCAGCTTTTTGCCGTCCCAGCTCATACAGCGGGTGGGGCACTGGTCGCAGACGTCCTTCTGAATATTCAGGCCGTTGGCGGCATATTCGGCGACGGCGGCATCATCCTGCTGGATCTCGTCTTTCCAGATGCCGATGATGGATAGGTCGGCGCGGGCCGAGGCGGCAACGCAATCGTTCGGGCAGCCGGCGCACTTGATCTTGAACTTGTACGGGAACGGCGGCCGGTGCAGCTCATCCTGGTAGGCCTGGGTGAGGTCGTAACAGATTTTGAGCGTGTCGTAGCAGGCGTATTCGCAGCGCGCCGGGCCGACGCAGGCGGAGGGCGTGCGCAGGCAGGAACCGGAGCCGCCGAGGTCGAAACCGGCCGCGGTAAGCTCAGCGAAAATGGGCTCGAGCTCGTCGGTCTTAGTGCCCAGGAAGACGATGTCGCCGGTCGACCCGTGCATGTTGGTCAGGCCCGAGCCATGCTTCTCCCAGATGCCGCACAGCGTGCGCAGCGCGTCGCTGGTGTAGAACCAGCCGGAGGGCTGATTCACGCGCATGGTGTGGAAGTGGGCGACCTTCGGAAACTGCTCGGGAACGTCGCTATAGCGGCCGATGACGCCGCCGCCGTAACCCAGGACGCCCACGATGCCGCCGTGCTTCCAGTGGCCTTTCTTCTCCTCGTAGGAGAGTTCGAGCTGCCCCAGCAGATCGTCGCACATGGGGCTGACGCCGCTCGTCTTCTTGATCTCCGTTACAAAGCTCGGCCACGGACCCTTTTCGAGCTCGTCCAGCAGCTTTGTCTTTGATTTTCCATTCTCGCCAGCCATTCAGTCACTCCTTCTTTCGAGCACGATACTGAGAAACTTGCTTGCAGCCGCCGACAAGCGCCGATTCTGCCTGAAACCGGAACGGCGTCTATCCGCGTTCACCGACGGCCATCCTTTTCTCGCAACTCTCCTTCCCTGCCGCGGCAACGTACATCGCCAGCGGCCGGTAGAGCAGGTGCGCCCATTTGCCAAACGGCACTTCCACCACCAGCATCGGCACCGCGATGGCCAGGTGGATCATGTAGGTTACGTATGTCGCCATGGGCAGGCCGGAGATCCGCACGATGTGCAGCAGGATCCCGGAAACCGCCGTCAGGAAAAGCAGGATCGGGAAGAGCCAGTCGGACAGGTGGCTGAAGCGGTGCATCTCGCTGCGCCGCGCGGCGCGGTCCGACATCATCCAGACGGTCGAGCCGATGATGACGGCAGTCGCGTAGTAGCCCAAAAGGCTGGTCCAGTGCAAGCCGCTGTCTTCCACCTGGAACCAGGGCAGAAACAACACCACCAGCGTGAAAATGGTGGCGTATCCGCTGACCAGAACCAGGTGCCGTACCCAGTTGATACCCCCACGCTGGTCCGCGCATTTCTTCCAGCGGCGCTGCGTGGCCGCTTCGGCCAGCAGACCGGGAAGCGCCTTCAGATAAGTTCCGGACGGGATACTCCGGCCTCGCGTCAGGGCGCGCAACATGCGCCAGCCGTTGGAGAGCAGCAGCAGCCCCAGACCAGCAGCCAGAATGTTGTCCGCGAGGTGCACGATGTGCTTGGGCGCGAACCGATCGAGCATCACCGTCTGCAAGGCAGCCGGGTACTGGCTGAGCAGTCCGAAGCCGAAATCGTGCGGGAGCGTAAACAGCGCGATGACCAGGAGCGCGACCAGGCCGAGCACGCCCAACTCCCACACAGCGGACCGGTACATCAGGCGGGAAAGGCCGGTCCAGTCGTATTGCGCCGTCAGGTAGCGGCGCAGCGCCATCATGCTTTCACCGGGATTGGCGCCGCGCGGACAGCGCTTGGAGCATTCGCCGCAGTAGAAGCACAGCCAGGGGCCGGGATCCTCGATCAGCCGGTCCTTCAGCCCCCATTGCGCGGCGATCATCTGCGGCCGCGGAAATGGGGCTTCGTCTGTGGAAAGCTCGCACGTTACCGCGCAGGTGGCGCACTGGTAGCACTTCTTCAAATCCCCGCCGCCCGCCGCCATGACGTCGCGGATGAGATTGGGGTCGGGTTGCACCAGTGCGCTTCCATTCATCTTCAGAACCCCTTATACGGATTCGGGCCGAGCTCCCGCATCCGCTCCACAAAGTCGTCGAACACCGCCGGCAGCCTGTCCCATTCGTCGATGGCGAGTTGGGTGAGCTGGAGCCTTTCGGGCTCCAACTGCAGGCGCTGCAGCGTCTCCTTGACGTTTTCCAGGCGCTTGGCGGCCAACTCGCTGCCCTTGGTGAAATGGCACTGATAATCGTCGCCGTATTTGCAGCCGACGAGAATGACGCCGTCGATCCCGCGCGAGAGGGCGTCGGCGATCCAGACGATGTTGAGCGAGCCCAGGCAGCGCAGCGGAATGATTCGTACGGCGGCATCGTACTGCCGGCGCTTCAGCCCGGCGAGATCAACGGCCGGATAAGCGTCGTTTTCGCAAACCAGGGCGAGGACCCGGGGCTTGTCCTCGTTGTCGGGAACCTCGATCGCCTTAATCATCGAGGCGATCATGTCCACCGAATAATTTTTGAAAGAGATGATGCGCTCCGGACAGGCTCCCATGCATACGCCGCAGCGGCGGCAGCGATAGAGGTTCGGCTTGGGCGTCCCTTTGGCATCTTCGTCCAACGCGCCGAACGGACACTCTTCGGTGCACCGTTTGCATTGCGTGCAGCGCTGCAGGGCGAATGCGGGGTAAGACATGTCGCCGCCGCGCGGGTGCACGGCGCAGCCGCGAGCAGCCATTTCGACACACTGAATCGCCTTCAGCGCCGCGCCGGTCGCGTCCTGCCGCGCCTGCTCGTCGTCCATGGGAGCGCGGACCGCGCCGGCTGCGTAAATGCCGGTGCGCCGCGTCTCATATGGAAAGCAGACGAAGTGCGAATCCGCGAAACCGTTGTGCAGTACCGGCAACTCCAGGCCCTGCCGGTAGGCCAGCTTGAGAATATCTTCGGTGCCGTTCGGCACCATGCCTGTGGCCAGCACCACCAGGTCGACGCACAGGGTGATACTTTCGCCGAGGAGCGTGTGATTGGCCGTAACCGCCAGCCGCCCATCCTCCCAGCGCCTCACCTGGGCCACTTCGCCTTTGGTGAAGAAATTCAGCGGATGGTCCTGCGCTTCGCGATACAGCCGTTCGTACGGACCGGGCGTGCGCATATCCTTATAAATGACGTAGACCTGCGCCTGCGCATCCTGCTGGCGGATGTAGCCGATCTCGGTCAGCGTTTCGGTGCAGCACGCGGACGAGCAATAGGATAGGTGCGCTGCATCGCGCGACCCGGCGCATTGCACGAACAGCACGCTTTTCGCCGGCTGGCCGTTCGAAGGCCGCACAATCGCGCCCGCCGCGGCCATACGTTCCAACTCCACGTTCGTGATGACGTCCGGGCTGACGCCGTACCCCAGCGATGCCAGCCGCGAGGCGTCGTACGGCTTCCAACCGGTGGCCAGCACGATGGCGCCCGCGCGGATCTTCTGTTCTCCCGCCGGCGCGGCCAGGGTCACATCGAACATCCCCGGCTGGCCCTCGATCTTTTCGATCGCGCTGGAGCAGAACGTGCGGATGCGCGGGTTGTAGAGCGCGGCTTCGGCGAGGTCTTCCATCTGCGCAGCCCGCTTGCGCGTGCCCGCGGCGCGGCCGCCGAGTTCCTCCTGCTTTTCCACCAGCACGGCTTCGTAACCTGCTGCCGCGGCTTCGAGCGCGGCCGTGATTCCGGCCACGCCGCCGCCAACGACGAGAATGGTCTTTGACACTTCGTCCTGGAGCGGGACCGGCGGCTCGGTCTTTAAAGCCCGAGCGATGCCCATGCGAAGGTAATCTTCCGCCAGCATCTGCGTATCTTCATCCTGCGGCTGGTGGCTCCAGGCCACCTGCTCGCGCAGGTTGACGCGTTCGACCACGCTGCCGTGATCGAAGCAGAAGGCTTCTGCCTTGAAGCGTGCCGAGCAGCCGGCAATCACCACTGCGCCCACTTTGCCTTCGGCGATGTCCTGGCGAATCATGCCGCAGGCTTCGGCATTGCAAAAGGCGGCGTGAGTCCTGCAGACGGCGGGCTTAAATTCCGCCGCAGCCTCGGCCAACCGGGCCACATCCAAGGTTTCGCCGATACCGCAACCGGAGCAGACGTAAACGCCGAGCTTATTCATGGCTCACACTCCGGCGAACGGATTGCAGGGCTTTCAGGGCGGCTGCGGTGGCATCCTGAACGCTGGCGGAAACCTCAGCCGGGCGGCGGACGCAGCCCGCGGCGTAGAGCCCGGCGGGAGGCTTCGGCAGCCCGTTGCCCACTGCCCGCGACGCCGGCAGGAATCCGAATTCGTCGCGCTCGAATGCGGCCGGCAGGCCTTCCGTCTGCGGTACCAGACCGGTGGCCAGCACGACCAGTTCGAAATGCAGACTGTTCTTGCGGCCGGCCAGGGTATCTTCGGCCGTAACCAGCAGATCGCCGGTGGCTGTGTTCTCCTCTACAAGCGCGACTTTGCCGCGGACCAGGTGCAGGTTGGCGTCGCGGCTGACGCGTCCATAAAACTCTTCGAGCTTGCCTGGCGTGCGGATGTCGATATAGAAAATGGTGATCGCGGTTTCCGGATAGAGAGCGCGGATGTAGGCGGCGTGCTTGATGGAAGCGGCGCAGCAGACGGCGGAACAGTACGGAAGGTGGTTTTCGTCGCGCGACCCGGCGCACTGCACGAACGCCACCGTACGCGGCTCACGGCCGTCGGAGGGACGCAGAATGCGGCCGGCGGACGGACCGTCGGAAGCCGCCATCCGCTCCAGCAGGACGTTGGTTACGACGTTGCGGAAACGGCCGTAGCCCAACGGCGAGAGGCGCGCGGCGTCATAAGGCCTCCAGCCGGTCGCCGCCACAATGGCGGAAACTGCGAAGGTGCGGGTCTCCGGCAGGGCGTCGAGGGCGATAGCGCCGTACGTGCACGCCTCGGCGCACTCCCGGCAGCCCTCGCGGCAAGCGGAGCGGTCGATGGCGTATAGGGCCGGATATGCCATACCGTGCGGCAGGTAAGCGGCCCTGGTCTTGGCAAGGCCATAATTAAACTCGTCGAAACGCTCGGCGTTGCAAACGTCGGCGCAGGCGCCGCAGACGGTGCATGCCTCGGTGACGTAGCGCGGGCTCACCCGCACGCTCACTTCGTACGCCCCGGGACCACCGGAGATTTCCACCACTTCGGCCAGCGTGAGAACCGTGATTGCCGGGTGCTGGCGTAGCCGGCGGTAGTGCATCTCCAGACCGCAGGCCGGAGGACAGAGCTTGGGAAAATACTGGTGCATCCGGGCCACGCGGCCGCCCAGACTCGCCGATTTCTCCACCAGAATGACGCTTGCCCCCGCATCGGCTAACTCCACCGCCGCGGTCAGACCGGCGATGCCGCCACCGATAACCAGTACCGGTTTGGCCCCCGAGCCACTCATTTCGCATCCTTGCGCAGTTTCATAGAACGCTCGCCAAACAGCGAAAAGCGCAGCCATTGCATGCCGAATTCGAGCAGCTCCAGGTCGTCCTGGCGAAGGGCTTCGACTCGCGCCTCATCCACCTCGAATAACTGCAGGAAGCGGGTCTCGAAGAGGAAGCGGCGGAATCGATCCAGGTCGTAGCACGCCATATAGAACATGGCGGCCTGCTGTTCGGTAAGGGGCTTGCCCTTGTCCCAGAATTCATGGAGCGTCAGCTCCTTGAAGCCGCCGCTCATCATCTCGTGGGCCTCCGCGCCCTGCGACCCGATCCACTCGCGAACCGTCACCATCTTCTCCGCGCCGTGCCCATGGCACAGCGGCTCGCGAATGACGAAGTGAAAAGGCTGGTCAGTGGGGGTGGGGTTTTTGGGCTCGGCCGCGCCCAGCGGGTACATGCGGCAGGCCCAGGGCCGGTCCGCATACACGCCGCAGCCCTGCTCGCCCAGGAACGGGCAGGCCTTGTCGCTCTCGTTCATCTTGAGAATGACGACGGGAAACTTCTGGCCGGCGACAAGGCACAGGGTGTAGGCTTCGAGGAATTCCGTGGAAGGAAGGCCGGCGGCGCGTTTCATGCGCAGGACATCGTACGGCGTCAGCACGATGGAAACATCGTGGCAGCACCGGCCAAAGCAATCGAGGCCGGGGCCGCACTGGAATGGAAAGGTATCATCGAGGCCCATGCGCGGGCATTCGGACAGAATTTTTTCCGGCAAAACAGCGGCTTCACACGGCATCGGAAGGGCCCTCCTCGGGGATGATGTTGCTTTTAAAATCGTCGGCGGACCACACGGGCAGCGGACCGCTCTGGCCGGTCTCGGGGTCCAGCCTGTGGCGATAAGAACCCGCCACGTTGAACCGGGAACGCATCCATTCCCAGCCGCGCACGAAATAAGAACAGTCGTCGTTGAAACAGACGTACTGAAATGTGCCGTTCCAGGTGCTGTCCTGGGGATTCGCCCAGCGCGACATTGCCTGGCCGCAATGGGGACAGCGGGTTTGCAGGTCGCGGGTCATTGGGCCCCTTGATTCACCGCGAGCTCTTTATTTACCGCTGAGACGCAGAGACGCGGAGTTTGTTTTGGATCTTCTCGATTGAGGGCTACGGCAACTGGCGTTGGCTCGAGCGCCGAGGCGGCCGAGGCGGCCGGCAGCGCTGCGGGCTCCGGGAAATGGTCCACCAGACGCTTCAGACCCTTTTTGAGCACCGGCTCGTGGAAATTCAGCAGCAGTCCGACCGGTTTTCCGGATAACTTCAGGTAGGTGAGGAGTTGGGCGGAGTGGATGGGTAGAAGTTGGTCAACGGTTTTCAGCTCCAGGACGACGGAATCCTCCACCAGCACGTCGATTCGGAAGCCGCAATCCAGCTTGATTTCCTTGTACAGGACGGGCAGTGCAACCTGCCGCTGGAAGTGCAGGCCCATTTGCGCGAGCTCGAAGCAAAGGCATTCTTCATACGCCGCTTCCAGCAGGCCCGGCCCGGTCAAACGATGCACCTCGATGGCCGCACCGATGATTTGCTCAGTAAGCCGATCCCAACTGCTCAACCCGTTCACAAGTCCGTCCCTAAAGACAAAATTTCTTCTCGGCGCCTCGGCCGCCTCAGCGCCCTCGCAGATTCAGAGCGGGAGGCCTCCGGTGGCCTCCCGCCTGGCTCGGCAACTTCAGGCGCCCGCTTTCACGGGTTCCTTGGGCTGCGAACTGAACACATGCAGAACCGGACGGCTCTTCAGCTCCCATTCGCTGGTCTTGGGATCGAACCGGCAGTTCGCAAACACATGCCATTTCTCCTCGTCGAGGGCGGGCTTGTCGGCGCGGAAATAATATCCGGGCCACCTGGTTTCCTGGCGGAACAGAATGGTGCGGACATGCGCCTCGGCCTGCCACATGCGGTGCACGTTCTCCCAGCACCGCATCAGCTCGTGAAGATTGGCGGCGGCGAGTTTCGACGAATCCTCCCTGAGGAAGGCGAGCAGCTCCAGGGCCTTCTTGAGGAGGGCTTCGTTGGTCGTAAACTGGGCCGTGATGCCGCCGGCGTACTCGTCCATGATCTTCTGCAACCGGAACATGAACATACGCGGCTTGATGTAATTGGGATTGACGTCCGGATCCGTCGAGGCGTTCTTGTGCTCCTCGAAGGTATCGAGCGGCGCCAGGATTTCCGCCTTCAGTGCATCCAGAGCGGCCTGATCGACCGCGGGCATGCTGTTGTTCTCTACTACGAACTTCACCGCTGCCTTGGCGGCAATGCGCCCTTCGGCGTGGGAACCGGAAGAGAACTTATGGCTGGAGGCGCCGGAGGCGTCGCCCGCGCAGAAGAGGCCCTTCACGGTGGACATGTTGGCGTAGCCCCAGAAGTAGTCGCTCTTGGTCTCGCCGGTTTGCAGGTCTTCCGGACCGCTGACCCACGCGCCCGACGCGCCCGAGTGCGAACCGATGAAGTAGGGCTCGGCCGCGGCGATTTCGCTCGACCGCTCTTCAGGCTGCAAGTTCGTGGATGCCCACAGCAGCGCCTGCGAGATGGTCATGTCGAGGAAGTCTTCCCAAGCCTCGCTTTCCAGCTCCTTCATCTTTTTCTTGTAGGCCTTGGGATCGTCCTTGTACTGCTCGGCGATCTTCTGGATGGCTTCGTCGGTCCGCATATAGATCGGGCCTTTGCCTTCCATCACGTCGAGCATGCCGAGATAGTTGCGCAGGTTGGCCGGAATCGGCTTGACGCGGCCGTAGGGTCCCCACTTTTCCAGCTCGGGTTTGCGCTCTACCATGTAATTGCCGCCCTGCGAATTGGTGGCCTGCGATTTGAACAGCAGGAACCACGCACCCACCGGGCCGTAAGCATCCTTGAAGCGCACCGGGATGAAGCGCACTTCCTGGCACGTCATTTCCGCCCCGGCCTTCAGCGTGAAGTAGGCGGAGGAGCCGGAGTTCCATGGTGGATACCACGCGCGCCCCATGCCTTCGCCGCTCGACCTCGGCTTGAACACGTGCACCGCGCCGCCCATGGCGACCAGCGTCGCCTTGGACCGGAAGATGTAGAACGTGTTCTCGCGGACGGAGAAGCCGACCGCGCCGGCGCACCGCTCGCCATCCATGATCGGCCCGACGATGAAGATGCGCTCGAAGATTTCGCCCACGCCGCTTTCCAGCAACGCGTTCTTCGCCGCTTCCGCCACCACCACCTTGTAGGACTCGCCGTTGATCATGAGCTGCCAGCGGCCCTCATGAACGTAATTACCTTTTTCGTCCTTCCAGATCGGCAGGCCCCACTTCTCGAACAGGTGCACGGTGGAGTCCACGTGGCGGGCGATGTTGGCTACCAGGTCCTCGCGCGTGATGCCCATCAGGTCATTGCGCACGTAATCCACATAATCCTTCACCGTGTTGGCGCCGTCCTTGAGGCCAACGTACTGGTTGATGGCGGACAGACCCATAGCGACCGCGCCGGAGCGGTCCACCGCGGCCTTGTCGACCAGCGTAACTTTGAGGCCGTTCTGCTTGGCCCAGTACGCCGCCTCCACGGCCGCGCCGCAGGCTGCCATGCCGCCGCCCAGAATCAAGACATCGGTTTCGACTGTTACAGTTTTGAAATCGGCCATTCGCTTTCTCCTTTAATTCAGGCGGAACACGTCCGCCATCCCCACCGATGCCGGCTCGGTAAAGAGCTCGGGCGAATTCAGGTCGGCCTTGGTTTCGAAACCGCCATCCGGGACCGCCTGTCCCTCGGGCGTGGTGCGGATCGGGAATTTGAACCGCTTCACCATTCCGTTGCGGAACTTCACGGTCCATAGGATCGAGTCCGTGGAGCGCATCGGCGTCGCCGAAGCTCCCAACGGAACGAAATCCGCGTAGCTGCGGACTTCGACGGCCTGGTTGGGACAGATTTTGACGCAGTTATAGCATTCCCAACACATGGACACGTCCCGGTTGTAGGCCTTCATCTTGTCTTTATCCAGGACCATCAAGTCGTTTGGGCAGATGTGCTGGCAAGCGGTCTTGTCCAGCGCTTTGCACCCGTCGCACTTGTCCGGATTGACGTAACTCGGCATTAGTCCACCTTTCCTTCCGCCGGGCCGGTGGCGTTTTCCTGCCTGCGGTCCGGGCTCTTGTGATGTTGATAAAAACAGTTACGGCGTCCGTATTCCCCGAAGCGGCAGCGCTCGCGATAGTAGATTTCGCACTGCATGCAGGGGGCTTCCGGATTGGGGCCGGTGCTGACAATGGCGCCGGCCAGATGATCGAGCAACTCGGCGGTTTTTCTGAGGTCCTCCGGCGAGAATTGCTGCAAGGCTTTTTGCGCGCGGAAATCGCGCGCCGCCTGGTAGGCGTCCATCAGCTTGCGGCTCGTCTCGGTGAGCGAGAGCCGGAAAGAGCGCCGGTCCTCCGCCGGGGCCACCCGCCGCAGCAGCCTGCGATGCACCAGCTTGTCCACCGCCCGGCTGGCGGCGCCGCACGTCACACCCAGGAAAGCCGCTGCATCCCCAATATTCAGCGTGTCGGTGTGGGCCACCAGGTAGAGCAGCTTGAGCTGCGAGAAGGTGAGTTTGTCACCCGCCACCTCGCGCAGCACCGTCCGCTCGATGATCTCCCGCACCGACCAGGCAAACACGCGCGCGCTGGAGAGGAATTCGTTGCTGAGTTGCGCCGTGATCATCCCGGCAGTGGCAATTGGATCTTCTGTTCCCATGGGCTCCCGCCCGAGTATTTGATCAACTCGAATGTAGACCT
The DNA here is from genome assembly GCA_035508655.1 of Bryobacteraceae bacterium. GTDB lineage: Bacteria > Acidobacteriota > Terriglobia > Bryobacterales > Bryobacteraceae > DATGMB01. Next base: position 13,379 of record DATJMP010000124.1, read on the forward strand.
CGTCAATTATTGGGGCAAGCTTATTTCGGTAGTTTCATGAATTTCATCTCTTGTTGTCTTTTAATCGGGGTTTTATGTGCTCCTGCCCTAGCTCGGCCGGATCATCGGAGCCCTACGGCAGGCTTGCTGGTGGGAAATTACCGCGACGTTCGCCATATCCTGCCGCTTGCGGTTCCGTGTTTTCTGGAAATCCCCACTGATGTCGTGACCGATGTCCGGATAATGCCGACCGGCAGCCACGGACGAAGAGCTCTAGCGGAAAAATTCAGCAGAGCCAACGCGCTGGCCTCACGGCCTTCCCCGCGCCCGCCAATTTCATCCCATCGCCGCCGCGCACTCCCGCAAGTCCCGTTCGATTTTCGCCATCGATTCGTATCGCGACGCGGCGCCCAGCGCGAACCGGTAGAGCACGGCATTCAGCGGTGCGGGAATATACGGATAAACCTTTCCCAAGTTCATGATTCGATGGGGGAAAAATACCGAGGCATCCTCCCGCCAGAGTGTGGCCGTCAGCCCGGGTTGTGACCGGATGGCGTCGTGGAACGTGAGGAAGCCCTTCGCCACTACGCAATGGAGAATGTTGCCGGCGCTCCACATGTCGAAGTGTGCCGAACTTTCGTCCAGGTCGAAATCAATCCACTTATATAGGCCGCTCGCGCGCTCGATAAGGAGATGATCGTTGCGGATGTCGCCGTGGCAGAGGCCGGCTTCGTGCAATCTTTGAATGCCGGCAAAACTTTCGGCGATCCTCTTCAGGATTCCGGGCAAAAGAGTGTAGCAATATTCCTCATGTCCGGCCTTCAGCGAATGGAGGTACTGGAGCAGGTCCACGCCGGTGATGAAGTCGATCACCTGCACCGGGTTGCCGCAGGCATCGTGAGCTGTGCGGCCTTGCATGAAACGGGGATCTCCCTGTACCGCCGCCAGGACCCGCGCTTCCTTTTCCGCACTGCGCGCGCAGCGGATCTCCTCTTCACCGACGTGGATCCGGAATTCCTCCTGGAACGGCAGCTTCAGAATGTGCAGGCGGCCGGTTTCCAGATCGATCGCATGTTTCACCCAGAATTTCGGCTGATCGTCGATGCCGAAGCGGCCCTCGTGTTCGTTGCCGCGGACCAAAAATAGCGCCTCTTCGAGCGCGATCACGTGGCCGCGCTCGATGGACATATACCGCGAGGTATCGTCCCAGATGACCGGGAGGAGGGGCAGCGTTTCCCCGGCCAGCGCCAGAGCGCGGCCGCGGATCCATTCCACTCGATCCGGGCGGGAGTTCGTCACCGGTGTCTATTATCAGGGATCGGAACGTTCAGGCCGTCACTTGAGCTCCGGCGGCGTGACCACGCGTCTCCCCACCGCGCCGGAGCCCCGTGCCACGTCCGCATCCACCACGCTTCTCTTTTCCTTGTGGCACCAGGCGCACTGGGCCATGGCCGGCTTGTTCTTTTCCCGGGCTTTCTGGGTGTGGCAGCCGATGCAGAGACGGTGCATGGCATCGACGTAGCTCGGGGCCAGGTAGTGCTTCACCTGAATTGTGGCGCCCGCGGGCACCAGGTCCTTGTGGCAATGATCGCAGCGGACGGCCGTGGCCGCCGAACGGACCTGACCGGCGGGATGGCACTCTAAGCAAGCCATGCGGCCACCGGTGGGGGAAGCATGCCAATCGTGACGGAAGGCGTCGGCGGCCAGATATTCGTCGCGGTGGCAGGCGGCACAGGCCGTGTTGCGGTCCCGCGGGAGGTTCATGTGATGGCACTTGACGCAGGAAGCCTTTCCGCCTTCGCGGTTTTCATGATCCTCGTGGGGGAAAAGAACTCCGTTGCCGTCCAGGTTACCGTCGATCCAGAGCTTCTCGGCGCCGCGCGCCCGGTGCACGGGAGCAGGCTCGATGCCCCGGCTACGGGCCGGCAGGTTGCCCAGCAGGGCAAATCCGGCGGCAGCGGCGAGCACGAATCCCAGTGAATAAGCCGTCTTGGCGGCAACCGCCGGCACGCCGAGCCAGGTGGTGCCGACGGGATTGAATTCGGGGAGCTTGAGTGGGTCGGCATCGGGATCCGCGGGCCGCTGCTCCCAGATATGGAAACGCTCGATCATGAACAGGAACAGAAGGATGGAGGCGGAAACGATGCCACCGCTGATGACGATTTCCGTCCAGCTTGGAAAATAGAACGGACCGCCGCGGGCGATGTGCGCCAGGCCGCCGACATCCACGCGGTTCAGCACGACGCCGGAGACGCCGAGACCGGCGGCGATCCACTGGCCGGCCCGGGACCGGCGGATGCGGGAAACAAACAGCAGGGCCGCCGGGGCAATCGCCATGAGAGTCAGCTCGAACCAAAACAGGGCAGTGTGCGCGGAGGGTGCGAACAGGTGAGACAGGAGGCCGCGCAGCGCCAGGTCGGCGAAACGCAGGACCAGATAGCCCGCCAGCACCCAGCGCGCTGCGCCCAACAGGTCCGCCAGCACGGCGGTCTCGGGCTTACGGCGATACAGGTAGGCGGTACAGTGGCTCTCGAACGCCACCATCATCAGGCCCAAGGCGATGGCCGAGACCAGGAAGAGCAGTGGCAGGATCGGCGAATACCAGAGCGGGTCCAGCCGGTACGGCATGATGAGGAAGAGCGAGCCGAGCGAAGACTGATGGAGAGTGGAGAGTCCGATGCCGGCGATCACCAGCGGGAGGCGGAACTTGAGGAGAAAGCGCCGGACGCGCGCCAGCGCGCCGAACTCTTCGGCGGGCACGGGGAAAAACTCCAGCGTCAGCACCGTGAGGTAGAGCATCACGCACCAGCCGACTTCGAACAAGGGCGAGTGCGGATTCCAGAACACGATCATGTGCCAGATGTTCCACGGCAAGCCAAGATCAAACAGCAGGCCCACGGCTACCGCAACGTAGCCCAGGAAGGCGGTTAGAACGGCCGGCCGGACGACGGAATGGAAACGTTCCAGCTTGAAGACGTAAACCGTCGCGGTGAGGACGAACCCGCCCGCGGCCAACGCCACGCCGCTCATGACGTCGAAGCCGATCCAGATTCCCCACGGATTGCCGTCGGTGAGATAGGTAGAGGCGCCGAGGCCGAACAGAAAGCGGGCCACGGCGGCGGCGAAGGCCATGCCGATGCCCGTCCATAACGCCAGTTTCAGCTTGCGCACCCTATTCATGGGATGGGTCCTTTTCGAGTTCCATGCGGCGGCGGATGATCCAGCCCACGCCGGCCATGGTGGCCACCACGCCGGTGAAGACGAACGGCACGGCCTCCATGGCGGCAGCAGTATGGGATGGGAGCGAAGCCGGAGAGAGGTCCCGGCCGCCGGTAAGGAACGACAGATCCTGGTTGGAAATCATCAGGACGGAGGCGCCTCCGGCCTCCTTTTCTCCCCATACCTTGGAGCCGTACTTGCCGGGGTTTTCGGCAACGCGGCGGTGCGCCTCGGCGAGGAGCTCATCGCGGTCTCCGAAGATAGTGGCCTTGGCGGGGCAGGCTTCGGTGCAGGCAGGCTGGCGGCCCTGCTCGATGCGGCTGTAACACAGAATGCACTTACGCACGTACGGCACCGGCGCATCCCAACTGTAGCGGGGAATGCCGTAGGGGCAGGCCATCATGCAGTAGCGGCAGCCCATGCAGCGGTCGGAATCGTAGACCACCGCGCCGATGTCGGTCTTGTGCAGCGCGCCCACCGGGCAGGCGGAGACGCACGCCGGCTCCAGGCAATGGCGGCACTGCTTGCGCACATATTCATGGCCCGAGCCTTCCACCACCGAGGTCCAGTTGCGCGCCGACAGGCCGTCATCCTCGTCCCATGCGCGCGGGATATCCCCTTCCAGGCGATTTTCCTTTTTGCAGGCGGCGACACATTCCAGGCAGCCGATGCATTTCGTGGTGTCGGTCAGGATGGCTGCTTTCATTTCAGGAAGACCTCGTTGTTCGCAGCGGCTGCGGTTGCGGCTGCGGCCGCGGATTCGAGCCGGCCTCTTTCGACCCAGGAGGGCCGGTCGGCATAGCCCAAGGTGGCGGCTACACGGTCCCCCGCGCCGGCCGGGAATTTCCAGGCGACCGCGGTGACTGCCTGGGAAAGCGGCGCCAGCACACAGTGGGCAAGCTTGGTGAAGGGGATGAGGAGAAGGATCAGATCGGCGGAGTAGACGTGGATGAACATGGCGGCCTGATAAGCGCCGGGAGCGAGGTGTGCATTGACGCAGAGGTAACCGCTCACGAACGGAACCAGCAGCAGCGCAGGCCAGGCGTAATCTTGAAACCGGCTCAAGGCCCGCGCGCCACCATGAAAAACGCGGCCGCCCAGCAGCGCAGCGCCGGCAACAATCGCCAGCAAAGTGAACCAGTTGGCCGTATGCACCGAGATTGCCGGCCAGGCAAAGCCCACCGCGCGTTTCCACAGCAGCACGTGCTCAACGAAAAAGAACGGGACGAGCAGAAGACCGACATGGAAGAACACCGATGCCGTGCCGTAATAGGGGCGGCGGCGCCAGAAGCGGCCGGCCGGGAACAGCCAGGCTGCGGTCTGTGCCGCAATCGCGCGCCAGGGCACGATGCGGTCGGCGTTGCGCCGGTAGGCTTCGACCAGCCCCACCAGGCTGAGGCAAAAAGCGCGCAGCAGGCCTAATATCATGATGGCGAAGGCCAGACGAAAGAGCGGGCCGCGGCCGAGATCAATCCAGGTTCCCACCTTTATTCCCTCGCGCGATCATTCGAAAACGATCGCCTTGTACAGCAAGTCGTGCAAGCCGACAATCTGGCAGTCGATCTTATGAAATGCCATCAGCTCGCGAAGCTGCTTTTTACAATTGGCGCAAGGCGCGACGCAATACCTAGCGCCGGTGGCGCGGATCTGCTCCGCCTTGGCACGGCCGCTGACCAGCATGCGGTAGGGCTGAATTTCATCGATCGAGACGAGCCCGCCGCCACCACCGCAGCAGATATTGTTGCGGCCGCCGGGAGTCATCTCGATATAGTTTTTGCAAAACGCCCGCAGCAACTCGCGTGGCTGATCGACGATCCAGCCGGTGCGCGCCAGATTGCATGGATCGTGGTACGTGACCGGCTCCTCGATCACGTCCGGCGCCAGTTTCAGACGGCCGCTCTTCCACGCCTGCCAGGCGTACTCGACGATGTTGACCACGGGCAGGGACTCCCGCCCGTCGCCACTGAACGCCGGAAAGAACGCCTTCGCGGTGCGGGAGGCATGGCCGCATTCGCCGATGAGCAGCTTGCGCACCTTCAGGCGGTGGGCCTCAGCTACGATCTTGGCGACCACTTTCTCCATCACGTGGTCGCTGTAGAACAGGCCGTAATTGATGCCGTCGAAGTAACCCGTCCCGATAGTCCAGGTATCGCCGGTGGCGCGCAGCACGGCGGCATTGCCCATGATGGTGTCGGCTTCCATGAGGTAATCGGAGACGGCCGGCAGGAACAGGTACTCGGCCCCCTCGCGGTCGATGGGGAAGGGAATTTCTATGCCTTTTTCGTCCTGCATTTCCTCGCTGAGGAATTCCAGACTGTCGAGGAGCGCCGGCACAGGCACGGCGGAGGTGTTGCCGGAGGTACCCGTCAACTGCTCGCGCACACTCAACACCAGGTTGCGCGGAATAATGCCGAGTTCGGAGAGAATGTAGCGGCCCAGGTGCGTGATCAGGCCGTGGTCGATGCCCATGGGGCATTCCATGGTGCAGCGGCGGCAGGCATTGCAATTGTAGAACGCCTCCGCCATTTCCTGGACCTTGTCGTCGGTCAGACCGGGATCGCCCAAAAGACGGCCGCGAAGCACTCCGGCCAGCGTGAAATGGCGGCGGTAAACCGACAGGAGCAGTTCGGAGCGGTAGCAGGGGATATCCCGGTCGTCACCCGTCGCCATGTAAAGCTGGCAGGCAGCCGAACAGCGCGCGCACTTGGCGGTGACGCGCATATAGTGGTCGAGCGCAAACCGATAATTGGTGTGCTTCAGAATGGCCGCGAACGCCTCCAGGAAACGGCGGGGGCGGTCGCTTACGTCGAAGTCTTCCACATGGTAGCGAACGGACAACCGCTGCCGGCGGATGACCTCTTCCTTCTTGGTAGGAGCGAAAGCTCGTTCCCGTTCCTCCGCGGTGAGCGGTTTCATGGATTCGTCCCTCAGGCTCCAGTTGCGCCCGCCAATCAGGCCGCGCCGGGTGCGTGCCCGGCGCGGCGCGTTTCGGACTACTTCTTCTGAGCCGAGCTCCCCGTGGCGGCTCCGTGTAGCTTCACTTCGACCTTCTCTTCCAGGCTGTCGTAGTATTCCTTCAATACCGCGATCACCTCGGGCTTGGAGAACTCCGCCGGCACCGGCTTGCCTTCACTCATCAGCTTGCGCAGCAGCGTGCCCGAAAGCAGCAGCCGCGCGCCGCCTTTGTATTTGCCGTTCTCGTCGATGACGGCCTTGCTCTCGTGCGGGCAGGTCTTCATAGACGCCATGCTGCCGCATTCATAGCAGTAGAACGTCCAGTCCATTGCCAGCGGCTGCAGCAGCAGCGAACCCTGCGGAATCTCGGCGAAGATCTTCTGCGCGTCGAACGGCCCGTAGTAATCGCCCACGCCGGCATGGTCGCGGCCCACGATCAGGTGCGTGCAGCCGTAGTTCTGGCGGAACACCGCGTGCAGCAGAGCTTCCCGCGGTCCGGCGTAGCGCATCTCCATCGGATAGCCGCCCTGAATCACGCGGTCCTTGCGGAAATACTTATTGACCAGCGCATCGATGGCCTTTACCCGCACTTCGGCCGGAATGTCGCCGGGCTTCAGCTTGCCCACCAACTGGTGAATGTAGACGCCGTCGCAGACCTCGATGGCAATCCAGGCCAGGTAGGCATGTGAATTGTGCATGGGGTTGCGAAGCTGCAGTGCGGCCACTGTGGACCAGCCCCGTTCGGCAAACAGCTTGCGCGCTTCGGCCGGGCGCTGGTAAATGCCCGCGAACATCTCCGGATAATACGACTCCGACAGCACCTTCACCGGACCGGCCAGATTGACCGTACCCTGCTCCATCACCTTCTGCACGCCGGGATGATTGACATCGTTGGTGCGGAAGATCTGCTTGCACTCGTACTGCTTGTCGATGGCGTATTTTTCGGTCACGCGCATGGTGCCCATAATGGACTCGGTTTCGACGTCCCAGAGCGCCACTTCGTCCCCGGCCGCGATCGACTTGGCATAATCCTCCTCGGCCGAAAGCGTGATCGGAATCGGCCAGAACAGTCCCTTGCGGGAGGGCATGGTATACGTTTCGCAGCAGCCGCGCCAGTCGTCGTGGCCCATGAAGCCTTCGAGCGGGGTGAACGCGCCGATGCCCATCATGATCAGGTCGCTGGTCTCGCGGCTGGTCATGGGTACCTTCTTCAAGCCCTGTGCCCGGGCAAGCTCCTGCTGCCTGGCCTCGCCCTCGAGAAGCAACGGCCGCAGATCTCCACCGCCGTGCGGAAGAATCAAGTTATGCATCAACGAACCTCCTGGAACAAACCGGTTTCCAAAGTCAAGTATTCAGAAAATCAGATGTTCTTCACCTCAATCATAGATCTGGTGCAACGATTTGTCACAGGCTTTTTTCGTTTGTCGATGTGGTGTAAGTCCTCAGCAATAAGGAACTTACAACGATTTAGAAACGTGAACCGAGAAAACCCACGAAGGCCTTCTGTGCAATCCAGAAAATCGAACCTGATTTTCTTTGACTTGTCGGATGCCTGTCGATATTATGAACAGTGAAGCTGGAGATCTGCCGTATGGCGAGTTCAATGCTGACCACTGGCCAGGCAGCCCGCTTGTGCGCGGTCAAGCCCGATACCGTACTCAAGTGGATCAAAAAGGGCCGGCTGCGCGCCGTCCGCACCGCCGGCGGTCATTTCCGAGTGGATCAAACCGATGTCGCTCTGCTCGTCTCGCAGGATCGGGGCCGCGACCGCCAGTGGGAGGAGCGCTCCGCTCTCTGCTCCCGCCCCATGCGCTGCTGGGAATATATGAACCACGGCCCCGGCGATGAATGCCGCGACTGCGTGGTGCGACAGGTGCGCGCGAACTGGTGCTGGAAACTGGTCAATCTGGTCCGCGGCACCGGCCATGCCAAGCGCTTCTGCACCGGCCTGTGCCAGGAATGCCCGTATTACCGCCGTGTCCATGGCCTTCCCACCAACGTGCTCGTGATCACCCGGGACGAAGCCCTGATTCAGGAACTGGCCAGACGCGCCAATCATTCGATCGACTTCCGCTTCGCTCGCCGCGGCTATGATGCCTCTGCCATCATCTCCGTGTTCCGGCCGGCGTTCGTGGTCTTCGATCAGGCGGTGCTGGAAAATCTCGGCATGACTTTGATCGAGGAACTGGCTTCCGATCCCCGCACGGCAGGAGCGCGCCTCCTGGTGGCGGTGCGCAAAGGGGCCATGGCCTTCCGCCTCCATAGCAGCGCCGTCTACGCCACCATCGAAGAGCCATTCCACGCCGACGAAATCGTGGCGATCGTCAACCGGATTCCGGTCGAGGGCGTGGAAGCGGAAGAACCGGCGTAGACGAATCCGCCCGGCGCGGTTTTCTCGCTGTTAAAGCCGGCCGGCGTTAGCCGGCGCTCCCCGCTCCTTCGCGGCACACGTGACAGCCTCGCCCCATCCGGGAGTCGCCAGGGCGTGCAGGTGGGTGTAGCTGGCCCAGACGTTGCCTACCACTAACCCGTCGCGTTCGGCGCCGCAGCCCGAGCCGCGAACCACCGCACACGCCGTGGGAAGCCGGTGGCCGGGCGTAATTCGCGAATAGTGAAACTCGTGGCCGCGGAGGCGGGTGCCCGTTGGAAAGAACGGGTTGGACTGGTCTACCAGAAGTTCGGTGTAGCCGTGCCCCTGCGGCGTTTCGCACATCTCGACATCCAGCGGCAGCACGCCGGCCATCTGGAATCTGCGCCCACGCCAGGCCAACGACCGCGCCAGCAGCATCAGGCCGCCGCATTCGGCGTAGATCGGCAGGCCCGCACGGGCAGCGTGGCGCAGCGAAGAAAGGAAGACCGCATTTTCGGACAATGCCTCGGCATGCGTTTCGGGGAAGCCGCCGCCGATGTACAGAGCATCGAGGGCTTCGGGAAGCCGGGCGGAATCAAGCGCGGAAACCGGCACTACCCGCGCTCCGGCAGCTTCCAGGCACTCCAGATTCTCCGGGTAGTAGAAGCTGAAGGCTGAGTCGTTCACGCACCCTATGGTCAGCCCTGCGGCGTTCTGCGCGACAGCCTGTCGAGAAGCCGGCAAGAGCACCGGCGGGGTCTGACGGGCGATTTCGAAAATGCGGGTGAAATCCAGGTAGCGCGCCACCGACTCCAGCAGCGCGCCGGCCAGTCCCGCGCGTTCGGCGCATTCGCGCGGCGTCACCAGACCGAGATGGCGCATCGCCAGCAGCGTGCCTTCACGCGCGCGCGGAACCGCACCGAGCACCGGTATACCGCAGGCCGATTCGATTGCTTCCCGTACTACGCGTTCCTGCCGGGCGCTGGCCACCTGGTTCAGAATCACACCGGCAATGCGGACCTCGGGATCGAGTTTCTGGCATCCCATCGCCAGCGCCGCCGCCGTGCGTGTGGTCTTCGTGGCATCCAACACCAGCAGCACCGGCGCGCCAACCGCCTTGGCCAGTTCGGCCGTGCTGTGGGTGCCGCGCGCATCGAGACCGTCATACAAGCCGCGATTGCCTTCAATCACGTTGAGGCCGGCAGAGACGCCGTGTTGCGCCAGCGAAGCTGCGGCTATGTCAAAGCCCATCAGGTGGGTATCCAGGTTCCGCGCGGGTTCTCCGCACGCCCACCCCAGCCACGCGGCATCGATATAATCCGGCCCTTTCTTGAAGGCGCGCGTGGAAATTTCGCGGCGCCTTGCCTCCAGCAAGAGACCGAGCGAGACGAGGGTCTTGCCCGACCCTCCCGAAAGTCCGGCGATCGCGACCCGCGGCAATGCAGTCACGGCTGCCGTGCTTCCTCCCCGCCTCAGGCGCCTTGCTTGGGCGGAAGCTGAATGTACGAACCGCCGAGATAGCTGTACACGCAGCGTCCGGATTCGATCAGCGACCGGATGGCAAGCTTGCAATCATCCTTGCTGCAGCCCTCGCCGTGCCGGGCAATCATCTCTTTGGTCAGATCACCGGCTTTCAAATTGCGCTTGCCCGCGCATTCGGAAATCAGGACGAACATTTCGTCAGCCAGCGTCTCGGTTGTAATTGCCATGTTGTAAGATCTCCCTATTTCAGAGTTCAAGGCCCACTTACATGGTAGGGCGAGGCAACGATGGCGTCAAGGATGGACCCGCAAACCAGGATCCCGCTCCTTTAATCCCCGTCTTCCTCCGGCGGCCGAAACGCGTAATTGCCTTCGAGAAACTGATCGGCAAACCAGAACATGACTTCGCGATTCTCCATGTACATGTCGAGCTGGCTGGAACAGCCGAGGAGCCTGCCCAGCACGTCCAGCCGCTCGGCCGTCTGGTCGGCGGGCGCTTTGCGGAACCAGGCATTGACGAGGTCGGCACGCCGGTCCACCTGGAACCCATGGGGCAGCAGGCAGCGCTCCAGAAAACAGGCGCGCAGGCTGCGGCGGCTACGTGTCGAGCCGCCGCCCTCGAAACGGAAGGAGATGTAATTGTCGCCCGGAGTATCCGAAAGGCACGCATCGACCAGGCTGTAGTGATACGCCAGCCGGGCGTTCAGGTTCATGTACTCGCCGGCCACCAGCAGATAGCTCTTCTCACCTAGCGGGCGCATGCTGTTTTCCTGCGGCTTGAGCGCGGCGGTCAGGACCGAGGCAAGGTCGCCGAAGCTGGCGGGCGTCTCACGGGTCCACGTCACGCCCGGGTGGCTGATGCCCTTCCACAGCGCCTGGAACGGACGCGAAACGATTTGCGCCGGCGTGATGCGCCGCGACGTCGCGCCGGCCCCCGCCACCCCGCCGCCCAAGTCCAGGACGGAAACGTGGAGCGGCAGGGGCGTTTCCAGATCCTTGGCACAATCCACGCCTCGCTCCAACTCGCGGTCATTGACCGCGAACATGGCCTCGATGGCGCTCTCGTGGCAGTAACGCAGAATATCGTGCGCGGACTGGCAGCCCGAGGGGCGGAAATTGTGGGCCGCCGGGTCGAGCAGATGGAGGGTCAACAGGCGCGAGCTGATCAGGTCGCCTGTGCGCTCGCGATAGCGCTCGGCCAGCGCCGGCTCACGCCGCACCGCAGGCCAGAGAATGCCGTCATAAACACGCGTCTGCACGGCATCCAGACTCACCGGCTCCCCCGGTTTGATGTGTTCGAACGCGCCGGCCATCTGGAATACGGAAGGCACCTGGAATTCGCGCAGCAGGGCCGCCGCGTGCCCGGCCACATTGCCCCACTCCGCCACCAGCCCGGCAATGCGCGGAAAAATCTGGATGATCTCCGGTGAGGGTTTGCGAACGAAGACCACCGCGCCCGCGGGCGCCTCGCGGATGCTTTGCATGTCGGCGAGCAGAAACGCCGGTCCCGACGTCCGGCCGGGATAAATGGTGCGGCCTCCCTGCAGGCGCGGTTCACCCTTCGGCCGGGAATGCGATTTGGCCACCGCCCCGATTTCCGCCAGCGGCCGCGATTGCAGAATCCATAGGGCACCGTCGCGATCAAGAGCCCATTCAATATCCTGCGGTGCGTGGAAATGGCGCTCGATTGCCAGGCCGAATTCGGCCAGCGTATGCAGCGTCCCATCCTGCAGGCTGGCCTGATCTTGCGCACCCGGCCGCAGCGGTTCGGCCGCTAATCCGCCCCCTTCCTGCAGCACCAGCTCGTTCTCTTTGTGCACGATATTGCGCTCGACCACCGCGTGCGGCCGCTCGCGCGCCACCAGAAACAGATCCGCCGGCGTTCGCCCGCTGGCAATCTCCGGACCGAGACCGCGCGTCGCCGTAATCCACATGTTCCTGGACTTGGGATCGCTGGGATCGCGCGTGTACATTACGCCGGCGGCGCGCGCCGGCACCATCAGAAGGAACAGCACCGCCATGGGGTTGTCAACTTCGATCAGCCCCGCCGAAAGACGATAGAACAACGCCCGCTCGCTGAAGCGGCCGGCGATGACACGCTTGTAGGCGTCCACAGCCTGGTCCGCGTACACGTTGAGGAGGCTCTGGAACTGCCCGGCATAGGACTTCGCTCCGCCCTCGCCGCGCGCGCTGGAGCGCACCGCAACCGCGCCGCCGCGCTTCAGCAGCACCTCGACGCGCGCGGTAATGGCCACTTCAATGGCGCGCGGCAGCTCGGATTCCATCACCCGCTGCGCCAGATGGTCCGCCACCCGCCCGACCGTCTCCAGATCGTTCAAGTCCAAATCGCGGATGGCATCGCGGATTTCCGTCCACAAGGGAATGCCTGCAAATTGCCGGTACGCTTCCGTGGTGACGACGAAACCGTCCGGCACGGGCAACCCCAGTTTGTTCCGGATCTCGCCCAGCACGGCGGCCTTGCTGCCGGCCTCATCGTCCCCGCCGGCATTGATTTCCGAGAGCCAGGCGGCCAGGCGGCGCCCGGTCACGCTCTCGAGCGAAGCGGTGAAGCGCTCCACCTCCTGCCGCTGCGTACGCAGTGCGGCGCCCAGGGTCTCCTGGCGAAGGCCGGAGAGCCGCTCGAAGGCCTCCACCACCCTTTCGACATGGTCGAAGATGGTACCTACGCGATCTCCCAACACTTCCCGCCGGGGCTGGACGAACTGCAGATCGTCCTGCAGACCCGCCATCAGCTCCAGGGACTCATTGTTCAGTGCGAGCAGCTCACGGAAGCTCAGGTACTTGGCGCGCACCCGGGCCGCCGCTTCGCCGGGTTCTGCCTTCCGGGTTGTGCGTTGCCAGAGCCGCATAAGGTTCCGAACAGAAATGGTAACCGGCTTCGCCCGATCAGTGTACGGACGCGCGCCGGCTATGAAAGACGTGCCGCGTGATAAAGTCGATCGTGAATCCGGCCAGCACCGCGATCAGCACCGCGATGATCCCGTATAGCGGGGCGTTGTTTTCCGCCATCCGGGCCAGCCAGGCGGGGAAACCGGCCCGCACGACGGCCAGCGGCACGGACGTCTCCCGCGTGATCGTGCCGTCGACAACTTCGTAAACCCGCACCTCATAGGTGGCCGGCGGCGCGCGCTTGGGCCACCGGAAGATGGCGTGATAGGGAACACCGTCCGGACGCGGTTCTCCCATTACCACACCACCATCGTCGAAGCGGTAAACCTCCTGACTCTTTTTGAGCGCCACGCAATCGGCGCGGAGGCGCGCGTCCGTCCGCCGGTCGGCAAAAGGAGGATCCAGCCGGATCCGCGCCGTCAGGGAGCGTTCATCCAGGTAGTGACTGCGGGCGCATTCGCCCGTGAGCAGCGAGGCGGGCGCTCCCGCGCTGAAGCGCAGGAAGAGCGAGGGCGCACCGGAGATCCGCACCTTGCCCGCATTCAGCCAGATCGGCCCGAAGCGAGCCTGCCGGTTGAAGCGTTCTTCGCGATCGGAACCCGACACGGTAACGATCACCTTCGATCGCGGGGCGGCTACGCCCTCGACTTTGACTTCCGCGCCATCGTAGAAGGCGCCCGCCTGGATGACACCCGGCGTGACCCGGCAGACCAGTTCGGCCGGGACTGTGCCGGCGCGTGCCACAGTAGCCAACAGGAGCAGGCCCGTGCCAGTCCCGTATCGGACGGCCCGGCCCCGCGCCTTACCCGTCGCTGCTCTAAAGCGGCCGGCCAGAGCCGCCTTATTTGTCGGCTTTGGAGAGGTCGGTCTTGGTGACATTCATCAAGCGCAGGGCCTGGCCTGGCTCCTTGTAGTAATAGCGAACCACGTCGCCGGCCTTCCAGGTATCCGCCGGCATGGACAGCAGTTCGGGGGCGGCAGTGAAAGTCACCATCGCTCGCTCGGACGGCGAATACAAGGTAAGGGTGTTGCGGGCGCGGTCGATTTTCGGGGGACCCGGCTTGGAGGCCGGCCGCTGCCCCACGGGCGTGAGCGGTATAGCCCGCAGCGTTTGGGCGGCCGCATCGTACACCAGCACGCGGCCGCCCTTGGCGTCCACCCGGACCAGCTTGCCCTGCGCGGGCACGGGGCCCATCTCGTCCGGATCCTCGGGCGTCCGCACCGTAACGGGTGCCGTTCCGTCTTCCGGAATGAGGGTCACCTGCTTGGCCCCCGCGTCATAAGCGACTACGCGGCCTTGCTCTACTTTTCCGGACACGTCGCAGCCGCAAGCCAGCAGCACCGCGGCAACCGCGGCGGCCATCGAAAGCTTCCCTGTGGACATACACACCTCCTAAGCGGCCAGAGCCCGCGACTTCTTTGTCGCCAGTTCCTGCCGCATGCCGGCAATGCACTTCACCACGATGAGCCCGGAAAGCGAGGTCACCAGACCGAGAATCAGAACGGTCGCTGCCGGATCCATGATCGGCTTGAGCGCCGGATCGGCGGCGGACATCAGCTTCATCAGAATCGAGATTCCGCAGCCCACCACGGCAACGCCGAAGAAAATGCGGATGCCATAGCCTTTCACGTATTTGGTGGCGATGGCGCCAAATTGCGCTCCGATGGCTGCTCCAATCAGCATGATGAACGCCGCCAGCAGCTCAACCCGGCCTTTATAGCTGTAGGTGGCGGCTCCGTAGAGGCCAGAGATCGCCACCTCGAACAAGTCCGTCCCCACCGCTATATGCGTAGGGCAGCCGATCAGGTAGACCAGCGATGGCATGCGGATCAGGCCTCCCCCGATGCCCAGCACACCGGCCAGCCAGCCGGTGAAGAAGGCGATTCCGATGGGCAGCCACACCGAGCAGCGGATTCCCGCGCGGTTCAGGTTGATCATCGGAGGGATCTTGATTTTCTGAAACGTCTTATGCCATTGCAGGCCGGTCTCGAGCGCATCGATGCTGCGCCCGGCGGCGCGGGCTTCCCGTTCCCGGCGGCTGCGCTTTGCGACGTCGGTGAAAACCACCCAGGCGATCAGAGTAAGCAGCACCAGATAGGCGCAGCGAACGTAAAAATCGATTTTTCCGATCCGCTCCAGCCACATGATCATGCGTGCGCCCAACTCCAGGCCAGGAATGGTTCCGACCACCATGATGAGGGACAGCTTGTAATCCACGTTGCCGAACTTGGCGTGGCGCATGGTGGAAATGAGCGATTTCCCGGCCATGTGCGTCATATCTGTGCCGATCGCGAATGCCATCGGCAATCCGAGAATGTTCAGGCCGGGCGTGACCATCCAGGCTCCGCCCATGCCGAAGAAACCGCCGATAATCCCCACGCCCAGGCCAAGTATAATCAAACCCGGCCACCAGATCGGGATTCCGGCAATCGGCACTACCGTATACAGCCAATGCATCTCGTCAGCCCTCCCTCAACACTCTCGACTTGAGGTCGATTCCCGTGCACTGCATTGCAAGGTCCGCCAGGCTGCCCAGGATAATGCCTGCGAGCGGAACCAGAACCACCGTCATCAAGGCGAATTGCAGATGGCTTTCGTTGTACAGGTTCCCCCACCATGCCCGGACGCCGGTCAGGTGCCTCGTGTCGGCTACGATGACAACTTCCGGGGCGGCCGAAAGATACGCAGGAATGAGCAGCAGGCCGATCATTTTCCATGTTTTTCGCATGTCAGCACCGTCTCCTAAATGAAATTGATCTGGAAGCGGAAAATCAGCGTCTTCTCGGTGGGGCGATTGGTGCCCTGCGCGAGCGTGGCGCCGCCGCCGAAATTGGTGCGCCCGTAATCCGCCGAGATGCGGAACAGGCGGTTGAGGAACCAGTTGACACCACCCACCACCTCGTGCGCGTTTTGGGGCGTGGAAGTCATGGACGCAAATCCGTAATTGAAAACGCCCTGCTCGACGCTGAACTCACCGGTGCGCATGGCGATTTCCACCGCGCCCCAACCGTGGTTGAGCGGATCGAAATTCCGTTTGGGAGTGGGGCTGTAGTAACTCTTTCGCTCGCCGGTCAGGATCCAGCTTCCGGCCACCTGCCAGGCGCGAAATGCGATGTCGCGACGAACAACGCCTTTCTGCAGGCCATCCTCGGTGAGGCCGTACTCGGTGTAAAAGCCGAATGGTCCCATGTAGTAATACAGCCCGGGTTGCATCCGGGTGCGATGGCCGGCTTCCGTGACGCCCGAAGCGAAACTGAAGAACGTGTTCTGGCCGAAGCTCTTGTAGCCAGGCAAAGATTCGCCGTCCACGCTACCCGAGGAGAAGCCCATGCCGAAACCTAGGTTCGCCACTTCGGGGTTCAGCGGATTGAACCACAACCGGGCTGTGTAGTCCCGGTGGCTGCTGGGCGACGTGTCGCTCAAGTTGTTGTCCGGAACACCGTTGAACACCCCGACCGCATAATTGACGTGCTTCGGGAGAATATCGCCGGAGATCTGGTAGCCGATGTCGCGGCTGGGCGCCAGGAGCGTCGGCATGCCGCGCTCCACGAACGTAGTGTCGTCATCCGACTGCAACCGCTCCAGGCTGACCGGGGGTTTGAACTTGCCGACACGCACCTTGGCGAAACTGAAATATTTCAATTCCGCATAAGCGTCATAAATAACCACTGAGCCCTGGCCGAAGTCAGGCCGGAAGTAGTAATCGATGTACTTATAGATGGTTCCGGAAAATGTCGGGCGGACGCGCCTTAGCAGCATCTGATCCAGCGGGTTATTGCTGTTCTCGCCGAAGAAGGTCCGGTTATCTACCTGCAAATCAGCGCCGATTTTCAGTAGAAAATTGCCATGGGGGGATGTAATCGTGAACCCGCTGGTATCGGCGGTCACCGAAGCTTGGGTCTTGGCTTTTTCCGCGGCGGCTTCCTCTTCCAGCTTCTGCAGGTCCTGCTGATGCTGGAGGGCTTGGATCTTCTGATTTAAATCGTCAATTTCCTTCTGCAGTTGCTGCACGGTCTGCTCGGCGCTGGGGACCTCCGCGGGCTGCGTGGCCGCCGCCGCAGCAGACGAATTCGCACCGGAGGCGGCATCCGGGACGGCACCGGGCGCGGCGCTGCCGGTCTGAGCCTGACCGCTGGCGCCAACCACGACTCCGGCTGCAAAGATGATGAGTACCCGCAAGA
>DATJMP010000125.1:0-5697 GCA_035508655.1 Bryobacteraceae bacterium
TGGACTGGGCCGTGCCGATCCGCGCATAGGCCGCGCCGCCGCCCAGGAGGATCTCGGGCACATTGACGATGGTCTCCACGTTGTTGACGACGGTGGGCTGGTGGAACAGTCCGGATTGCGCCGGAAACGGCGGCTTATTGCGCGGCTCGCCGCGGTACCCTTCGATGGAATTGAATAGGGCCGTTTCCTCTCCGCAGATATAGGCGCCGGCGCCGCGGCGCAATTCGATATCGAAATGGAAATCGGCGCCGCAGATGCCCTTGCCCAGCAAGCCGTGCGCGCGGGCCGTCTCGATCCCGTGCTGGAGCCTTTGTGCTGCGAGGGGATACTCGCCGCGGATGTAGATGTATCCTTTGCGGACGCCGGCGGCGTATGCGAGGATCGACATGCCTTCGAGGACGGCGAAAGGATCGCCTTCCATGATGATGCGGTCCTTGAAGGTACCCGGCTCGGATTCGTCGGCATTGCACACCAGGTAACGGGGCCGCGCCGGATCCGGATAGAGCCGGACGGCGTCGGATTTCCGGCCGGTGGGAAAAGCGGCGCCGCCGCGGCCGAGCAGGCGGGAATCGACGAGTTCGGAGATGACGCGCTCGGGACCGAGCTCGACGGCCAGGCGGAGCGCGTCGTAGCCGCCGAGGCGCCGGTAATCGTGGATGTCGGCGGGATCGGTATGCCCCACCCGGCGCAACAGGCGGAGCTGCGGCTGGCCGGCCTGAGGTACGGATAGCCCCGTCTGCAGCTTGTCCGGTTCGGCGGGAGCGCTGCCGTTCACGGCGGGCGGGACGAGCGCGGACGCTAAAGCCTCCCTCGTGACGGGTGCCACCACCCGCTCCCACGCGTGATCGCCTGCAGCCGTGATCAGGGCCGCGGGCGCGCGCTCGCACAGGCCCAGACACGGGGCGCGGCGCACCTCCACGCCGGGAGAAGGATTCTCCTCCAGTTCCTCGCAGAGCCGGCCGGCGCCCCTGGCGAGGCAGGCAATGTCTTCGCAGACATACGCCACCACCGGTGCGCGCGGCTCCAGCGAGAACATGTGGTAAAACGACGCGACGCCGTGGATTTCGGCGGGCGGCACGTCGAGGCGCTGCGCGATGTAGTTGACGGCGCCCGGGCTGATCCAGCCGATCCGTCTCTGCACGGCATGCAAGGCGGGCAGGAGCCGGTCGCGGCGGGAACGGAAATGGCCGCCGCCCACCGCGACCCGGCCGTCGAATTCGATGCGGCGCTCGCCGCCTTCCCAGCCGCATTGCGGCTCACCCAGTTCGCGATCAATGGCCGCCCGTTCGTCTACAGTTGCCTGATCGCCCGTGAGATGAAGGTCCAATTAATTCTCCTGGGGATGGACGCCGTTGGTTTCCGCCAACGGCTCGATGCGAATGGCCGTCGCCTTGAATTCCGAGGTCCCGGACTTCGGGTCCACGGCGTCGATGGTGAGGTCGTTGGTGGCCACCTGATCGTGAAAATGCACCGTGAGGAAGGCCAGCCCCGGACGCAACCCGGGATCGATGCGAACCGGAGCCACCACCGATCCACGGCGCGACCTCACGCGCACCCGCTCGCCTTCGCGGACACGATAACGGACGCTGTCCTCGGGCGATAAATCCAGCGCTTCGGGGCGGCGCAGCGGCGAGCGGTAGCCGCCGGTCTGCACACCCGTGTTGTAGGAATCCAGACGCCGTCCGGTGGTGAGGCGAATGGGGAATTCTTCGTCCAGGCGGTCGACCGGCGGCTCGAACTCCACCACGTGGAAGGGAGTACGCGGACCAAGCACCGGCGTTTCCCACAGGCGGCCATGCAGGAACAGCTCGCCCGGATGGGAATCGTCATAGCAAGGCCACTGGATTCCACCGAGTTCTTCCAGCCGGCGGTAGCTCATCCCGCCGTGCATGGGGCTGAGCGCGCGGACTTCATTCCAGATGGATTCGGCATCCGGCCGGCCCCAATCGATACCCATGCGGCGAGCGATCTCATATAAGATTTCGATATCGTCGCGAACGCCCGGCGGCGGCGGAACGGCGCGGCGGACGCGCTGCACACGCCGTTCGCTATTGGTCACCGTGCCTTCGGATTCGCACCATCCGGCGCTGCCCGGCAGAACCACGTCGGCCAGCTCCGCGGTTTTCGTGTAGAACAGATCCTGCACAACCAGGAACTCCAGCCCGGCCATGAGGCGGCGGGTGCGGTTGCGGTCGGCTTCGGAATCCACCGGGTTCTCGCCCAGCACGTAACCGAACTTCATCTCGCCGTGTTCCATGGCTTCGAACATGGCGCTCAGGTGGCGGCCTTTTTTCGGCGGGATCTTGACGCCCCAGGCCTGCTCGAACTTGGCGCGCAGAGCACCGTTCTCCACGTGCTGGAAGCCGGGCAGGCGGTCGGGAATCGCCCCCATGTCGCCGCCTCCCTGCACGTTGTTCTGGCCGCGCAGCGGGCTGAGGCCGCTGCCCCAGCGGCCGACGTGGCCGGTCAGGAGGGCCAGATTGATCAGGGCCACCACATTATCGACCGCGTTGTGATGTTCGGTGATACCGAGGGTCCAGCAGAGGATAGCCCGGTCCGCTTTGGCATAGGCGTGCGCGACCTCGCGGATGGCCGCGGCGGGCACGCCGGTCTCGCTCTCAGCGCGCTCCAGGGTATATTTTTCGACGGCGTCGCGATAGGCCGCGAAGCCGCTGGTCGAATTGTCGATAAACCACTGATGGGCCAAACCGGCGGCGATGATCTCCCGGCCCATGGCGTTGGCCAGCGCTATATCGGCTCCCACGTCGAGCCCCAGCCACACGTCGGCCCACTGCGCAGAGGACGTGCGCCGCGGGTCCACCACGAACAGGCGGGCGCCCCGGCGGACGCCTTTCAGCAGGTGATGGAAGAAGATCGGGTGCGTCTCCCGCGCATTGGAGCCCCAGAGCAGGATGACGTCCGTCTCTTCAATCTCACGATACGAGCTGGTGCCGCCACCAGCTCCGAATGCCGCCGCCAGACCGGCGACGCTGGGAGCGTGTCAAGTACGGTTGCAGCTATCGATGTGATTGCAGCCGACGACGGAGCGGACGAACTTCTGCGCCACGTAGTTCAGCTCGTTGGTTGTTTTCGAGCAGCTGAACATGCCGAATGCGTCCGGTCCATGTTTGGCGATTTGGGCGCGCAGCCCGCCCGCGGCGCGGTCCAGCGCCTCGTCCCAGGTTGCGGGCCTGTGCACGCCATTCTCTCGCACGTACGGCTGCGTCAGACGCGTTCTCGATGGTATTGACATGATCTGAGTGCCTGTCCCTTCTTGTCGTACAGTTTTATCACACCAGTGCGGCTCCGGTCAGAGCCGCGAGTGAAAGGAGCGGTCTTGCTGGATGAAAAACGAAATCATGCGGTCGAGGAAAATTTCGGCGAGAGAGGTCTGGGCGCCAGACGCCGCTGATCGGGCGCAATTCTTTAATGGAAGCGTAACATTGCGAATGCCCGATCCGATTCTGAGGCGATGCAAGCATATCTTCCCGGAAATGTTTTCCATTAGCGGCAGCGGGACGCATGTATGCGGCGGACACGCCGGTAATCTCCTGAAAAAGAACAGTTTCTTAAGCGCTTCGTTTTTCTCTTGACATCTATCGCAAATCGCAATAGCATGATTACAAATTGCAATATGAAGCTGGGAGAGAAAATTCGATACCTGCGGGAAGTGGAAGGGACGCTCCGCGGCCTGAACCGCGACATTTCGCAGCAGGAAATGGCGCGGATGATCCAAAAGGAGCTGGGCAAGTCGATTTCGCAGAGCTACCTTTCGCAGATCGAAAGCGGAGCGCGGCCGCACCTTACCTCATCCAGCCGGATGCTGCTGGCGCGGTTCTTTAAGGTGCACCCGGGGTACCTGGTCGATGACCCGGAGGGATATCAGAACGAGCTGATTTCGGACCTCGGCGCCACCGAGGACAAGCTCGATCTGTGGCTCGTAAGTGGCGCGGAGCGGTTCGGGCGGGATGTGGAATTGAGCCGGGCGCTGCTCGGCATCGCGCGGCACGCGGATTCGCGGATGTGCGTGATCCTGCTCGGGACGATTCTGGAAAATCCGGGGCTGGCGGAGCGGCTGCTGGAAGTGCTGGGGAAGCGGCCGACGGCGGGAAACGGGGCGGAGTTGCCGGGTGCGGCCGGGACCAAAGGCCGCGGCCGGGCTTGAAAGGCGGCATATGGGCTGGGCGGATTTCTATCTGACGTGCTTCATCGTGGGGTTTGCACTGAGCGTGCTGGCCTTCGTGGCGGGCGGAACGCACCTGCATCTGCCGCACCTGCATCTGCACCATGGGATCCATGTGCCGATGCGGGGCGGCGCGATGCGCGGATCGGACCTGCCATGGTTCAACTTCGGGACCATCGCGGCGTTCCTCGCCTGGTTCGGAGGGACGGGTTATCTGTTGGAGCGGTATTACGGCGTCTGGTTCGTGTTGGCGCTGGTAGTGGCCACCGCCAGTGGCATTGGGGCGGCGGCCATCGTGTTCTGGTTCCTGGCCAAGGTGCTGATGGCGCGGGAAGCGGCCCTCGATCCGGCGGATTACGAAATGACCGGTGTGCTGGGCAAATTGAGCATCGGAATCCGCGAGGGGGGAACCGGCGAGCTGATTTATTCGCAGGAGGGAACCCGGCGGGTGACCGGCGCGCGGAGCGAAGACGGCAAAGCCATCGCGAGAGGAGCGGAAGTGATGGTCGCACGGTACGAGAAAGGAATCGCGTACGTGCGTGTTTGGGAGGATCCGCTGGGGGCAGAGTTTCGGAAGCTTGAGGCCAAGGAGTGAGGGGCCGCTGTGTGCCGCAGATGCACACAGATGAACACAGATCGGCCGGAAAGATCCGTGTTCCTCTGTGTGAATCCGTGGCCGGAATCGATTCTCCGGTCGTCGGTTGAAGAGAGGAGATATGCAGAATCCAACGGTTGTGATCGCGCTGCTGATGGTGCTGGCGATCGTGTTTCTCATGGCGATGTTCGCCAAGCTGTTCCGCAAAGCGGGACCGCATGAGGCGCTGATCGTCTACGGCTTCCGCGGCACGCGTGTGGTGAAAGGGCGGGGCACGGTGATCTTCCCGATGGTGGAGAACTGCCGCGGCCTGTCGCTCGAACTGATGTCGTTTGACGTCGCACCCAAGCAGGATTTGTATACGCGGCAGGGCGTGGCGGTGACGGTGGAAGCGGTGGCGCAGATCAAGGTGAAATCGGACCCCGAGTCGATTCTGACGGCGGCGGAACAGTTCCTGACCAAGCCGCCCGAGGAGCGTGAGGGCCTGATCCGGCTGGTGATGGAAGGGCATCTGCGCGGCATCATCGGGCAGTTGACGGTGGAAGAAATCGTCAAACAGCCGGAGATGGTGGGCGAGCGGATGCGGTCGACGTGCGCGGACGACATGAACAAGATGGGGCTCGAAGTCATTTCGTTCACCATCAAGGAAGTCCGCGACAAGAACGAGTACATCACCAACATGGGCCGGCCGGACATCGCGCGGATCAAGAGGGACGCGGATGTAGCGGCGGCGGAGGCCGACCGTGACACCGCCATCAAGCGGGCGGTGGCGGCGCGCGAAGCGGCGGTAGCCAAGGCGCAGGCCGATCAGGAACGCGTGCTGGCGGAGACGCTGTCGCAGACCAAGCAGGCGGAGGCGCAACGCGACCTGGAAGTGAAGAGGGCCGAATACAACGAGCTGGTGAAGAAGCAGCAGGCG
>DATJMP010000126.1:0-14023 GCA_035508655.1 Bryobacteraceae bacterium
CCAGCCGGGCGAGGTAACCCTTGTATAAGTCGAGATTGCGGATGGTGTCTTCGTCCGCGATCGCCGTTACCAGGCACTCCCGCCCCTCGTCCGTCGTCCCCGCTGCAAAAACCTTGACCCGTGGTGATGCCGACGCCAGCGCGCGATAGTAGCGGTTGATGTCGACCACGTGCGTGAGTTTTTTGGGGGCCCCGATATAGTAGCCGAGTACGTCCTTCGGGCTCGGCACTCCCGGCACTTTGGGCAGGTGATCCACCAGCGGGCTCATGAATTCCGCTCGCGTGGTCCATTCCTTCACCAGCCGGCCGAACTCTTCGTCCTGCGGCTGGGACTTCGGCGTTTGCGTGGCGGCGGCGAGAGCAAGCAGGGACAGACCAATCAGACGGACGGTTTTCATGCAGCCTCGAGTAGAGGACAAGTATACATCCACGCGCGGCAGCCACGCGTCCTGGGCCGTGCCTTGCGTTCCGGTAATATCGGGGGCTATTGGCCTGCGGGTTTCACGTTTCCGCAGTCCGAGGAGACGTAGGTGCCGACCGAGGTCCACTTCATGTCCATCGTGCGGCCATTGGCTCCGGTGGTCTTCATCGCTCCGCTGCCCGTGAAATGCTCCGAATCCTTTCGCTCGATGGTCACATCGCCGTTCGTCTTGATGCTGTCGTCATCCCGGGCGCATTCAATGTGCAGTTCCACCTTCGAGCTCGAGGAGCTTACCAGCTTCGGCTTGCAGGTGTTGCCTTTATTGCTGTTCGCCTGGGCGATTGCATCTTCGATTCCCTTCCGGGTGACGCAGCTTTTCACGGTGGTGGTGCGGCCGTTCATGTTCTTCATGGCCGCCTCGATGCGTGCCCGCTGTTCCGGCGGTATCTGGTCCAGGTTGGGCATGGGTGGCAATCCGCTCATCTGAACAGTATTGGACATGGTCCACAAGCCCGGCTTGACATCAAAAACTTCGTCCGCTCCCCAGCTGATGATCGGAAGCACAGCGATCAGTAAAAACCCTTTCACCCTTATTTCCTCCAGGTCCACATCCTAGCGCAAGACAGTACGGTCCGGAAATGCGTTCGTACCATCCTTACCAGCCCGGACGCCCTCCCGCAGCCGCCGCTGGCTTTGCGATGAGTTCCCGCGTTCCCGCCGGCCCTACCAGAACGTCTTCACGATGAATCCGATCCGGTTCACATCGGCAGCGCCGGCGTGCTGGTTCTCTCGCCGCTGGTAGTAGGGTTCGATGCGCCAGTGCCGGGTCAGTGCGAGTTCCACGCCGGCCTGGTAGCGCATGCTCCAGGCTCCGGGGCGGCTGTCGTACAAGACCTCGGCCCGCACGTAGGGCGTCGCCGTCAGCCGCCCCACCGGCACTTCCCGTTCGAGATCCAACCGGTAGCGTGGCCGTGCGGAGAAGCCGCCGGTTTCGTTGCGCAAGTCCACGCGAGCGCGGTTCTCCAAGACCACCCCGAGAGGCAGTTCAAAGTTGCTCGTAACCTGGAGGACCCCGGTTTCCCGGGCGGTGGTGTGAAAGCCCTGGCGATACCCGATCCTCACCCACAGGTACTTCTTCCGCGCCCAGTCCGCCACCCGCAGACGGCGCCGGAGGAGCGGCTTCAGAGCGATATCGACGTGCACGCCCACCGTTCCGTCCGCCATCGATTGCGTCTGGTGGTCGGTGAGGCTGGCAAGGAAGAACAGCCGCGTTTGTTCGGAGAGATCGAGGTAAGCCCACATGTCGGCTGCAACGTCCGTGTTAGCGTCCTCCGCCCTGGCCCCCACCGCCAGGACGAAAAAAAGCATTGCGGCGAGGGCCGCGCGGTTCCGGCGCGTAGCACCCTGGGCCATCCTTCGACGTTCCCACGTTTATAACCTCGTGCGGCGGTGCCATCCATACGAATTCACCATCCGCAGTAGAGAAAATCACCTCCCGGTTTCATCGCCTTTTCACGCACTGGTCCGCACGTTGCAGTCTCTCCGTCAAGCCACGACGGAAATTCCAGCCGGAATTCCAGAGCGAACGAAAATCCTAGGAGGGAAAACGTGGATTGGACAGCAGGTTTGCGAAAGTCGGCGGCAGTCGTGCTTGTCGTGCTCCTCTCACTCGTGAGTGGTCTCAAAACGCACGCGCAGGCCCCCGCCGCCAAGAGGCCGAACATCCTCGTCATCATGGGCGATGACATCGGGTGGTTCAACATCGGTGCCTACAACCGGGGAATGATGTCGGGCAAAACCCCGAACCTCGACCGCCTGGCAGGCCAGGGCATGATGTTCACCGATTACTACGCCGAAGCCAGTTGCACGGCGGGCCGTGCCAACTTTATTACCGGCGAACTGCCTATCCGTACCGGGCTCACCACGGTCGGCCAGGCCGGAGCCGACATCGGCATTCCCGACCAGGCTGTGACCCTCGCCACGGTTCTGAAGTCTCTCGGCTACGAGACCGGCCAGTTCGGTAAGAACCATCTGGGCGACTTGAATAAGTACCTGCCGACGGTCCACGGCTTCGACGAGTTCTTCGGCTACCTCTACCATCTCGATGCCATGTCCGACCCGTACTGGTTCAGCTACCCGCAGGACTGGATCGACAAATACGGCCCGCGCGACCTGGTCCATTCCTGGGCCAGCGACGTGGACGATCCCACCATGCAGCCGCGTTGGGGCAGGGTCGGCAAACAGCGCATCGTGGACGAAGGCCCGCTGCCGCCCTTCCCGCAAATGGCCGATCGCCAGACCTGGCAGCAAGGGCGGCCGGCGAAATACAACATGGAAACGTTCGACGATGTCCTGGTCCAAGCCAGCAACAACTTCATGGACAAAGCGAAACGCGACGGCAAGCCGTTCTTCATCTGGCACAACACCACCCGCATGCACATCTTCACTTACATCCCGCCCAAGTATCAGGCGATGATGAATTACAACAGCAACTACGGCCTGGAAGAAGCCGGCATGGCGCAAGTGGATGATTGTGTCGGCGCCTTGCTCAAGCACCTGGAAGACATCGGCGAGGCCGAGAACACCATCGTCATCTTCACCACCGATAATGGCGCCGAGGTCTTTACTTGGCCGGATGGCGGCATGACGCCGTTCAAGGCCACCAAGGGCACCGCTTTCGAAGGCGGCTTCCGCGTGCCGGCGATCATCCGTTGGCCCGGACATGTGAAGCCGGGCGTGGTCGAGAACGGCATCTTCTCCGGCCTCGACTGGCTGCCCACGCTCACCGCGGCGGCCGGGAATCCCAACATCACCGACCAGCTACTCCACGGAGTCAATCTCTGCGGCCATACCTACAAGAACCACCTGGATGGCTACAACCAGATAAACCTGCTGCTTGGCCAGGGGCCCTCGGCGCGCCACGAGATCTACTACTTCGCCGAGGCGCAGCTCGGTGCGATTCGCATCGATGACTTCAAATTCCGGTTCGTCGAGCAGCCCTGGGGCTGGCCTGGCGAAAAGCTGACCAGGGACATTCCCAGCATCGTCAACCTCCGTCAGGATCCTTTCGAGCGGACGCCGTCCGATCGCGGGGAAAGTACGAACAACGGGGCCGGCGGATATTTCAACGATTTCATGGCCCGCGAGTTCTGGCGCTTCGTCCTGGTGCAGCAGCGCGTCGCAGCGCTGGCGGCCACGGCCGTCGAGTTCCCTCCCATGCAGGCCCCAGCTTCGTTCAATCTGGAATCAGTCAAGCGCAGCGTCGATGAGAAAATGAAGCAGTACCAGGGGGAATAATTTTCCTCTTCAGGGCAGGGGTTCGGAGACAGGCTCCGAACCCCCGGGCCCCGGCCGTTCTAGCCTTTACCGCACCACCACGTTCACCAGCTTATCCGGCACGGTAATCACTTTGACCACGTGCTTGCCTTCCAGGAAGGTCCGCGCCTTTTCGTCCGCCAGGGCGCCGGCCTCCAGTTCCTGGGTGGGCGTGCCGAACGGCAGGTAGATGCGGCTGCGCAGCTTGCCGTTCACCTGCACCACGATCTCGGCCAGGTCTTCTTTGGCTAACTCGGGGTCGTAAGTGGGCCAGCATTGCCGGAACACCGATCCTTCCTTGCCCAGCTCCTCCCAGATCTCCTGCGAGAGATAGGGCGCGAACGGCGCCAGCATCAGCGCCAGCTTTTCGACCACTTCTTCCATCGCCGCCGCGCCGATATTGCCCTCCTCCGCATAGAGCACATTGATGAGCTCCATGATGCTGGCGATGCAGGTATTGAAGTGCCAGCGCGTCTCGAAATCCTCGGTAATCTTTCGCAACGCCTGGTGCAGCTTGCGCAGAACCTTGCGGTCGGAAGCGCCGGTCGCGCTCGAAACCTGCCCCACGTTCCGCGTCACGAAGCGGTAGACGCGGCCGAGGAAGCGGTAAATGCCTTCCGCGCCTTCCGTCCGCCAGTCGATCTCCTTCTCCGGCGGCCCGGCGAAGAGGATGAACATGCGCGCGGTGTCGGCGCCGAACTTCTCCGCCAGCATGTCCGCGCCGACGACGTTCCCCTTGGACTTCGACATCTTGGCGCCCTCGGCAATCACCATGCCCTGCGTGAACAGCCGCTGCGCCGGCTCGCTGTTCCGCACCAGGCCGATGTCCCGCATCATCTTGGTGAAGAAGCGCGAGTAGATCAGGTGCAGGATCGCGTGCTCCACGCCGCCGATGTACTGATCGATCTCGAACCAGTAGGCAACCTTCGCCGGATCGAACGGCATCTTGCCGTTGTGCGGATCGGTGTAGCGGTAGAAATACCAGGACGAATCGATGAACGTGTCCATCGTGTCGGTTTCGCGTTTTGCCGCGCCGCCGCACTTCGGACACGTCACGTTGACGAACTCCGGCACGTTTTCGAGCGGGGATCGGCCCGTTCCGGTGATTTCGATCCGATCCGGCAGCACCACCGGAAGCTGCTCTTCGGGCACCGGAACCACGCCGCACTTCGGGCAGTGAATCACCGGAATCGGTGTGCCCCAGTAGCGTTGGCGCGAGATGCCCCAATCCTTGATGCGGTAGGTGATGGCGGCTTCGCCGAAACCGTGCTCCTTGGCATAGGCCGCCATCTTCCGGCGCGCTTCTTCGCTCGGCAGGCCGGACCACGGCCCGGAATTCTCCACGATACCGTAGTCGGTGAACGCTTCCTGCATGCCCGGCTCCTGGGCCAGTTTGCCATCCACCGGCCGGATGACCGGCCGCACGGTGATGCCGTACTTGCGGCAGAATTCGAAATCGCGCTCGTCGTGAGCCGGCACCGCCATAATGGCGCCGGTGCCGTAGCCCATCAGCACGAAATTGGCGATCCAGATGGGAACCCGCTCGCCGCTGTAGGGATTGACGGCATAGTGGCCGCTGAAGAATCCGTCCTTCTCGATGTCGCCCGGGTCGCGGCCCGCGCGCGCATCCACCATCGCCTTTGCGCGCGCCTGCCCCGCGTCGTCTAGAAGCTTCGCCACCAATGGATGCTCAGGAGCAAGAATGACGCAGGTGGCGCCGTAAATCGTATCCACGCGCGTTGTGAAAACGCGAATCGGGGTCCCCGGGCCCTGGCCCCCGGCCCCCGGCTCCTGAAGTTGAAAGTCGATCTCAGCGCCTTCGGACCGGCCGATCCAGTTGCGCTGCATCGTCAGCACGCGCTCCGGCCAGCCGCCTTCGAGTTGCTTCATGTCTTCCAGAAGCTGATCGGCATAGGCGGTGATTTTAAGGAACCACTGCTCCAGCGCGCGCTGCTCCACCGGGGTATCTTCATGCCGCCAGCAGCAGCCCTCCACCACCTGCTCGTTGGCCAGCACGGTGGCACATTTGGGGCACCAGTTGACCAGCGCCTTCTTGCGGTAGGCCAGGCCGCGCTCCAGCATTTTGAGGAAGAACCACTGGTTCCAGCGGTAATACTCGGGTTCGCAGGTGGAGACCTCGCGATCCCAGTCGTAGCTGAAGGCGAAGCGGCGATGGGTCTTCTTCATGGCCGCGATGTTTTCGAGCGTCCATTCTCGCGGTGGCCGCTTATTGGCGATGGCGGCGTTTTCGGCGGGCAGGCCGAAAGCGTCCCAACCCATGGGATGGAGAACGTTGAATCCGCGCATCCATTTGTAGCGCGCCAGCGCATCGCCGATGGAATAGTTGCGAATGTGCCCGATATGCAGGGTGCCGCTGGGGTAGGGCAGCATTTCGAGCACGTAAAATTTCGGCTTCGCGGAATTTTCTTCGGCCCGGTAGAGGTCGGCGCCGCGCCAGCGCTCGAACCACTTCAATTCAATTTGATGATGATCGTACGGCTTTTCCGGCATAGAATGGAAAGAGGGGATAGTTCCATCCTAGCAAGCTTCCCCGGGCGGAGAGGCCGCGTATGAAACCCAACGCTGGCCGGCCCCGTCTAAGTTATTGTAGATTCAGCTAGATTCGGCCCCATGATGGATTGGCATATCATCAATCACCGCGATTATATTGACGGACCTTTCGACAGCTACGAGGCGGCTCTGCGAGAGGCCTGCGCACTCGGCAACGATTCCCGTGCCGAGCCGCGGGTCCGGCGGCGCGCTCCCGGCTTCTACGTGTATCGCGCTCCCTATGACCGTCAGGAGCGTTGGCATCCGGAGTTTTGGATCTGCACCAAAGAAGCGGCCGTCGCCCAAGGAGTTTCGGAAGAGATTTTCTCCCAACCGCTGATGGAAAGCTGGATGTAGCAGGAGGTTTCGCCGTTACTAGTGACCGCCGACGCGCCGCGGCGCCCAGGCTCTGTAACCCGTTACCGGTGTGCCTGCGGCTGCGCCGCGGAGGCCGGCGCTCCTCACTTTTCGGGCACATAATAGCCTGACCGCGCGAAGACCTGGAGCTTGGGCACGCCCGCCGGAACCAGCACCTGGACTTTGATCTTGCGATACTTGCCCGCCGGCGCGTCCCCTGAAGGATAATAGCCGAGCATATATTCGTTGTGCAGGGTCACGCCGATGTGGGCGAAGGTGCTGTCCATCGCGCCGCCATCGCTCGTCATGAAGTTGATCCCGCCGCTCACCTGCGACAGCTTCGCGAGTAGCGCCGGGCCGGCAATCTCTTCCGCCGACTGCGGCGACTGCCACAGGCAGATGGAGAAAATCTGCGTGTCGGATTCGGCCGCCAGTTGCGCCAGCTCGCGGAGGCTGTAGCGGCTGTTGTTGTCGCCGCCGTCGGAGACGATGATCAGGGCCTTGCGGGGATTGTGCGCCTTCTTCATTTGGTGGAGGCCGAGATAGACACCGTCCAGCAGCGACGTGGAGCCGCCCGGGTTGACGAACAGGAGCGTGCTCATCAGATCGTTCAACTGCGTGGTGAAGTCGTGGCGCAGCTCCGGACGGTCGGACACGGTAACCAGGAACGCTTCATCTTCCGGGTTGAGATGCTCGAACAGCTTCGCCGGCGCCTGCCGTGCGATCTTGAACTTGGGTGACATGCTGCGGCTGCAGTCGTAGATCAGGCCGATGCTGACGGGCGCGTCCGAGCGCGTAAATGACACGATGGGCCGCGGCTCGGTGCCGTCGAACACGCGAAAATTTTCTCGGTCCAGGCCGAGCACGTTGCGCCCCCAGGAGTCCAGCACGGCTACCGGCACCAGCGTCATGTTCACATCCACCCGGATGGAAGCAGGTGCGCCGGCGTTTCCGTGCGCGTTCACGTTAGTCCCGACCAATGGCTGGTTCTCCAGCATTCGAGGTCCGTCGTCGTCCTCCGCGTTGATACTGGTGATTCCCGCCGTCAGGCAAAGGCATAGAGACACAAGTAGGGTCCGCATTGAATTACTGGTCCTTGTTGGGCTTGTTTCTGACTGTTTTGTGCGCCCATCCGGCGCGCCTTGGAAGCGTGAGGCCTGCTGTTCGGCCTCTACCTGGCGCGCGCCGCTGTTTTCGTTACAGGTGGGGTACCGTTGTGTGAGCGCGTTCGGCGAGGCGCTTTAGAGTGTCCAGATTGCGACGGTCATCGCCTGGATCCTTCACCGGCGTCTCCAGAATGAACGGCTTGGCACGCAGAGAGGAATGCAAAATTCTCCGGAAGCCTTCCGCTCCGATGTTGCCTTCGCCGATGTTGGCGTGCCGGTCTACGCGTGAGCCTAGCGGCGCGCGCGAATCGTTGGCGTGAATCAAATGCACGTGCGCAAGCCCGAGAGATTCTTCCGCGCTGCGAAGCGTGGCACGGAGACCGGCGGCGTGCGCGATGTCGTAGCCCGCCGCCAGTAGATGGCACGTGTCCAGGCAGAAGCCCACCGGCACTTCCGTGTGCGTACGCGCCAGATCGCCGATCGCGCGCAGTTCCTCAAAACGGCTGCCCAGGTGCGCGCCGGCACCGGCGGTGTTCTCGATCAGGAGCGTGACGCGCCGGGCTGCGGCCGAACGCGGAATCGCTCCCACCGTTTCGCGCAAGGCCACCGCAAAATTCCGCAATGCTTCCTCGACCGTCTGGCCCCGGTAGCTCCCCGGGTGCAGCACCAGATATTCCGCACCGATCGCAGCGGCCCGCTCCAGTTCGCCGCGCAGACAGAGGATGGATTTCGCCCGCGTCTCCGGGTGGTTGGAAGCCAGGTTGACCAGGTAGTTGACGTGGATGGCGAGCGGGTACAGGTCGAAGCGTTCGCGCACCGCGCGAAACCGTTTGACCTGTTCCGGGTCGCAGCCCTTGGCCCGCCACATCCGCGGGCTGGCCGAAAAAATTTGGAAGGTGTTGGCGCCCAACTCGGCGGCACGAACCGCGGCCCGTTCCAGAGAACCGGCCGTAAACGTATGAATGCCGAGGCGCAGAGCTACATCGTAGCAGGGACGCTCAAGGCCTGCTCGCGTGGGGGAACGCAGCCGGCGGGCGGCTATGACCGGGGGGAATCCTGCAGGCCCGCGGGGAGTCCGCCGAGGCCGGAAGCCACACTGCGGTGGTCTTCTGCACCACCGATCGCTTCCTCCTCAGCAAACCAGGAAATGGGGTATTCGCGCAAGCAAACGCGGCAAATGTATCTCCCGTGGATCGGCCACATTGCGTTGGAATGCATCCACTTGCACCACCTTCTCGCCATTCCTTCAAACATCGCCACCATCCCCCGTTTCGGGCGGAAACCGGCACTCACCGCCGCCGCCCTACCTGAGATTTATGCAATCCGCCTGCCACGAAAATTTCCGTTGACAAACGTTCGATTCAAACATATATTTTAATCGTTCGTTTAAATTTGTGCAATGCTGGAGACCAAACAAAAACTTCTCGACGCGGCCGAGAGCCTGATCGCCGAACAGGGATACGCCGCCACGTCCCTTCGCCATATCATCGCCAAAGCAGGCGTCAATCTGGCGTCCATACACTACCATTTCGGCTCCAAAGAAGAGCTGCTGGACGAACTGATCACTTGCAAGGTAGGGCCCATCAACCAGGAGCGGCTGGAGCGCCTGGACCGGGCATGGGCGGAAGCGGCGCCAGCGCTGCCGCGGACTGATGCCATCCTGGGCGCTTTCATGCTGCCGATGGCAAGAGCCGCCGCGAACAACCCGCAGTTCGTGAAGGTGATGGGCCGCATCATGGCCGAAGGCCTCCTGCCGGCGGTAGTCGAAAAACACTTCATGCCCACCGCTGGCCGTTTCATCGAGACCCTGCGCAACCTTCTGCCGGAGTTGCCGGAAACGGAGTTTCAATGGCGTATCCATTTCATGGTCGGCGCCATTTCCCACACCATGTGCAACTCGGCCGCTGCGCCGGCGGATTTTGAAACTCGCATCCGCTATCTGATTCGTTTCGTGAATGCCGGCCTGTGTGCTCCGGCCGTGCACAAAGCAGAGGTGACCGCATGAGAACAGCACTGTTGCTGTTGCCGGTTTTTGCCGGCACGCTGGCGGCGCAAATCGTCAACGTGTCGGGACCATTGGATTTGAGTCTGCGCCGCGCCATCGAAATTGCAACCTCGCCCGAAGGCAGCGCCAACGTGCAGCTTTCAGCCGAAGCGTTGCGGCAGGCGCAAACGCACTCCGACCAGGCGCGGGGCGCCCTGCTGCCGGATCTGGAAAGCTCGCTCAACTACCGCAACCAGACGATCAACCTGGCCGCGGAAGGAGTCACGGAGGCGATCCGCGTGCCGATTCCGGGTTTTTCCATTCCCAACGAGGTGGGGCCGTTCAACACGATGGATGCGCGCCTGACCGGCTCGCAGAACGTCTTCGACTTCAGCTCCATCCGCCGTTTCCAGGCGGCAAAGGTCGGGGTGGCGGCGGCGCGTTCGGATGTGGCCAACACCAGCGAGAACGTGTCGGCGCAGGTGGCGCGGGCATATCTGGCGGCACAGAAGGCGCAGGCTGACGTGGAATCGGCAGAAGCCAACGTCACACTCTCGGCAGCGCTGGTGACCTTGGCCGAACATCAGAAAGAAGCGGGAACCGGAACCGGCATCGAGATCACCCGCGCCCGGGTGCAACTGGCCAACGACCGCCAGCACCTGCTGGATGCGCAGAACCTGCGCCGCGCGGCGCACCTCCGCCTGCTGCGAGCCATGAATATGCGCATGGACGTGGAGCTGCGGCTCACCGACCGGCTGGAATACGTGCCGGTGGATGCCGTGACTCTGGAGCAGGCGCGTGCGGAGGCGCTGCGGCAGCGCGCCGACCTGGAAGCGCAGCAGCAGCGCGAATCGCAGGCGCGGCTTTCCGCCGACGCCACCAAAATGGAGCGCCTGCCCTCGCTCCAGGCCTTCGCCGATTACGGCTCCATCGGCACCGGCCTGGGAAGCGCGCTGCCCACCCGAACCTACGGGATCGCGCTGCGCGTGCCGATTTTCGATGGCGGCCGGCGGGATGCGCGGCGCGCCGAAGCGGCCTCCCAATACCGGCAGGAACGCGTGCGCACCGGCGATTTGAAAGAACAGATCGAGCTGGATTTGCGGCTCGCGCTGGACGAACTGCATTCAGCCGATGACCAGGTGAAGGTGGCGCGCGAGGGTTTGGCTCTTTCGCAGAATGAGCTGGAGCAGGCGGAGAGACGCTACAAGGCCGGGGTGGCGAACAGCGTTGAGGTGACGGACGCGCAGACGCGCCTGGAGCGCGCTCGCGATAACCACACGGCGGCGCTGTACCTCTACAACCTGGCCAAGGTCGATTTGGCACAGGCGACAGGGGCGGAGATTCGGTAGGTCGAGGGAACGGGCCGGATGTATCCGGCCCGAACTTCTGCAAGCCGGGAGCTTGAAAAGGACTTGACGATGAAGAAGCGAATTATACCCATCGTGCTGGCGGTGGCCGCGGCAGCGGCCGGCATCGCGGTTTTTCGCGGCATGGGGCACGGCGACCCGAACCGCATTCTCATTTCCGGCAATATCGAGCTGGAGGAGGTCAACATCGCCTTCAAAACCGCCGGGCGGCTGATCGAGCGCACGGTGGACGAAGGCGACATGGTGCACAAAGGCCAGATCATCGCGCGGCTGGACCGCGACCAACTGGTGGCGCAGCAGCAGCGCGAGACGGCCGGCTTGCAATCATCGGAATTTCAGCTCGGCCAGGCGGAGACGTCGCTGGCCTGGCAAAAGGCGACGCTGGCGGCCGACGTGGCCCAGAAACGCGCCGACCTGGCGGCGGCCGAGGCGAAGCTGGCGGAGCTGCGCAACGGCTCGCGGCCGCAGGAAAAACAGGACGCACGCGCGGCAGTGGAGGCGGCCGAGGCCGAAGCAGCGCGGGCGAAAAACGACTGGCAGCGCGCCCAGACGCTCTACAAAAACGACGACATCTCCACCGCGCAGTTCGATGAGTATCGTAACCGCTTCGATTCCACCGCGGCATCGCTGAAATCGGCGCGGGAGCGGGAGTCGCTGGTCCTGGCCGGACCGCGGCAGGAGGAGATCGACGCGCAGACGGCCCAGGTGGAACGGGCCCGGGCGGCGCTGGCCATGGCGGAGGCGAACTCGCTGGAGATGAAGCGCCGCGAGCAGGAAATCACCACGCGCCGCGCCGAGACGGCGCGCTCCAAGGCCAGCCTGGAGCTGATCGGCACGCAGCTCTCCGATACCATTGTGGAATCGCCCGTGGATGGCGTGGTGCTGGTGAAGGCCGCGGATCCCGGCGAGGTGCTGGCGCCGGGAACCAGCGTGGTGACCATCGGCGACATCGACCACCCCTGGCTGCGCGGGTACGTGAACGAGACCGATCTGGCCAAGGTCAAAATCGGCTCCAAGGCGCGGGTCACCACCGATTCCTATCCGGGCAAAACGTACGACGGCCGGGTCAGCTTTATCTCGTCGGAAGCCGAGTTCACGCCCAAGCAGATCCAGACGCAGCAGGAGCGCGTCAAGCTGGTTTACCGCGTGAAGATCGAAGTGGAAAACCCGCGCCACGAGCTGAAATCGAACATGCCGGCGGATGCGGAAATTTTGCTGGAGCCGTAATGGCAGCCATCATCGAAACGCGCGATCTCACCCGCCGCTTCGGCGAACTGGTGGCGGTGGACCATCTCAACCTGGCGGTGGAGCGGGGCGAGATTTTCGGGCTGGTGGGGCCGGACGGGGCGGGGAAGACCACCACGCTGCGCATGCTCTGCGGGCTGATGGATCCGAGCGAGGGCAGCGCCAGCGTGGCGGGCTACGATGTGGTGCGCCACCCGCAAGCGGTGAAGGACCAGATCGGCTACATGGCACAGCGCTTCGGCCTTTACCAGGACCTGACGGTCGAAGAGAACATGACGTTCTACGCCGACCTGTTCGGCATTACGGGGCGGGATCGCGAAGAACTGAGCGCGCGGCTGCTGCGAATGACGCGCATGGAGCCGTTCCGCGCGCGGCAAGCGGGGCGGCTTTCCGGCGGCATGAAGCAGAAGCTGGCGCTGATGTGCACCCTGCTGCACCGGCCGCAAATCCTCTTTCTGGACGAGCCGACCAACGGCGTGGACCCGGTTTCGCGCCGCGATTTCTGGGCGATCCTGTATCAGCTCCTGAAAGACGGGATTACGGTTTTCATGACCACCGCGTATTTGGACGAGGCGGAGCGCTGCAACCGCGTGGGGCTGATGCACCGCGGCAAGCTGATCCGCTGCGAAGCGCCGGAAGCGATGCGCCAGGCCACCGGCGCAGCGAACCTGGAAGGGGCGTTTGTCAGGACGATCAAGGAGTTGGAGGAGGCGAGGGCTTGATTTTCACCACGGAGACACGGAGAGACCGAGAAACGAATCGAAGCCGCGACCATAAGGGTGCGGTCGGCACGATCGAGGGGACCGTTCCCTTACGGTCGCGGCTCGGATCGGATCGTGGTCAAAAACGGGGATTTGCATGATTGCGGTTGAGATTCACGATCTGGTGAAGACGTTTGGGACGTTCGTGGCGGTGGACCACGTGTCGCTGGAAGTCGAAAAGGGCGAAATTTTCGGCTTTCTCGGGCCCAACGGCGCGGGCAAATCGACCACCATCCGGATGCTTTGCGGGCTGCTGACGCCGACGTCGGGGCGCGCCTCGGTGAGCGGCTTCGACGTGGCCGCGCAGCCGGAAGAGATCCGGCGCAGCATCGGCTACATGTCGCAGAAATTCTCGCTCTACGACGATCTCACGGTGGAGGAGAATATCGACTTCTTCAGCGGCATCTACCGCATTCCGCGCGAGGTGCGCGCGGAGCGGAAGGCGTATGTGCTCGAAATGGCCGGTCTCACCGAGCGAAGGCGTTCGCTGACGCGTACGCTCTCGGGCGGATGGAAGCAGCGGCTGGCGCTCGGGTGCGCCATCCTGCATGATCCGCCGGTGCTGTTTCTGGATGAGCCGACCTCCGGCGTGGACCCGATCGCGCGCGCCGCTTTCTGGGATCTGATCCGCGACCTTTCCGCCAGCGGCCACACCATTTTCGTCAGCACGCATTACATGGACGAGGCCGAATTCTGCCACCGCCTGGCGCTCATGTACCGCGGCAAAGTGATCGCGCTGGGAGCACCGGCGGAGCTGAAATCGGGGCTGACCTCGCACACGCTGCTGCAATTGGATACCGGCGAAGTACTGGATACGATGCGCGCCATCGAAGATCAGCCGGGCGTGCTCGACGTGGCGGTGTTCGGCGGCGGCCTGCACGTCACCGTAGACGGCGCAGACGAGACTACCGCCCGCAT
>DATJMP010000127.1:0-8080 GCA_035508655.1 Bryobacteraceae bacterium
GCTGCTGGCTATCGGTTCCATTCCCGTGGGCATCGCCGGCCTGGCATTCGAAAAGAAGGCTGATTCGGAATGGCGGACGCCACTGGTTATGGGCGCGACCATGATCATTGTCGGCATCGTAATCTGGATTGCGGAGCGCTCCGGCCGGCGGCTGCGCGATCTGGATTCCGTCAATCTGGTGGATGCCTGCTCCATCGGTGTCGGCCAGGCGCTGGCTGTCATCCCGGGAGTTTCGCGCAGCGGAATCACCATCTCCGCGGGGCTGTTCCGCAACCTCACGCGCGAATCCGCCGCCCGCTTCTCCTTCCTGCTTTCGACTCCCGCCATCGCCGCTGCCGCCGGCAAAGCGATGTATGACATCCACAAGCACGGCGGCATTCATGAAATGCTGTCCACCCAATTCATCGTCGGGGTAGTCGTCAGTGCGGTGACCGGCTGCATGGTGATTGCCTGGTTTCTGCATTATTTGCGTCGCAGTAGCCTGATGCCGTTTGTGTATTACCGCATTGCTTTTGGCATAATAGTGCTTGCTCTGGCTTTCATCCGCCGGCCAGCGTGATGAAGCTCTTATCGCCGACGCCACATAAGCGCCTCAACGAGGTTGCCGGCTTCCTGATCCTGTCCACGGGGCTGGTGCTCCTTCTGAGCCTGGTGTCGTACCATGCCCAGGATCCATCGTGGGACACGGCATCCGGCGCGCGCCCGCTCAACCTGATTGGCTATCCCGGCGCCTACCTTGCCGACGCCTTTCTGCAGTTCTTCGGGGCGGTTGCATTTCTTTTTCCGCTGTTGCTGTTCCTGCTGTCGTGGAAATG
Organism: Bryobacteraceae bacterium; assembly: GCA_035508655.1. Taxonomy (GTDB): domain Bacteria; phylum Acidobacteriota; class Terriglobia; order Bryobacterales; family Bryobacteraceae; genus DATGMB01. The sequence continues at coordinate 816 of DATJMP010000127.1, forward strand.
GATTCGCTCCGAAGAGCTGGTCGCGCCGTTTATTAAGATCATCGGTTCTGTACTGCTGCTGCTCAGCCTTTCGGCCACACTTTCTTTCTTGCCGTTTCACATTTTCGGCGGCATCATCCGGCTGGGCGGGATGCTCGGCCTGTTGCTGGCGCATTCGCTCCTGAATTCGCTGAACCCGGCCGGCGCCATTCTCGCCACCGCGACCATTTCGATCGTTTCTTTTTACCTGGTTTCCGCATTCACCCTCGCCAAACTCGGTGGATGGTTGAGCCCGATCACTGCCTGGTTCGGCCGCCGCCGCGATGCCTGGCACGCACGGCGCCTCGGACGAGCGAAGCTGCAGGCGGAGAAGAGGGCCATCCGCGCGGAGCAAAAGGCCGCCAGGAAGGAACAGAAAAAATATCGGCAATCGGGGGCCGGGAATGCGCCGACGCAGGAACTGGCGCCGATTGCAGCGGCTGTGCCGGTCTCCAATGCCGCGCCCTGGGAAACTCAGGTCGAACACAAACCGGACGCCGAAGAGCCCGTGGAATACGCTACGGTCGAAGAAATTCCCATTTGCCCGTTGGAGGAGCCGCCGGCCGAGGCAGCTCCGGCACCCGCCAGCGCGATCATCCTGCCGCCGCCGCCGGTTCCGAACGCTCCCGCCGCTCCGCTGGTTTCCTTCCGCCGTCCCGGCACGGAGATGCTGCACGAGCCCGCCGCGCGCAATCCATACGATGAGCAGGAGTTGAAAGAAACCGCCGCCCGCATCAAGAGCAAGTTCGAGGAGTTCGGAGTGCTGGGCAACGTGGTGCAGATCAACCCTGGCCCCGTCGTCACCACGTTCGAATTCAAGCCGGAAGCTGGCATCAAGTACAGCAAGATTACCAACCTCACCGAAGATCTTTGCCTCGGTCTGCAGGCCGAATCCATTCTCATCGAGCGCATCCCCGGCAAACCGACGGTCGGCATCGAAGTGCCCAACACCCGCCGGGAGGTGATCGCGCTGCGCCAGATGCTCGAGTCGGAAGAGTTCCGCAATTCGGCATCGCATCTCACCATCCCGCTCGGCAAGGACATTAACGGCCGCATCCGTGTGACCGGGCTGGAATCCATGCCGCACCTCCTCATCGCCGGCTCCACCGGCTCGGGCAAGAGCGTCATGATCAACTCCATGATCATGGGCATCCTCTATAAAGCCACGCCGGACGACGTGCGTCTCATCATGGTGGATCCCAAGCGCGTCGAGCTCGGCATGTACGAGGGCGTTCCGCACCTGCTCACACCGGTCATTATCGATCCCAAGAAAGCCACCAACGCGCTGCGTAATGCGGTTCTCGAAATGGAGCGCCGGTTGCGCCTGCTGGCCGAATTCGGCGTCCGCAACATCGATCAGTTCAACCGCAAGGTGCGCGAGCTTCGCCAGCAGCCCCGCGATCTCTTTTCCGAGGACAGCACCGCGGAAGAGCCCAAGCCGCTTCCGTACATCCTCATCCTGATCGACGAGTTGGCCGACCTGATGATGCTGGAGGGCAAGAACGTGGAGGAGAGCGTCACGCGGCTGGCGCAGATGGCTCGCGCCGTCGGCATGCACCTGGTTCTTGCCACCCAGCGCCCGAGCGTCGACGTAATCACCGGCCTGATCAAGGCCAATTTTCCCGCGCGCATCAGCTTCCGCGTAGCCACGCGCGTCGATTCGCGCACAATTCTCGACGTGATGGGCGCGGAACACCTGCTGGGCAAGGGCGACATGCTCTTCCTTCCGCCCGGCTCTTCCCGCTTGACGCGGCTGCATGGCGCGTTTGTCACCGAAACCGAAATCGCTCGCGTGGTCAACTTCTGGAAGGAACAGGCTTCGCCCGAATACGATCAGTCCTTCCTCATCGCGCCTCCCAGCGACGGCGATGAGCCCGGCGAGGCCGACGCGTCCCCCAATGAGCAGGACCCGATGTACGAGGATGCGGTGCGCCTCGTTCTGCAGATGGGCAAAGCGTCCACTTCCACGCTCCAGCGCCATCTGCGCCTCGGCTACGGGCGCGCCGCCCGGATCTTGGACATGATGCAGCGCGATGGCATCATCGGTCCGCCCGACGGCAGCAAGCCGCGCGACGTGCTGAAGCGTCCCGACTGGCTGCGTGAAGTCGAAGACCAGTTGCGCTAACGAGCGGTAACGCGCGGTACTCGGCTTGCTGCGTTTCTTCACCGGAGAAATCCGGATGAAAATCCTACTGTGCGCTTTATTCCTGACGCCGGCCTTCGCACAGACCGCTCCTACGGTGAATGCGCTCACGCTGGGCGGCCCGGTGCGATTGATTCCGAATGCGGCGGCGCCAGGGATTGCCGGCCCGATTGACCAGCCTGCCGAACCCGCGCGGCAGAAACAAGCGGCGGCCGGTGTGGCCTCTGCGGAGCAGGGCCAAAATCAGAATCAGCCACCGGGTGCTGCCCCACCGGCGAATCAGAACCGTCCACCGGCCAATGCCGCCGGCCAGAGCCGCAACCGCTCCGTCATCAAGCCTAAGCCCGGACAGATGGCGATTAAGCCGAAGGATTATCAAGGTGCCACAGGCTATTGGCATCCTTTCCTGCGGATGCCGCGCTTTGTTGGGTACGACCTGAAGGGCATCGGCACCAGCCCGTGGCATACGTCCAGAAAGGATGCAAAATGGTGGCTGATCTTTGGCGGCGCCACCGGCGCCCTGATTTCTGTCGATAAGTACGTCTCCAGGAACGCGCCCAATCCGCCGTGGCTCGAGCATCTCGGCAACGGCGTATCCTACATCGGCTCAGCCTATACACTTCTGCCCATCAGCGCCGCGTTCTATTTCGGCGGCACCAGATTTCATAGCGATCACTTTCGCGAAACCGGCCTGATTGCGTTCGAAACGCTGGCTACTACCGGCATCCTGTTGGAAGGAATGAAGGCGGTGTTCGACCGCCAGCGCCCGCTGGAGGGCGCCGGAAACGGAGAATTCGGAGCCGCCAAATCGCGCTTGGATTCCAGCTTTCCTTCGGGCCACGCCATGTCTACGTTCGCGATGGCTTCGGTTGTGGCGCACGAGTATCCGCACAAACGATGGGTGCAGATCCTCGCTTACAGTTATGCCTCCGTCGTGATCGGCGCCCGCCTCGCTGCCAATAAGCACTTCCCCGGCGACGTCTGTGCCGGCGGTGCGATCGGCTGGTTCACCGGCGACTATATTTACGGCAAACGCCACAATCCGGCATTAGACAAGAAGCCCACCATCACCCAGAGAATCATCGACCACATCCACGTCGGCGGTCCCGAGAACCAGGCAGGGAGTTCGGCGGTCAGCTTTTGAGCCGCCACAGCTTTCAGCGATCAGTTCCCAGCTTGCGAGGTGAAGGCGGCAATCCGCCGCCCCTTCACCCGCAGGAGCGGCGGCAGCCTGGAACCTCGACGCGAACGCGCTGAAAGCTGTCAGCTCTCAGCTCAGTGCGTCATCGCGTAGACAACGTAGTTCACGCCCAGGCGGATTGCAAGGTCGGAAAACTTCGCCGGGTATCGCGGGTCATCGGCGTATTCCCAGGCATCGCCGATATCGGAGTTGTACGAAATCGCAATGATGACGCGCCCCTTCTCATCGTAGATGGCGCGCCAGTGCGCGCCTTTTCCGTCCGTCGGACTTACCGCCGTCGGCGACACCTTGTATCCAAGCCGCAGGTGCGCCTGTCCCGGCACCTGGATCCGGTCCTTCAGGTCGTAAACCGTGTGAAAGATCTGGTCGTCGTCGGCAATCTCGCGAATGTCCTTTTCCGGAAAGGCGCGCTTGATTCGCGACTCGAACTCTTCCCACTCGCGAATGCCGTGAAAATCGTCGGCCATGAAAAAGCCGCCGCGCAGCAGGTATTCCCGCAAAGCCTTCCCCTGCTTGTCGGTCAGCCCCCACTCTCCAACCTGCACGGCGTAAAGCCAGGGCCAATCGTATTGATCGCCCTCATCCAGGTTCACCACCTGCTCGGCTTCGCGCGCGTCCACGCGCGTGAGGCGCCGTACGGCCAGAGAGAAATGCCGGTCGGCACGCGGAAAATCCTGCGACCAGAGCGAATAGCCGGTGTGCCAGTCTTCGTCGCGTCCCTCATAGCCGTTCAGCGGCCCGGGTGGATACATGAGGCGCGCGAAGGCCCATTCGGTGACCCGGTCGTGATCCGGCGGTATCGGAATGGACCCTAACCGGTATTCAATCCCGGGAAATTCGCGAAAAGGCCGCTGAAATGCGAGCAGTACACCCGCCGCGATGATTCCGGAGATCAACGCCTTTCGCATCCCGCTCGCTTCCTGGTATAGAGGATAGCACCGGGGAGGGCGATGGCACGGGCACCGAGTCTCGGCAACTGCCGCTGTTTCGGCCGGGTGGTCAGCCGCGCCCTTCCAGCCGGCCCGCGGGCTTTTGCTTATCTCACCAACTCCGCCACCGTCTCCAGGTGGAACGTCTGCGGGAACATGTCCACCAGGGTCAGCCTCCCCAGTTTGAAGCCGGCGGCGATTAGAGCGGCCAGGTCGCGCGCCAGGGTCGCGGGGTCGCAGGCCACTATGGTTACGCGCCGTGGCTGCAACTCCGCCAGCCGCCGCACCACGGTTTTGCCAATTCCGGCCCGCGGCGGATCAAGCAGCACGAAATCCGGTGCTCGTTCCAGCCCGTGCAGGAATTCCTCGGCGGTTCGCTGCTCGGCTTTTATGTTGGTCAATCCTGCGCGCTCGGCGTTGAACTGTAAATCGCGCGCAGCGCCTGCTCCGGATTCGACCGCCGTTACGGCTCCGAATTTTCGCGCGAGCGGCAGCGAAAACAGTCCGACTCCCGCATATAGCTCGAGCGCCGTCTCCCCGCGCGCGTCGCCCGTCGCCGCTTCCGCCAGTTGGTCGATGAGGAACCGGTTCACCTGAAAGAACGAATTGCTGCTTACGCGGAAACGCCCTTCGTAATCCAGGGCGCCGCTCGCAAAGCCCGAGATCTCCTCGGCGCACCAGTCGAAGAAGCGCCTCGCAACCGGCCGGTCCGTGGCCAGCACGTTCAATTGTACGTGCCGTTCATCAGTGAAGATCTCCATGGAGTGCACGAACCGCGGCCAGCGGCGGTCACTCGACATCCGCGTCAGTACCGCAATCGTTTCGTTGATTTTCGGAGAGCTGATCGGGCACTGATCGATCGCGCAGAGGTTGTGCGACCGCGCCTCCCGGTATCCGAGCCGTCCGTCTTCGATATGTAACTGCGCGCGGTTGCGATAGGCCCACGGCTCGCCCGCAATAGTTGCGATCTGCCCGGGCGGCTCGATCTTCCCGAGTCGCCGCAGTTCCTCTTCCAGGATTTGCCGCTTCAACGCCAGTTGGTATTCGTAGGGTGCGTGCTGATACTGGCAGCCGCCGCAGCGCCCGAAATACGGGCATGGCGCAGCCACCCGCTCCGGCGCCGCACGCAGGATTTCGATCACATCGGCCCGCACCAGCCCGGGCTTTTCCTGCCGTGCCCGCGCGCGCACGCGCTCACCCGGCAGCACAAAGGGCGCGAGCACCACGCGCCCGCCTCCCGGGCTCCCCGGCCGGTCCGCTTCCGGCTGGCTGGGGCTGAGCCGCGCCAGACCGTCGCCTCCGTACACCAGCTTCTCCACGGTCAATTCGAAATCGCTCGTTGCTTTCATTCGTGTCCCAGGGTCATCCGATGGGCTAGACATCTCGTATTCGTCCCGTTACGATGGAGCTTCACCCCTCCTTATCATGAAAACACGAGTCTTTTCCGGCATGCAGCCGACCGGAAACCTGCACATCGGCAACTACCTGGGCGCGTTGAAGAATTGGGTGCGCATCCAGCACGATTACGAGTGCATTTTCTGCATCGTCGATCTGCACGCCGTCACCCTTTACCAGGATCCCGGAGAGCTGCGCTCGAAAATCGAGGAGACCGCCGCGCTTTACCTCGCCGCGGGCATCGATCCCAAGGTCAGCGCCGTGATGGTGCAATCCGCGGTGCCGGCGCACGCCGAGCTCGCCTGGATGCTCACCTGTGTCACGCCGGTCGGATGGCTGGAGCGCATGACGCAGTACAAAGCCAAATCGGCCAGGCAGGAATCGGTCGGTGACGGCTTGCTGCAATATCCGGTGCTGATGGCCGCCGATATTCTGCTGTATCACGCCGGCATCGTTCCCGTAGGCGAGGACCAGGCGCAGCACCTTGAGCTCACCCGCGATATCGCTCAGCGCTTCAACAGCCTCTATGGCGAGACGCTGGTGGTGCCCGATACCAGTCTGCCGGCCGTCGGTGCCCGCATCATGGGGCTGGACGATCCCACCCAGAAGATGAGCAAATCCGCTACCGGCGCCGGCCACGCAGTCGCCCTGCTCGATGCGCCCGAAAAGATCCGCAAGACGATTCTCCGCGCCACTACCGATTCCAACCCCGCGGTGGATTTCGCCGGCGCCGGCCCCGGCGTCCTCAACCTGCTCTCGATTTATCAGGCGTTCTCCGGTGCCACCGATGACGAGATGAAATCGCGTTTCACCGGCATGCGCTACGGAGATCTTAAGAAGCAGGTCGCGGAAATGGTGATCGAAAATTTGGCCCCGTTTCAGCAGCGCTACAAGCAGATTCGCGCCGAGCCTGGCTATCTGGCCTCCGTCCTGCGGGAGGGCGCGGAGCGCGTTGCGCCCATCGCCGACGCAACGGTTCAGCTGGTCAAGTCGCGCATGGGGTTGTACGCTTAAATCGGAGTTGAGGCTGCGCGGGCAGGTTGCCGGCGTGAAGATCTGATATCGGGATGCACTATGATGCTCGAAGAAGTTTACCAGGTGAATCGGCGTCATCACGCGTTCTACGAGACGACGCCATACTACGTGGAATTAGAGGAACTCCCGGAGGGGCGCTCCCCCGAGTTGACGAGGATCCAGGCCGGATACGATGTAGACGTGTACGGCGTCAAATCCAGCGGTGAATCACAGCCTTCTCCGGATTATGAGATCGCCTACGGCGCGATTGAGGAAGCCGTCGCGGAGATTCCGATTTGCGACCGCTGCTCGATCGAGGTGATCCCGTTCGACTCCAGCGTGATCCTCGATTCCAGAAGCCATTTCCAGGTCGAGGATAGAGTGCGCATTCGGATCAGCCATTTCCGCGGTCTGGACCAACCGGCCGGGCCGGCGGAGGCGGATGCATTGCGGCAGTTGGAAGAGTGGCTCCGGAAACTTGGAATCAATCCGGGCGGAGGCCAGGCGAACTTCGGTACCTGAGCCGCGCTTGGCTCAGCCCTGCGCCCATTTCCACAGCAGGAAC
>DATJMP010000128.1:0-12834 GCA_035508655.1 Bryobacteraceae bacterium
ACCAGCACGCCCTTTTTGAGGTCGAATTCGCGAATGACCGCCCGCTTCTGGTCCTCCGGCATTTCCCGCTCCTTCGACATGCCGGCCTTGCCCGCGAACGCGATCCCTGCCATGCATACCGCAATCCCGGCCACGATCACCTTGCCCGAAATCGTCGGCAGAACGGCGGAGAAAAACACGCCATGGTAAATCGGTGGGATCAGCGTGCCGAAAGCGGCGCAGTAACCGAGCACCATCGCCATGCCGAGCGACATGCCCAGGTACCGCATGGTGAGCCCGAACGTCAATCCGCCGAACCCCCACAGCACGCCGAAAAAATACACCCACCACAGCGTTTCCCACGACGTCTGATGCAGCGTGGCAAACAGGCTGCCGGTCATGGTTCCCGCCAGCAGCCACGGCACGATAATCCAGCTAAAGACGCCGCCCGCCAGCCAGTAGGTTTCCCACGACCAGCGCTTCACAGCCCGGAACGGCACGTAAAAGCTGCCGGACGCCAGCCCGCCCAGCCAGTGAAAGACCACGCCCAAAGCAGGATTGGAGGTCATAGAGGCAAAGGTCTATTGTAGGACGTGAGGCAGGCCGAGCGGTCTGCCCCAGTCGAATCGGCCTTCTTTGTCTAAACGACGGGACAGGGTCTATTGCCGGTCCAGCACCAGCGTAGTCTTTTCATTGGTGGCGGTGGCCACTTCCGTGTCGGTCAGGGTCTTGCCATCGGCCGAAACCGTGTAAGTCTCCCTGAAGAACGGCTTGCCGTCCTTCTTGATCAGCATATTGAGCCCGCGCGGGCCGGCTTTGGTCATCGCAACGGTCCATCCACTGCCGATCGTAGGACCGGTGCAAGGGTAATCCTTTCCATCCAGCTTGGAATCGCAGGTCAGGTCGTAAGCAGCCTCTTTGAAAATGAGGCCATCGCTCCCCGATGGGACGAGTTCGATGATGTTAGGGTTGGCGTTTTTGTAATTCTCCGTCTTCCATTTGCCGGCCAACCCCGGACCGCCGGAAACGCGGCGATAGTTGGCGTTTTGATCAATCGGCTCACCGTTCGGCTTGGTGCCGGTAGTATGGATGGTCAGGCCTTTACCGTCACTGGACACGGTGAGATCGTCGGTGGCAACCGTTTTGCCGTTCATCTTGTCCACCGTCCGCCACGAGTTAGAGCCCGTCGACGTCCACGCGGCGGTTCCACCCATCCCATCGGGATAGTCCTTCCCATCCAGCTTGAACTTATACGTCATTCCCTCCGCCGAGAACTGCATCTCGCCAGAGGGCATTTGGTTGATCGTCATGGTCATGCCGGCGAAGTTGCTTTTCTCCGGATTCTCCTTCCATTTGCCGGCATAAGGCGGCTCGGCCGCGGCGAGCGCGCCGGCTGCCAGAAACATCGCAAGGGCCCCGTTAATGGTAAGGCGCATAGGCACCCCCTTTGCCGCAGGATTATACTCTAATTCCCCGCCGATTGGCTGTTTGCCGCCACACGTGCCTTGTTCGGGGCGCGGGGATGCGGTAGAGTGACGTGCGAGAGGTGCACCATGTGGATTTGCCGTTACCTGGCCGGGTTCGCCTTATTCAACCTGGCCGCCTTCGGACAGGTCGTCGCCAGCAGTGTTGCCGTCGCCGCCGGTCCGAGCGAGATCCACGGGAGCACGCGTTTTCCCGTGCCGCGGTATCGCGGCTCGCCCATTTTAGGAGCACCGTACTCCGCTAAGCGCGTCAGCGAGCAAGTCATGGTTGGTTCCGATGGAACCCGCTTCACGAACTCTTACGACCAGGAGACGATATACCGCGATTCTCAGGGCCGCACGCGGACCGAGCGCCAAACGGCGATGGGCCGGCAAAACTTCGAATCGCCCCTGATCGTGGAAATCAGCGATCCGGTTGCCGGTTTCGACTATATTCTGGACACCCAGCACAAGGTCGCGCATCGGGTGCAACACGCGACCGTGCCGCCCGGGAAGTTCGCTGCCGGCAACGGGCAATTGATTCCTGCCGGCCCGGCGGCGGTCGCTGCCGCGCCTGCGGCGGGGGCCAGCGGCTCGTTTGCAGTAGGCGGCGGTGTAGGTACCGCGGCTTCAGCTCAAGTAAGGGCTCCGGCTCAAACTGCCGGCGGAGCCGCGCCCGCCGCCGCGGTGACCCCGGCGGGCCAAGCGCCCCCACGACCCCAGATCCAGCACGAAGACCTGGGCGAGCAGATGATCGAGGGTGTGATGGCGCGGGGCACCCGGACTACCGAGAGCTACCCCACCGGCGCGGTCGGCAATGACCGGCCCTTTACGAGTGTCAGGGAAAACTGGTATTCCCGGGAACTGGGCGAGGGCGTGCTCTTCAAGAGCTCCGATCCGCGGAGGGGTGAAAACACGATTAAGCTCATACACATCGATCGGTCCGAGCCGCCCATCAGCATCTTCCAGCCGCCGGCCGATTACAACTTGGTCGATGAGACGGCCCCCTTCGAGATTCAGTGGACCGGTACGGTCAGGCAGTAAGAGTCGCCAGGGAGGCATCTGCCAGCCCATGCTACGATGAATACTTGTCAGGTCTCGGGCTCCGTGCAACGGGCGGCCGCAAACCCCGCCAGGTCCGGAAGGAAGCAACGGTAGTGGTGCGGCTCGTGTGCCGCGGATTACCCGGGGCCTGGCACTAGCCCGAAGCAGGGATCCCCCGGCAAACGGTTTTGGTTCGCTGGGGTAGGAAGCGCCCACCGCATGTACCAGGTCATCGCCAGAAAATACCGGCCACAGACGTTTTCTGAAGTCGTCAACCAGGAGCACGTCAAGACCACGCTGGAAAATGCCATTGCGCAGAACCGCATCGCGCACGGTTATATCTTTTCCGGCCAGCGCGGTACCGGCAAGACTACGGTGGCTCGCATCCTCGCTCGCTGCCTGAACTGTATCAAGGGCCCGACTGCCTCACCCTGCGGCGAATGCGCGAGTTGCCGTGAAATCACGGCCGGCGGCACCGTGGATGTAATCGAGATCGACGCCGCCAGCAACCGCGGCATCAATGAAATGCGGGAGCTGCGCGAAAACGTCCGCTACCAGCCGGCGCGCGACCGCTACAAGATTTTCATTATCGACGAAGCCCACCAGATCACCAACGAAGCCTTCAACGCGCTCCTCAAGACCATTGAGGAGCCACCGGAGTGGGCGGTCTTCGTTCTTTGCACTACCGAAGCGCACAAGATCCCGGCCACCATCGCTTCGCGCTGCCAGCATTTCAGCTTTCGCTCCGTGGATTTTGAAGACCTGACCGCGCGCATGGCCTGGATCTGCCAGCAGGAAGGCATCGAGGCGGATGCGGAAGCACTGGCGGTGCTCGCCGCCGCCGGTGAGGGCAGCGTGCGCGACTCGCTTTCCGCGCTCGACCAGGCCATCGCCTGCTGTGGCGCGAAGCTCAACGCCGCGGACGTCCGCGCTCTCCTGGGTGCCTTCTCCACCGAATCACTCGAAACCGTGGCGGAGGCGCTGCTGGCAGGCGATGCGCGGCGTATGCTGGAGGTCGTGGACGAACTGGAGCGCAACGGCCACAACCTGCAGCATTTCAGCCGGGAGCTCTCGCGCTACATCCGCAATCTGCTGGTGGCGCGGATCGCCGGTGCGGATGGGGCCGCGCGTCTGATCGCCGCTTCCCCCGCCGAGCGGCAGCGGCTGGCCGAGACCGGCGCGAAGTTTTCCGAAGAGGACTTGACCCGTTACCTCGCGCTTTCGCTCGATCTGTTCCGCGAGTTGCAGTTTTCTTTGCAGCCGCGCTTCCACCTGGAGCTCGGCCTGCTTCGCCTGGTTCAGGCCGGCCGGTTGCTCCCCATTGAAGAAGCTCTGGCAGAAGTAGGCGGGGCCGGGGGCGCATCATCAGGGGCCGGGGGCCGGGGACCGGGGGCCGGGGAAGCACCCGTGAAATCCGCGCATTCCGTCGCTGCGGCGAAACCGCCAGCACCGCCAGCGCCGCGCAGCGGTCCGTCCCCATTCGAACTCGATCGAGCCAAGAAGGCCTCGGCACAGCCGGGCCCCACCCTGGCCTCTGGCCCCCGGCCCCCGGCCCCTGATGAGGCGCCACCGGCGCCGTCCGATTGGCGCGAGCGGCTGCACAGCGCCCTGCTGGAATTGGGGATGCAGTTTACGGCCGACGCCGTCGAGAATTCGCGGGTGATGGAATCCAACGGCGAGCTGGAGTTCATTACCAGCGGGGCCAATAAGATTATGCTGCGGTCCGACGAGCTGCAGCAGGCCCTCAAGCGCATTTCGCAGCGGCCCCTGCGGATCAAGGTGACGGTTGGCGAAGTCGGCGTACAGCAGACCGTGGCACGCCCCACCGAGGACGACGCCACCACCCGCGCGTTGGCGAATCCAGAGGTACAGCGTTTCCGCGAGATTTTCGGCGGCGAGATCCGCAAAGTTCGCAATCTGAAGGAGTAGGCACGTGAAATTACCCGGCAACATGCAGCAGATGATGCAACAGGCGCAGCGCATGCAGGAAAAGCTGCAGGAAGAGGTTGCGCGTATCAAAGTGGAGGCCACGGCGGGCGGCGGCATGGTCACCGTGAACATGGATGGACAGAAAAATCTGCTCTCCGTCAAGATCGACCCCGAGGTGGCGGGGGACGTGGAGATGCTCCAGGATCTCATCGTTGCCGCTGCTAGCGAAGCGGTCAAAAAAGTGGATGACGAGATCAAACAGAAGATGGGCGGAATGCTGGGAGGCATGGGCCTACCGCCGGGCCTGTTCTAAACCCATGAACTCCGGCTTGGTTCCTATTTCGTTGGTCCTGCGCCATGGCTTGACAAGCCGGCTGGAGCGCTAGCCATGCCAGATTTTGCCGAGCCGCTGGCGCGCCTGATTACGGAATGCAAGCGCTTGCCGGGCGTTGGACAAAAATCGGCGCAACGCATTGCGTTCCATTTGCTCCGCGCCCCGCGGGAGGATGCCGAACGCCTGGCCCAGGCCGTGCTGGACGTCAAGGACAAGCTTGGCTTGTGCGCTGTCTGCTACAACATCAGCGATGCCGAGCAGTGCCAGTATTGCCGCGATCCGCATCGTGATGCCCGGGTGGTGTGCGTGGTGGAAGAGCCTCACAACATCGTCGGCATCGAAACCACGCGCCAGTTCAACGGCCGCTACCACGTGCTGCACGGCGCTCTGTCCCCGTTGCGCGGCATCGGGCCGGACTCGCTTAAAATCAAGGCGCTGGTGGAGCGCATCGGCCGTGGAGAAATCGAGGAAGTGATCGTCGCCACCAATCCCACGGTCGAGGGTGAAGCTACAGCAGTCTACCTGGCCCGCCTGCTCAAGCCGCTGGGAGTCCGGGTCACCCGCATTGCCATGGGCATCCCGGTCGGCTCCGATCTGGAGTTCGCAGACGAGGTCACCATCTCGAAAGCCATGGAAGGCCGCCGGGAGATGTAAAAAACAGGGGTCAGGGATTGGGGCGCCGAGAATCGTGGCGCTCAGCGGAGTTGCCGCGCGGTCCTCATGGGCGATCCCGTGCTCAAGACGGGAGCATGAGCGCTGCAAGGAGGCGCCCTGTGCTGCGCGTCTGATCGCCTAATCCCCGATCCCCGACCCCTGGTTTTGCGTGAGAGCCTCGCGCACTTTGGACATCAGGGCGGCGGCCGTGAAAGGCTTTTGCAGGAAGGGCAGGTCGTCGGCCAGCGTCTTGGTGCCGTTCATCTGGTTGTCGGTGTAGCCCGACATGTAGAGCACACGCATGTGCGGGCGCAGTTTCAACGCCGATTGCGCCAAATCGAAGCCGCTCGCGCCCGGCATGACGATGTCGGTGAGCAGCAGCTGAATCGGCTCGGTATATTTGCGGACGATGTCCAGCGCTTCCTCCGGATCGCCGGAGGAGATCACCCGGTAGCCGCGCCGGCCCAACATGACTTCAACTAACCGGCGGATCTTGGGGTCGTCCTCGCACAGCAGGACCGTTTCGGTTCCACCCATTTCGCTGCCGCGGTGTTCGGCCGCGGCGATGGAGGCCGAGACGTCGACCAGGGGCAGATAGATCTTGAAGGTCGTGCCCCGGCCCAGTTCGCTGTAGACCATGATCTCGCCTCCAGCCTGTTTGACGATGCCGTATACGATGGCAAGCCCAAGCCCCGTCCCTTTGCCGGCTTCCTTGGTAGTGAAAAACGGTTCGAACAACCGGCTCCGTGTCTCGGCGGTCATACCCGTGCCGGTATCGCTGATCGCTAGCATGCAGTATGCGCCAGGAGTCACTCCGATATGACGGTCGATGTAGTGCTCGTCCAGAAAGGTGTTCGTGGTCTGGATCGACAGCCGGCCGCCATTGGGCATGGCGTCGCGGGCATTCACCGCCAGGTTCATGATCACCTGGTCGATATGCACGGGATCGATTTTCACCTTGCCCACCGTCGGATCCATACTGGCGGACACATCGATATCCTCTCCGATGATGCGTCGCAGCAGCTTCATCGAGTGACCAACCACCTCGTTCAAATCCAACACTTTGGGCTGGCTGATCTGGCGGCGGCTGAAGGCCAGCAACTGCGTGGTGAGCGCCGTGGCGCGGGTGGCCGCATACTGAATCTCCTGTGCGTATTCCCGCAGTCCCGCGTCCTGAGCCTCGATCATGATCATCTCGGTGTAGCCCTGGATGATGGTGAGCAGGTTATTGAAATCGTGCGCCACGCCGCCGGCAAGCTGGCCTACCGCCTCCAGCTTCTGTGACTGCCGGAACTGCTCCTCCAGCAGCTTATGTTGCGAAACGTCGCTATCGATGGCGATGGTGCCTCGGATTTCGCCGGCGGCGTCGCGCAGAGGCGCGGTCCAGATTACGACGTCGATCAGCTTGCCATCCTTGCGCTGCCGCTTCCGCTCCACACCGGATATGACTTCGCCGATGCGAAAGTCCTCCACCCACTCGTCGTACTCTTCGATCTGGTCTTGTGGCACGATCGGCAGGGATCGGCCGATGACGTCTTCCGCGGCCCATCCGAAAATGGATTCCGCGGCCGGATTCCAGAATTGAACCTTCCCCTCCAGATCGATCGCCCAAATCGCCAGCGGGGACGATTGAATAACAGCTTCGCTGACCTCCTTGGCCTGGCGCAGTTCTTCGTTGGCGCTTTCCAGCTCTGCGGTGCGGCTGCGGACACGCGTCTCCAGGTCGCTCTGGCCGGAACGTAGTTGGGCGGACTGGGACGCCAGCAGTTCCGAGGTCTTCTGCAGCGTTCGTTCTAGGTGGGCCAACTCGTCGTGGCCGGGGATCGGGTGGCTGATGACACGGCCGGCTGCCACTTCGCGCGCCTCCTCCACCAGCAGTTCGATGCGCCGCCCGATGCTGGTGGTGAAGAGCAGAACCCCCACAATGCCGCCAAGGAGGCCCAGCGCCCCGCCGGCGAAGAGGGCCGAGCGCAGCCACGTCTCCAGCCGGCGTTCTTGGGCCGTGTGCAGGGCCAGCAGGCGGTCCTCGTGCTCTTGCATCGCTCTGAGCTGGCCGCGCAAGTCGTCCATGGCAGCTTTGTCGGCCTCCAGTTGGCCTGCCGCCGTTTCTCCTGGCGCTTGCCGTCCGTGATCGAGCGAAGCTAGAATCCGCCTGACTAGTTCGTCCACGCTGGCCAGCCGCGGAGCCTGCTCCGGACTGATGGTTCGGTGCAGATGATCGAGCACCTGCGGTAGCCGGAGCCGCGCCGCCTCGTAGGGTTCAAGAAAGGCAGAGTTGTGACTCAGCAGGTAGCCGCGAACGCTTGTTTCGGCGTCCACCATGCCGATGAGGATGTCGCGGATATCGGAGCGCAAACCGGAACCCCGCTCTACTGCCGCCTGCGCCTGCCGCAACTGCTGGTCGAACCGGTAGAAGACCGCCATCGCCATCAGCAGCGCGCAAACCGGTATCGCCACCACAAGCACACCTTTGGTGCGCAGGGAGAGATTCGGCAGCGCGGCGATTTCAGCCCCTCCGTCTTTGGAGTGCATCTGCGACGATCTAGTCTTATTCTACTGGTCCGGCCCCGGATTCGTATAGCCCATCGCGGAAAATTCCAGCAATTTTGATGTCGGCCAGAAGGTTCGCCGGTCGCGTCGCCGACAAATGGATCTTCAGGTAATTCCCTGATAAAGCCATGCCGGGCTCGTGCAGGGTGACGGCGGACAGCGTGCGGCCGATCATGCCGCGACGGAATTCCAGGTTCCTGGCCGCGGCCAGTTCGCGCAGTACGCGGTTCCGCTCCTTGCGCACCGGCATGGAAACGGAATCGGGACTGGACGCGGCGGGCGTCCCCGGCCGTTCCGAATAGGTGAACACATGCAGGTAGGTGAATGGGAGTGATGCGATGAAGGCGCGGCTTTCCTCGAAATCGGGGTCCGTTTCGCCCGGAAAACCGACCATGACGTCTGCGCCGATGGCTGCATCCGGCATCAGCCGGCGGGCCTTCTGAATGCGGTCGGCATAATGGCGCGGCCGGTACTTGCGGTGCATGAGGCGCAGCATGCGGTCGGAACCGGATTGCAGCGGGGCGTGCACATGCGGCGCCACCCGCGGCGATTCTTCCATCAGGCCCAACAGGTCATCGGAGAAATCCATCGGCTCGACCGAACTGAGCCGCAGGCGCTCGATTTCGGTTTGCGCCAGCAACATCCGGACCAGGTCCGCCAGCCGCATTGTGCTGCCCGGCTCCCGTCCCCATCTCCCCAGATTGATCCCGCTGAGCACCACTTCGCGATAACGGCGGGCCAGATCCCGGACTTGCTCGACCACCATCGTGGCCGGCATGCTCCGGCTGCGTCCGCGTACAAAGGGAATTATGCAGAACGAGCAGCGGTTGTTGCAGCCGTCCTGGATCTTCAGATTCGGGCGCGTGCGGTCACCGGCGGCATCCCCGACGGGGGCAGAAAGGAAATCGCGCTGCTCGAAGATGTCGCCCACGTGGACGTTGCCGTGGTAAGGCGTGGGCCCGGCAGGCGATGAAACGCGATCGTTTGCGCCGATGGACACTAGCTCCGGGATCCTGGTTTTATGGGAATTACCCACTACCCATTCGACACCCGGAAGTACGGCCAGTTCGTGCGGGGCCCGCTGTGCGTAACAACCGGTTACGAGGATACGGGCCTGTGGGTTTTCGCGGTGCACGCGGCGAATCGCCTGCCGGACGTCATCATCCGCCGAGGACGTGACCGTGCAAGTGTTCAGGATGACCAGGTCGGCCGCCGAACGCGACGCCGCCGCGTCCATCCCTTTGGCAGCCAGCATCGCTTCCAACGCCGCCCCATCGGCCTGTGTGGCCCGGCACCCGAAATTGTGGACGAAATACGTCCGCACTATTTCATTATAGGGGCCGGGGGGCAGGACCCAGGATCTGGGATCGGGGCGTCGGCCTGGGTTGGCTGACGAGGACATCCGGCTCCTGCTGGTGAAAACCAGAATTCTCCCGAAATCTCGTGCAACCGCTCACCTGTTACGCGTCGTCGATGCCCTGATCCCTATTTCGCTGTCGCCTGCCGGTACGCATCCGCAACCTGGGTTTTCAGCGACGTCTCGCTCACCCAGTTGCTGACGGAGTCGGGTAGTTGAATGGACGCCTGGATATCCTCCAGCTTTTTGCCCTGGTCAGCGCCGGCCTTTACGGCCTTATAGAGTTCGGTCATGAATTGCGCCTGTCCGGTGATGAGTTCCCGTCCGCCGGCGGAGCCGTGGCCAGGAAGGACGGTTTTGACTTTGAGTTTGGCGGCGGCAGCCAGGACGACCGGCCAGTTGGCGATGTTGGCGTCCATGGTGGCGTTGTGCGGCCCGTTCACCACGGCGTCGCCCGTGCACAGAACCTGTTCCTTGGGCAGGTAAACAAAGCCGTCGCCTTTGGTGTGCGCCCAGCCGAAATGCCGAAATTCCACTTTGCGGGAACCGTCGCTCAGCAGGAACATATTTTCAGTGATGTCCTGCTTGGGCGGTTCGGGGCCCGGCTGATTCAGTTCGGCGACGTCGCTCCGGGTTTTGGCCGACTCCTGCCAGCGGGTGGGTTCGAGGCGTTTTAGTTCCTCTGCCACTCCCTGGAAGGCCAGGGTAGTGGCTCCGGCGCGTGTCCAGAGGACGTTGCCGTAGAGGTGGTCGCCGTGGTGGTGGGTGTCGAAAACGTATTTCACCGGTTTGGGCGAAATCCGGCGGGCGTCGGCCATCGCTGCCCGGGCGCCGCTGGGGAAGTTGGCGTCCACCACGATCAGGTAATCCTTCATCTCGATGAAGATATTATTGCAATGGCCGAGGTCGGCCAGGTCGCCCTCGCGAAACCAGACGCCCGGCGCGACGAGCCGCACCACCTCCGGATTCGCGTCGGAACGCGAGACGAACAGCGACAGGCCGCCGAGGACGGCGAAAACGGCAAGAAGCAGAGCGCGCAGGCGAAACATCGCAACCACCTCCCCTGGATACTGTACACCCATTGCGAACAAAACGAAGCTCACAATCTTCCCGATTGCGTCGTTTCCGGTATCCTTGTTGGGATCTGCTACGGCTCGGGAAACACTCTCTGAGTGAAGCACCTTGAGACTCGGTCGGGGGCCATGGAGTAGCCTGAAGTTGTGGCGGGGTATCGGAAACGGGCACGACAGTGGAGCCGGGCGGCGGTCGGCCTGGCGGTGCTATTTGCCAGTTTGGGGTGGTGGGGATTCGACGGCGGCTGGGGGTTCGCGTCGATCTGCGCGATTCTGGCGCTTTACTTTTGGTGGGTCAGCGTTTCACGCCGTGCGGGGAGCAGCGGCGCGGCCGCGCACGAAATAGAGCGCGCCCAGCGAGAACAGTCCGATGGAGATCCACTGCGAGGTGTCGAGCGGAGTGCCCCACAGGTTCCCTTGCTCGTGGAAACGGAAGAACTCGACGATAAATCGCGCGGTGGAATAAAGAAGAAGGTATAGGCTGATGATCGTTCCAGTCTGGTGCGGACGGTGGAAGCGCCATATCAGGATACCGAAGATCACGAACTCAGCTGCCGATTCGTAAAGCTGCGTCGGATGCAGCGGCACATTGAGCGGCACGCCCACCAGATCGTGGGCCACCGGGTTGCGGAACGTGACCGCCCAGGGCAGTTCGCATTTTACGCCCCAGCAGCAGCCGGCCGAAAAACAGCCCAGCCGGCCAATTCCGTGGCCGAGTGCGATCGCAGGCGCGAACACGTCGGCGGTGCCCAGCGGCGGCAGCTTGGTCTTCCGCATGTACCACCACGCCACCGCCAGGGCGGCGATCAGGCCGCCATAGAAAACGCCGCCGGCCTGCAGCGTTGCCCAGGAGAAGAAATCGCCCGGCTCGACGATCAACAGCATGACCTTGGCGCCGACGATGGCGGCCAGCGCGCAATATACGCCCAGATTGGTCAGCGCGTCGGGATTCAGTCCGGCCTGCCGGCTGAGCCTTCCCACAACCCACAGCGCTACCAAAAATGCCACTGCGACCAGCAGGCCGTAGGTGTGCAGAAACGAAAGATGAAAAATCTCAGGATACATGGGCTGTCTGGCGCCTCTTGCCGCGGAGCTGGTCGAGGATCAGCAGTCCGCTGCCAATCACAATAGCGGAATCGGCAATATTGAACGTGGGCCACTGATAAGAGCCGATATAGAGAAGGAGAAAGTCGGTCACCCGGCCGAATACAGTCCGGTCGAAGAGATTGCCGGCCGCTCCCCCCAGGATCAGGGCTAAGCCCCAGAGCGCGGAGCGGTCGAGCCGTTCGGCCTTCCACAGCATGGCGCTGACGGCCACGCACGCCGCCACCGTGCCCAAGATCAGAAGCTTGGTGCGCCACTCGGAATTCGAGTCATTAAAGATGCCGAAAGCCACACCGCGGTTGGCAGACCGGACGATATCGAAGAAGCCTGGGATAATCTTGTACGTATCGAAGAAGCCGACCCGCGTTTCGATCAGCCACTTAGTGAGCCGGTCTAGCCCGAAAATCAGAGCGGCAATGGCGAAGCCGAAGCCGCGGGAGGTGAGGGCGCGGTTAGAATCGAACGGCATATTCCACCGCCGAAACTCCGAGACGCCGGGAACACAGGTTATTCTCTGCGTCTCTGCGTCTCTCGGGTAAATTCAGCCTTTCGTTCTTACCCATTGCGGCTCTCTTCCACGGCATCCGCACACGCCGCGCAGATGGTAGGGTATTTCTCATGCGAGCCGACATCGGTCGTGTATTTCCAGCAGCGCTCGCATTTGCGGCCGGCTGCCCGCTCGATGGCCACGCCGAGTTGATCGCCCGTCGCGTTCTCCAGCTCCACTTGCGAAACGATGAACAGGCCGGCAAGCTCTCGCGCGTATTCGGAAAGAAGCGGATAGAGATCGCCATTGGCGGAGAGACGGACGCGAGCCTCCAGAGGCGCGCCAATCAACTTTTCGTTGCGCGCAGCCTCCAGGCTCTTCAGGACATCGGCCCTCACCTCCATTAGACGGTCCCAGTTGGCCGCCCGTTTCCGGGCGTCTACGGTCAGCCCAGCGGAGAGATCGGCCGGTTCCGGGAAATAGGCCAGGTGAACGCTCCCTGTCCGCCCCATGTAACTCCACACCTCGTCGGCCGTAAAGCTCATAATCGGAGCGAGCAGGCGGACCAGCGCGTCGAGCAGCCGGTAGAGCGCCGTTTGCGCACTACGGCGCGATTTGGATTTCGCGGCGGACGTGTAGAGGCGGTCCTTGAGCACGTCGAAATACACCGCGCTCAGGTCCACGGTACAGAAGGCGTACACCGTGTGGTAAACCTTGTGGAACTCAAACGCCTCATACCACACGCGGCACCGCGCCACCAGCTCTTCGGCTCGCAGCAGAATCCACTGGTCGATCTCCGTCAACTCGGCGGCCGGCACGGCGTCCGTCTGCGGATTGAAATCCGACAGGTTGCCGAGCAG